>JAYVYJ010000114.1:0-14213 GCA_043784465.1 Hyphomicrobiales bacterium
CGCCCGCTTCCGCCACATCGAGCACGTTGTCGACGGTCCCGCTCCCCGTCGCGAGGGCGACGAGGTCGGATACCGGGATTAACGAAAGAAAGAGCGGCAACGCTCCGACATGCGCGGCGGTGAGAGACCGCGCGGCGGGCGCGGGCTCCAGGACGCCCAGCGCCTGCGTCAGCACTCTGACGAGAGCGCGCTGGATCGCCGGGTTCACTTGGGCGAAGCGGCTTTCGGCAAGCCGCCGAAAGAATTGAATATCTCGGCCCCGACGGCCGCCGCCCCCTGCGCGACGCCAGCCCACACGCCGAGGCTGGAATAATCCGCGCCAGCGGCCGCGCTGACGAGGGCGCCCGCCGCGGCCATGCCGAGTTGGGAGCCAAGATGGATCCAGAAATGTTTCATGTGACCAGTCCTTGCTGAACGACGATCTACGGAGACGGCGGCCGGGCAGGACGCCGCTCGCGCCCGCGCGCGAAAACTCGATCGCCAGGGAGGTCGCGCGGGCAATTGCAGGGGGAGCGCCAGGCCTCAGCTTCGCTTTGGGGAGGGGCCGGCTGCGCGGCGACGCGCGCCGCTCAATCGAAGCGGCTGGCGAGATATCCGGCGAGCGCAACCGCCCCCGCCAACGCCAAAACCAGCCCCGCTTGCCAAAAGGCGGTCATGCCGCTTTCCCGAGCGCCGCCCAACTGGCCGGCCCGATCCGCCCATCCGCGGCGAGCCCTTGCGCGATCTGAAAGCGCCGCAGGGCGGCCTGCGTGGCGGGACCGAAGCGGCCGTCCACGGCGAGCGACGCGCCGAGCCGGTTCATATGCCACTGAAGATCGGCGACGGAATGGGCCGGATAACGGCTGACCGTCGGATGGGCGTGCATGTCGCCGGGTTCGCAGCGCGCCGCCCCTCCGTGGCTGGGCGTCGCCGTCGCCTCGCCCGGCGCCGCGATCTGATGCGGCCCCGGCAATCCGTGCAGCGCGAAATCAGGCGCGGCTCCGTCTCCCAGCGCCGCGCAGGCCGCCTGTATCGCGGCCATCGTCCGCCGCCAAGTGGCGTCGCCGATCCCGCAAATATCGACATGACCGCCGCCGCCGACACCGAGATCGTGATGACAACAAACCCCCCGCCCCTGCCCGCCTTCCGCCCAGACCGGCGGAATCGCATAGATTTTGCTGAGCCATGCGGCGACGCGCGCGGCAGCCTCAAGCGTTTGGTCGCACATTCCCTGTGCGGTGAAACCTTCGATCTCGATCGAGACGCTGCGCCCGTTGAAAGCGCATTGCGCCCAGGCCTTGAGCGACAAGGGCGCAAGCTGCGTGACCTCCGAGCCGTCGGCCTTGAGACAGAGATGCGCCGAGGCGCGCGCGGCGGGATCGCAAAGCCACGCCACCGATCCTTCGTAACCGCCCTCCATCATGTGAAGAACAACGAGATCGTGCTGGATCGCGACAGGCGTATAGTTCGGCGTTGGGCGTTGCCGGACGCGCGGCAGGGCGTAGGTCATAAGAATCTCCGGGGAGAGCGCGGATCAGGACGCGACGGCGCCGAGGTCGATGGCGGCGGCAGGCGCGGCGGCGACGCCGAAACCCCAGTCCTCCGCTTGCGAAACCGGCGCGACGACGCTGCCGAAATCGAGGTTGGTCCCCACGATAAGCGCCTGCGTGACCAGCCCCAGCGCCCCTGCGCCGCTCGGCGTGTAGGCGTAGACCGCGCAAGTCGAGAGGTCCTGCACGCCCGCGCCGAACACGTTGAAGGATTGAAACTTGAAATATAGCGGCACGCCGACCCAGGCGGCAGGCAGAGTGTAAGGAACCACCGCCGCGTCCAGCCGCGCGAACGGCGCGCCGTTCGCGTGCGCCGCCGCTTTTGAGCTGCTGAGCCCGCGTTGCAGACCCGTCAGATTATAGGCGTTGGCGCCCGTCAGGGTCGCGGTTTGGTAGGCCATGAGTTCGCCGTCGACGAGCGACAGCGTCGCGCCCGCTTGCGCCGAAACGGCGCTGGTGCCGGTCAGCGTCGCGCCGCTGGCGGCCAGGTTGACCGCCAAAGTGCGCGTCGTATCCCAGCCCGAGCCGAGCGCCAGCGCCGCCGTCAGGACGCCCTGCCTCAGCGGTTGGGTGATTGTGCCGATCTGGCTGTAGGTGGCGTTGTCCACGCTCGCCCAGACAAACGCGCCGCCCCAGTTGGGATCGGCGACGCCGCCGGCCCCGCCGCTCGCGCCCACCCAGACTTGCGCGACATTGTTGGTCAGCAAAGTCGGCGGCTCGTAGATCAGCGGCGCATTGATCGCGCTCGCCGCCGCGCCCTGATTGGGCTGGAACGAAACCGCGCCGTTGGTGGGATTCGCGTCCGGCGTCGAAACGCCCAGCGCCAGTTCCTCCGCGATGACCGACAACAGTCCTGTCTCGTCCTCCTCGATGGCGACGATGCGGACGGGATAGGCCGACAGCCCCAGATTGGCGTCCGATATCGTCACGATATCCATCGGGTCGAGCAGGCAATATTCCCAGGACAGTTTGAACGTAAATCGCGTGCGCACGTAAAGCTGGCGTTGGAGCAGCGTCTGCGCGACGACCGGCGCGACGATCAGTTCGTCGCAAATTTCCCGCGCCTGAACGCTGGAGGCTGCGCGCGGCCCGTAAAGCTCGATTTGCGACTGGTCGCGCGCCTCGACCGGGGTCGAGCCATACTGATTGTCGCGCGACAGGCATTCGACCCGAAGCATCGTCGGCAGACTGAACGGATCGGCGCGGCTCGCCTGAACAGGGTCCTTGTCGCCTTTGGCGTCGAGAAAATCGCGGTCGGTCAGCGCATACACGGGCGTGAGGTTGGGCGCATACGCGGTCGGATTGGCCAATGTCGCCGCAATCGTCACCGGCGACCCCCGATCGCCCCTGTGGAAGACATAAGTCCCCGCAGGCGTGATCCCGTATTGGCCCGCCGCGCCGGGCGCGGACGCGCCCACGTAAGTCAGCGCATGTCCATTAGAGGCGTAGGCGACGCCGCCGTCGGCGACGAAATTGGCAGGCGTCGCGACGACGAGCGTCGGCGCGGGATAAGCGCCGTTGCTCAATTGTGCGGGGATCGGGACGGGCGCGTTGATTGTCTTGGCGACATTCCCGGCGGCGATGGTCTGGTCGCCGTAGGGCACGAACTTGAGCTGCCCTCCCGACCACACCGCCGCGCAGTTGAGCAGCCGCAACCAGCGCGAAAGCACCGCCGATCCCTGCTCGGGGCTCGACAGCTGCGGCGAGAAGGCGATCCCCATCGCCCGGCAATAGGTCTGAAGGCTGGCGTCCCCGCCTGAACCGTAAAGCGTCGTCAGGTTGATCGAGGCGGCGGGGAAGCCTGCGCCGTATTGGGCGTTGGTGAGGAAATCGTAAATCACCTGCGCCGGGTCGGCGTCGATCCCGTTGACGCCTGTCCCTGCGAGAATCCCCACGATCTCGAAATTGTGGTTTCCTATCGCGGCGGCCCCTCCCAATTGATAGTTGGCGGCCGCCGCGTAAGCCGTGCCCTGGTAAGCGAGCGCCTGATTGGGATAGGTCGCAGCCAGATAGCTCCAGACCGGCTGCGGCGTCGTCCCGCCAAACAGCGTCAGGCCGAAGCTCGACAGCGTGGAGGTCGACTGATCGCGCCAAACATAGCCCACACCCGCAATCGGCCCCTCGCACAGCGCCAAGATCACGTCGGCGGAGTAATTGTAGCCGCCCGTCGTTGCGGACGAGAACAACCCGCCCTTGCCGCCGCTCTTGACGGTTTGCGTCCTGAAATTGGCGTAGAACACCACGTTGGGCGCGAGCTTCGACTGGCCCCAGAGAATCGGAATTGGCAACGTCGCCGTGGCGGTCTGGAGTTGCAGGCCGGTATAATCCGGCTTCGCGCTGGATTTGGGATGCCCGAAAATTGCGGCCATGAGTTTAGGCCCCCCAGATGGAGAAAAAGCGCGCGCTCGCGAGCTTGTCCGAGAGCTGGGCGTTGGACGCCGCTGGCTCCTCGATCACGCAGCCCGTCGGCGAGAAGGCGTGGACAAAGGCGAGCGGATCGCCGCATGTGACGATCCCGCCGTGTGCAAAGCAGCGCCCAACGCGAAACAGGATGACGTCGCCGGGTCCAGGCGTTTCAACCGCGTGCGCGCGGTCGAGCAGAAACCCCAAATAGCGCTCGTCGTCTCGATGCAGCATCCAATCCTTGACGTAAGGACGCGGATCGAACGGCGCCACGAGGCCGAGGTCGCAGAACACGCGCACAAGGATCATCGCGCAGTCGACGCCGACGCTCCGCACGTCCGCCGCATGATGATAGGGGGTGCCGATCCAGGCGCGCGCGGCTGCCACTACGCGCAGGCGCGCGGAGGTTTCGTCTGGTTTCATGAAAGTGCTCAATCAATAAGCAATTTGCGGCGGCGGCACGAACGGAAAGCCCCGGAAATTGGCGAGGTTGCTGAATTTCGCCTGGCACGTTCCGCGCGTATGGTCGCATCCGAACGCCACCGTGAAAGCATCGCCCGTCGTCGGCGGCGAAGGCAGCGCATACATCAGCGACAGCGATGCCCCCGCCACCACGCTCTTCACCGTCGCTTTGCAGTTGGCGTTGAGGCCGCTCGTGAACACCAGCGACCCCTGCGTGTGCCCCGCCGCCGCAACCGCCGTAGTGATGAGAACGGTCGTCGAGCCCACTCCGGCCGTCCCGCTTGCCGAATACGTGCCTCGCACGATCCCGCAGCCGGAATCGTAAAGCGTGTGCACGCAAGTCGCCGAATAGACGTTTCTAGGCATGTCGTAGTCGAGGATCACGAGGTCGCTCGCCACCGTGATCTGGGCGGACGTGCGCCCGACCGAATCCACCGTCGACACGCGGCCGTGAAACATCATCACTCCGCCTATCGTCGTCCCCCCGATGGCGTTGAGAAACACGCGGTCGCGCTGCACCGTGGCGCCGTCGAAGGCCCCCGAACGTATCGCATACAGCGCCGGGGCGCCCGCTATCAGGTCCGTCTGCCGCGCGGCGATGGAGATTTGCTGCTTGTCGACTTCCAGCCCGACGTTCGCCTTGTATTTGAACCCGTGAACCAGCGGCCCCGTCGCCGAAAAGACGACGCCGTTGTAGGTCACCGGCAGATCGACATTGGTCCAGGTCAGCACCGTTCCGCCTGAAAGCGTGAAGGTGAAACATTCCGCGAAGGCCAGCGGCGCGTCGGGAAACGCGCGCGCGGCGTTGAGGGCCGCCAGGACGGCGGTCGATGTCGTCTTCATTGCGCCCTCAACGAGCGGAACTTGACGCTGTCGGCCTTCCAGAGGTTCGCCATGAATTGCTCGAAATCGAGGTCGTCGCCGTCGAAACGGCAGAGAAAGGCGAAACAGCCGGTCCAGGCGAGCGCCGCGCCGCTCGCCGGGGCGGCTGCGAAGGTGATCGCGCCGTTGGCGATCGCGTAAGCGCTGGAATCGACCAGCGCGCCTCCCGCCGTAATCCACGGGCCGCCGAAATAGTAGGTCGCCAGCGTTTGAAAATAGGGGCCGGGCGATGAGACAAGCGATTGCTCTGCCTGCGGCGCGTAGACGTCGACGGCGTCGCCTGAATTCGCCAACTGAAGCGCAAGGTAAACGCGGTTAGCGGCGGCAGGCGGCCCCGACGTGCTAAATCGCTGCCATGTCGACGTGATATTGATGACGGTCGTCGTGTTCGACGGCGTTCGCAGATAGACCGCGCCGGTTCCGGTCCTGCGGCGAACCCATACGGACGAAACGAAATTGCCGCTTGAGGCGACGGTCGCCTGGAAGCACAGGCCATTCGCGGCGCTCGACGCAATCGTCTGCGCCGCCGTCCCGCCGAAAGGATCGGCGACCCCTGACGTCACAGTTGCATTTGTCTTCGTCCAGGCGCCGTTCGAGAAGTCGCCCGAATAGGTCATCAGATTGTTGGGCGCATAGGCCGGTTGCGATCCCTGCACCTGAAACAGCGTCGGCGCGCCAGGCGCGAAGGGCTGGGTCACCGGTTCGGAGAATCCGCCGAGCGTTCGCTGAAGCGCAAAATTCGTCGTCGTCCCATCGCCGCTCCCGAAGGGTTGAGCGCTGACGGAAAAGTCCGTGGAATCGTAGTAGAGAAACGCCGTTAACCGCCCCTGGCATTGCAGGAACAGGCCCATGAGCGCTTGCAGGCTCGATGCGCCCAGCCCGCCGTAGGCGCTGCCCGCCGTTCCGTCGAGGCCCTCGAAGGTCAACTCGAACTGCCAGATCGGGTTTTGGTAGAGCGCGGCGCGGACCTCGCGCCCGGAGACATGCGAGGCGACGATATTGGAGAACGTCGGCTTCTTGTTGACGCTCCAGCCCTGTCCGGGGAGCGTGGGAAAGACCGGGGGCGCGCTCATCAGGGCCTCGTCGTTTGAAGTTTTACGGTTCGCCAGCGCCACAACAGCGCCGCGAAATTCTCGAAATCCGCGACATCTCCGGCGAAGCGACAGAGCCACAGGACGCCGAAATCGGCCGTCACCGCCACCTTCTCGCCGGGCGCCACAGCGAACGTAATCGCGGGCGCATAGCCGCTCGATACGCTCCAGCCGATCGCTTGAGGCGTTCCGTCGAGATAGACGGCGCCAACCCCGCTCGTCGCCTGCACCGGCTCCAACCTGCCGCCCGTCAGGGCGATGAGCGGAAAAATCGTCGTGACCCCGTCGCCCACGCCGACAAGTTGCCCCGCGAGCGCGGACAGACCCGGCGGCGCGAACCAGAAGGCTCCGTCCTGCCCGGCAAGGTTCGCATAGAATCCTGCGACCGTCTGAAGCTCCGCGTGCGCGGCGTCGGCGCGCAGGCCGTCAAAACTCAACTCGATCTCGCGCACCGCTAGCGCACGCGAAGGTCGCCGCGTCTCGCGCCCGGAGACATGATGGGCGATCCCCGTGTCGAAGCGCGGCCGCACTTTGACGGACCAACCTGCGCCCGCCAGCGTCGGAAAGTTGGGAAAGACGCCCGGCCCCGGATCGGGCGCCGGCGCGGGGGGCGGCAGCGCCGTGCGACCGGGGCCGATCCAGTTGCCCGTCGCCCAGTTTCCCGCGTCGCCCCAAACGCCTGTTAGGTCCGGGAAGGTGGGAAACGGCCGTGCGTCCCAGTTCCACGCGCAGCAAAACGTCCAGGCGATCAGCGGCGTGGCGCCAAACATTTGATTGTTCGCCTGCCAGTAGTCATGCACGGCGTTGAGCGCGAGTTCGAAGATCGTATCGTCGCGCAAAGGGGCGAAACCGCCGCCCGAGACGCTCTGCCAGATCGACCAATACGGCGTGCCCGTCTCGTTCGAAGTCGCCGAATAAAACAGGTTGGGCTGATTGGTCGCCTTATCGCAGGCGGGAAAACCGTATTCGAGGAAGATCGTCGGCTTGGCGTTGGGCGCCCACGCCGTTGCCGGCCCCTGCCTTACCCAGGCTCCGCCCGTGTTTGCGTAGATCGCCTGATGCGTGTTGCTCCACCACCATCGCACTTGCTTGGGCGCAAGAATCTCCTGGCCCGCATAGTATGCCTGACGCGTCTGCGTCGCGCGATCGCCTTGCGGAAGCGATACGATCGAGCCCGAACCGTTGGGATCGTCGCCCGCCCCGATATTGCTGGAATCGGCGTAGAACCAGTCGAACTTCTCGCCGCCCTCGATGTTGGCCTGAAGATAGGCGCTTGAAAGCAGCGTGGGCGCGCCCGAGAGGCCAAAGCCCCGCGCCTTCGGGGTGGCGGTCGGCCAGGACACGGGCGCCGGCGCCCGCCAGTTCGCCGCGTCGAGGCCGCCCCCACCGGTCGTCCAGTCGCTGAGCGGCAGGTAATTGTCTAAGGCGACGAAATCGATGTTCGGCGAAGCCCAGAGCGCGTCCAGATGCGGCCATTGGCCGTTCGCGCCCGGATGCTGCCAGCCCATCCACGACGACCAGTCGGCGGAATAGGTGATGAGGTTCTTCAGCGTCGTCGTGTTCTTCGTCAGCCCCGCGCCGTCGAAGACGCCGCGCACGTCCGATGCGAGTTGCACGAGGCCGGCGACGAATGGATAGTCCCAGACCGCATGACCCGAGCCGTCTAGGGTCCCGGCCTTCGTCCAGCCCGGCCCGCGGATCGTCTCCAGCCCCCGAAGTTCCGAGCCGATCACGAAGAGGTCGACCCCGCCCGCGACGACCATCAGGTTCGCGTAGTGCAGGATCATCCGCCGATAGGTCCAGTCGGTCGCCGACCCCGAATAGGCGACCGTCAAGTTGGTCGCGTCGCGCGTGAACTGCCCCGCCGCTGCGCTCCCCAGGAAGGCGCTGACGGCCGCCGTCGCCGCGCTCGACACGTCCGGCGCATAGCCGATGCGCCCACGCCACGGCTCGCCCGAGGCGGTTGAGAGCAGGAAAGGATAGAACACGACGCGCAAGCCCCGCGCGCGCAAGTCCCTAACGCAGCGCACGAGGCTTTGGTCGCTCGGCGTGCCGCCGTAGATGAAATGGCCCGACGCATCGGTCGGGATTGGGATGAGGCCCGCACTCGCCTGCGTCAACCCGGAGCAGCGCCACACGTCCCCCGTGCCGCTCGCCTGCGCGAAAGCCCCCCCCACATAGGTCGTCGACGGAAACATGTTGCAGGCGCCCGCGTTCGTCCCATCGAAGAACCACGCGCAGACTATCGAAACGCACCCGCATTCGGGATGCCCGGCCTGAAGCTGGTTGAGAGACACCGAGCAGTCGGTGATCGGCGCTTGCCCGGCATAGGCGTTGAGGGCTGAAAACCCCGTTTCGGTCGCGCGGCGCCCCATATAGGCGACAGGATCATAGGTGAACTCCCCCGTCGACGGGAGGAGATGAACCCCGGTCAAGGTCGGCAATGGCGCCTCGTCTGGCGATGAAAAAGTCGGAAAGGCTGCGCTCGGCGCCGCTGGCGATTCCTATCGAACCAAACCGGCCAGCCTACCCAATATGTTCTGAAACGGCGAAAGCGTCAAGAATTTTTCTGTTTTCCTGAATAGGCTTTCGCACGTTGCCGACGTTGGTCGCCTTCGCCACGCAAGGTCCGAATCTGTTTCCAACGATTTCCATATTAAATTTTGGTCGGGGCAGCAGGATTCGAACCTGCGACCTGAAGTTCCCAAAACTTCCGCGCTACCGGGCTGCGCTATACCCCGCTTCCACACTTTGTCGCGTACCACAAGACCCTCATGATGGCCAGAGTTCCTGAGGCCGCTGTCGCTCACCGACCCGCAATCGCTCTCGCCTCGCCGCCTGAATCGGCGTCACCACAACCGCGTCGGCCATTCGTAGACTTCGCGCAGCGGCCTGCGAAACAGCACGTCCTCCACAAACGCCGCGACCTTGCGTTCGTTGAACTCTCCATGCGCCTTGCGCCATCCGGCCTCCGCGATCCGCCGTCGCGCGGCGTCGTCCCGGCTCAACCGCAGCGCAAGGTCGCGCATGGCTTCCGGCGTCTCGGCGAACGCCATTTCGACGCCCTCCTCGAACAGGTCCATCAGCTTGTTGACGCGAAACGAAAGCGTCAGCAAACCGCACCCCAGCAACTGGCTGACCCGGTCGGAACTGTAGAGGTAAAGCTCCTCTTCCGGAGCGCGCGCCGCGGCGTCCTCGGCGCGGTCGGAATTGAGGTTTAGCCCCATCCGCGCCTGCGCCAGGGCGTCAAAATAGGCCGCGCCATAGACCCCCGGCTTTCCATCGAAGCCATGAAACGAACATTTCAGCCCCGGCTCCGCCGCCATCAGCCGCGGCGCCGCGCGCCGCCAGTCCTCGGGGGGGTCGCCGTGTGCGTTGGCGGCGAAAACCACGTCGTATCCTAAATCCGACCGCTCAAAATTGCGCCCCTCTTCAATAGACGAATCGACCGGGTTGGGGATGAACGCAGACACATTGGAGGGGGTGGAAAACCGTGCGAGCGCCTCACCGGCCGTCGTGACGAAGGTTGCGTCCGCGACGCGCGCCCGGTCGGCCAGATAAGCGTCGTTAACCGCCCGAAACAGCGGATCGACGCACACCTGCGCGAAACGCGGACGACTCGCCGTCGTCTTGGCTTGCGCAAACGTCGGCGTCGCAATCAGGCAGGCATGCGTCGCGACGATCGCGTGGGGCGCGAAGTTTCGCACCGCCTCCAGAAACTTGGCGTTCGCCGCCCCCCGCCCTGCCCGCGACGATCTAAATAGCGAGCCCGCCCGCGCCATGTCGCGATCGCTGAAAAGCAGCACATGATGCCCGTTGCGCACGAACCCGTTCGCGAGCTTCCGCTCGATGCTGTAAAAGCGCCGCCCAGGCTCGCGGTCGCCGGCGTTGCCGATGAGCAGGATACGCATAGGCGAGCGCCTATGACGGTGCCCACGCGTTTTGTCCATTCGTCCTCGGGTGGAAGCGGCAGGGCCGTCCATCGTTGCCAGCCGACCCATAGGCTTCCCGGTCGTCTCGCCCGCGTACCCGGGGGCGGGCGATACGTAAAACGAGACGAGTGCCGCAGGCTGTCCGGGCCGCCCCTTCGGCGTAATCCCGCCGATCTCGAAGAGCGACTTCATGCTTGCGCCGCCTGACACTTGCGATGGCGTCAGATCGGACCCGGCGCGACGCCGTCGACCCGGACGCCCTTCGGCGCGAGCCGCTTGGAGGGCGAGCGTACGCAATTGCGAGTCGCCGCTTTGGTCATGGCGCAATTGTAAAGTTCCGGGGTCGGGTGCGCGGCCTTCTCCAAGGCGGCGCCGATCATGCGGAGGGCTACGAACTACGCGGGGCGGCGGTCCTTCTGATCCCGAACAGCGCGTAAATAATGGTTTTTACGTTGGCGTCGAATTCCTCCGACGACAGATCGAGGATCAAGTCGCGCGGCGGCCGACGCGCCGCGTTGCCGACTTGCAGATCGAGCTGGAACAGTCCCGCAACCGCTTCGGCCACAAGTTTCTTGCAAAAATCGTCGTCGCGAAGACAGCCCGGAGGCGCCAGATCCTTAAACCCGTCTTTTGGATGCTTTCGACGACCTCGCGCGCACCCTCCTCCTTGGTGGGATAATAGGCGCTTGCGGGTTCCGCGCCTTCGCGAGCGAACGCGATGTCCGCCGCGCAACCCATCACGAAATCGCCGCCCGTCGCCAGCGCTTTACGACCCGCAAGCCGCGAAGACCTCCTTTAACTTTCCTCGCCGTGGTCGTGCCGGGGAATAATATTCGTCTCCAGGCCCGGCCAGGACTGCGGCTGTCTCCCGAACGAAGCTTGGGATATTTTTCGATGGGATTTTGCATAAGAGACGGCTCCCGCGTTGTCGAGAGCGCGGGGCCGCTGTCTCCAGCGGCAAGGGCTCCGCCGACGACGGCGCGCCGGGTCCATTCGGCCAGGGTAAATTTCCGGAAGCGTGACCTTGGCCAAACGCAGCGACGTCGGCGGCGTTCCGCTTGCGGATCGGATGTCGGCGCCCGATAAGCCGCCGATGCGATCCCTGCGCATCGTCAACGCCATGTTCGGAGCCCGGCTTGGCGGGCTCGAACAGGTCTTTGTCGATTACAGCGAAGCGCTGGCGCTGCGCGGCCACGCCCTCGTCAATTTCGTGGCGCCGGGCGCCCAATCGGCGCCGGCGTTGCGCGCCCTGGGTCAGTCGGTCGTGGAGATCGGCAATTTCAACCAATGGGATCCGATCGCAGCATTCAGGCTCCGCCGCGCGCTGGCGGCGCATCAGGCGGATGTGGCCATCGCCCATGGCAACCGCGCCATTCACCTGATGCGCCGAGCCGCGCGCGGGCTCGCGCCGCTTATTGCGGTCAATCACAACGTGAACGTCAAAAGCGCGGTCGGCGCCGATTTCGTGATCGCCATCAACGAAGACATGCGCTCCCGGCTTCTGGCGGCCGGTCAGCCCGAAGCGCGGCTGGCCAAGCTGTTCAACATGGTTCGCCGCGCGTCTCCCCCACCCCGCCCCAACGCGCTCAAAACCCCCCCGGTCATTGGCGCCATGGGCCGTTTCGTGGAGAAAAAGGGTTTCGACGTCTTTCTGGACGGGGTGGCGCGCCTGAAGGCGCAAGGCCGGTCGGTGAAGGCCGTTTTGGCGGGATCGGGACCGCTCGAAGCGACGCTCAGGGCGCAGGCGGCCGCTTTGGGCCTGACCGGAACCGTGACGTTCCCCGGTTGGGTCACCGACAAGGCGAAGTTCTTTGAGGACATCGACATTTTCGCCTTCACCTCCCACCACGACGTTTGCCCCGTGGTGTTGCTGGAAGCGTTCATGTGGGCCAAGCCCGTCGTTCTCGCCGATTGCCCCGGCCCGCGCGAGATTTCGAGCGACGGGAAAGACAGCCTGCTTTTCCCCGTCGGCGATGCTTCCGCCTTGGCGGAGCGCGTGGGCCGTATCCTCGACGAGCCCCCGCTGGGACCCCGCCTTGGCGAGGCTGCGCAGGCGAAAGTCTGGACGCACCACACCTTCGAGCCTGCTGGCGCGCAGCTGGAAGCTATCCTCGCACGGGCCTGCGACGAGCCCCGCGAGGCGCGGCGACCCTAGACCGTCCTCGTTACGCGTTAATAGCAACGGTTCCCAAGCATGGCCGGAGCGCAAAAGCGGATTGGAGCCGCCTCACCTTGTCCTTGCGCGCCGAACGACGAATATGTTACGGCGCGCCCTACCGGAGAGGTGGCAGAGTGGTCGATCGCGCCGCACTCGAAATGCGGAGTACGTGCAAGCGTACCGGGGGTTCGAATCCCTCCCTCTCCGCCAACTATCCTTTTCATAGCGTCACATACTGACCCCTAAGACTATGAATTAGCATCGAAAAATGCCAATCCTCTAGCGCATAGCCACTCACGGCGGCGCATTGCCACGCGCGAGAAACGGGGGCATAAATGGGGCACTCGGCGCAATGCCCCTCGCGAGATGCCCCCATGTCCCTTTCCGACACGACCGCCCGCATGGCCAAGCCGCGGCTGAAGACCTACAAGCTCAGCGACGCGCATGGCCTCTACCTTGAGGTCGCGCCAAATGGCTCCCGCTACTGGCGCTGGAAATACCGGTTCGACGGCAAAGAGAAGCGTTTGGCGCTCGGCGTCTATCCCGTTGTCACTCTGGCAAAGGCGCGCGAGGAGGCGCTCGAAGCCCGAAGAGTTCTGCATGAGGGAACTGATCCGTCGGCGCGCAAGAAGGAACGCGAGCGCGACGCCAAACTCGCCGCCTCCAATTCATTCGAGGCCGTTGCGCGCGAGTGGCACTCTGTCATGCGTACAAAATGGACGGAGCGACACGCGCAAGATGTGATCGAAAGTTTGGAAAAAGACGTCTTCCCGGATTTCGGCGAGCGGCCAATCGCGGAGCTAAGAGCGCCCGAAGTGCTGGAGTCGATTCGGAAAATCGAGAAGCGCGGAGCCATCGATATCGCCCAGCGTGTTCGCCAGCGTTGCAGCGCCGTATTTGCGTTCGCAATCGGAACCGGGGTTGCCGAAAATAACCCAGTCGTGGCGATGAAAGGGGTTTTCGTCACGCGCAAGAAAATACCGCGTCGAATGTTGCCGGCGAACGAACTGTCCTCGTTCTTGCAGACTCTGCGAACGCACAAAGGCGACAAAGCTATCGGACTCGCCTTGCGATTGATTATTCTGACCATGGTCCGCACCGTCGAACTGCGCGGCGCGCGATGGAGCGAATTCGATTTCGAAAACAAAATCTGGGCGATCCCTCAGGAGCGAATGAAGATGCGCGCGCCGCACCTCGTTCCGCTATCGCAGCAAGCTTTGGCTGTCCTGGAAGAACTGAAGCCGATATCGGGTGGCGACGATCTCGTCTTTCCAGGACGTAACGATCGTCACAAACCAATCAGCGAAAACACTTTGCTCTATGCCCTCTACCGCATGGGCTATCACCAACGCGCGACAACGCACGGATTTCGAGCGCTCGCATCGACGATACTCAACGAATGCGGCCGATGGCGACCGGACGCCATCGAGAGGCAACTCGCACACAAAGAACAAAACGCCGTGCGCGCCGCCTATCATCGCTCCGAATATATGGACGAGCGCGTCCGCATGATGCAGTGGTGGGCGGACTATCTGGACGGCGAGGAGGCGCAGCACGCCGGGAGGCCAAGGGCGTAGGAGCGGAGCAAAACAATCTGTCGCCATGCAGCACTATGTCAAGCTATGTGTCGGTGGCTCGAGTCCTCCTTTGGGGATAACCAGGGCTGTTCAACGCTCTCTACTGAAAGTCATTGAAGATATCGATTTGAGGCCACCGAAGGCGGCTGCCAGGCGGTCCTGTGGGACCGTGTCGGTTT
>JAYVYJ010000115.1:0-5043 GCA_043784465.1 Hyphomicrobiales bacterium
GGTCGGCTCCCCCTGACGTGCGGCGCAGAGATACCAGCGCGCAGCCTCTTCGTAGCTCTTGGGCACGCCAAGGCCATATTGATATTCATATCCGAGAAAACTCTGCGCGACAGCTCGACCAGCGTTTGCCTCCGCCAGCAACAGCGGCGCAGCCCGCGCGTAGTCGCCGCGATAATAGGCGCGCTCCCCGGCCCCCGTAGCGTATGCCGCCGACGCTGCGCTCATGGCGATCACCGTCAGAAGCGTTCGTATCCGCCCCTCTCCCAAAACCCGCGCCCTCCCTGAAGCGCCGCGCGCGACAATGGCCCTATAAAGCGTTATTCCGCGCTTGTGACAATCGCGCCGCACATTCCCGATGCGAGCGACGCGGAAAGGCGGGCGCGGCCACAATAGCGTCGTATAAACGGCATCAGGCTCGGCATTGAGGGCCCGGTCCCGCTGGAGTTGACTTGAAGACCACGGGGCGGCGGTACGCAAAATCGCAGGCTTGCGCTTCCGATCAGGGGTTTACGCTGATCGAGGCGCTGGTCGCGCTCGCGGTGATGGCTGCGGGTCTCGCCGCCATCGGTCAACTGGGCTTTTCGACTTTAGCCGCCGCCCGCCGCGCCGAGACAAGATTTCTTCTCACCGCAACCGCGCGAAGGGCGTTCGCTGCGCTGCCCGACCGCGCGGCGCTGCGCGACGGCGCGCTCTCCGGCCAGATCGACGGGGTGGACTGGCGGCTGCAAACGTCGCTTTTCCCGTTCAGCGCGCCGGGCGCGCCCACACGTTCCGCCTGGGTCCCGCAGGCTCAGCGTCTGATCGTCGCCGGTCCCGCAGGCGGACAGATCGTCATCGACACGGTCAGGCTCCGGCCCATGGGGGCGGGGCCGTGAAGCGCGCGGAGGCCGGATTCACCCTGCTCGAAGCGCTGGCGAGCGTTGCGGTGATGGCGGCGATCCTCACCGGGCTCGCCATGATCGCCGGACAATGGCTGCCCAACTGGCGCCATGGCTTTCTGGCCGTGCAAAACGCCGACCTGATCGGCCTTGGCCTCGACCGCATCGAGCAAGATGTCTCGTCGGCGGAATATGCGCGGCTCGACGGCGGCCAGGGGGCGCCGCTGTTTCGCGGCGAACCCGGCGCGGTGACGTTCGTGCGCTCTGCGATCGGCCCCGGCGCCACGCCCCGGCTGGAAATCGTGAGGATCGGCGAGACGCAAACACGGCAGGGACCCGAGGTCGAACGGTCGCGCGCGAGTTTCGCGCCCGGCGCGATCGGGGCGTTTGGCGACGCGACGACGCTGCTGCGTCCGCCCTTCCAACTCGTTTTCGCCTATGCGGGTCCCGACGGTCGTTGGCTCCCCAGCTGGAGCAACCTGCCCAGGTTGCCGCGTGCGGTCCGGCTCACCGTTCAGGGCCAGGGCGGCAAGCTCGTCGCCTCGACCGCGTTCGTGCTGAAAGTGACCGCCGCGCCCGAGATCGCAGCGCAGCCGCTACCCGTTGACCCCGGCAATCCGGCGGGCGGGGTCCAGCCTGAGGCGGGCCAGCAATGAGGATGCCTCGCGGCGACGACGGTTTCGTGCTTATCGCGGTGCTCTGGATGCTGGCGGCGCTGGCCGCGCTCGCCTCGGCCTATGCGGTTTTTGCTGTGGAGACGGCGCCCAGCGCCGCGCTGCCGGAACAGAGGTTGCGGGCGGAGGCGGCGCTGCGCGCGGGCGTGGAGCTTTGCGCCTATCGCCAGCTCGTGTGGCCCAAGCCCGCGCGGCCAGACGCGGGCGCGTTCTCGACGCAGGTGGGATCCGCCCGCATCGAGGTCGTCTATCGTGCAGAGAGCGCACGGGTCGATCTCAACGCCGCCCCGCATGACATGCTCGCGGCTCTGTTTGAGCAACTGGGCGCCCCCCACGCCGCCGCCGGCTTTCTCGCCGACCGCATCGTCGCCTGGCGCGGGCGGTTGAAACAAAGCGAAAGGCGCCAGGAGGCGGCGATCTACGTCAAGGCGGGGCTCCCCTACGGCCCGCTCGGCGCTCCGTTCGACAACGCTCTCGAAATGTCGCTGCTGCCCGGCATGTCGGCCGATCTGGCCGCGCGCGCGTTGCGTTTTGTCACGATCTACGGCGGGGCCAAGATTGACCCGCTGATCGCAGATCCCGTTGTGCTCGCCGCTCTGCCGGGCATGACGTCGGCGATCGCCAAGGGCTTGTTGAAGGCGCGCGACGGACCGCCTCCCGACGCGGGCGCGCTACAGCAAATGGCGGGGCCGGCGAAGGATTTCGTCAGCCTCGACCCCAGCGACTTCGTGCGCGCCGAGATTGTCGCCAGCCTCGATGGCCGGCGATTGCGCGCGGAAGTCGTGTTGAAGCTGACGGAAGGCGCGGCGGCGCCCTTCGAGATCATGTACTGGCGCGACGATTTCGACGGCGTTGGGAACGGCGGCTAAAACCCTACCGAAACAGTGCAAGCCCGTCATGTCACGGGCGCCACACCTTCGCGCGAATGTCGAGTCCGGGACCTAAGTCATCGATCCGGGAAAATTGACGCGGGGAATTTCAGCCAGGCGAGGACGAGAATCCCCTCCCGGTTCGGCGTAGGCAAGCGCCCGCAGCGGACGACGTCCGTCTTTTGGGCGGGGTCGCCGACGGCCAAAAAGGGGGTTGCGAACTACTCATGAGTAGATTAGTCTTTTTGCCAGAATAAATTCTGTCCTGCGCGTACCCTTTTCCGGGGCGGCGGGAAGGGGAGGATGAGCGACGTGGGGCAGGGCGAGGCTCTCATCATCGCGTTGGAGCTGACGGGCATGCTGTCGAGAGACTTCGTGCGCAATCCCTGTCGGGCGGAACACGCCCCCTCATCCGCCCGCGTCGCTGCGGCGGCGCCAAGCTTCTGGCAGCGGACCGGGTCCCATGTCTGAGGCTGGACCGCCGCCTTCCCGCACAGAGCGCATCGGCGTCGTCGGCGGCGGGACGATGGGCGTGGGCATCGTTTATGTCTTCGCCGTCGCAGGTTTCTCCGTCGGGTTGGTGGAGCCGGACGACGCCCGCGCGCAGATAGCCATGCAGATGCTGCGCGCGGCGGCGGCGTCCGGCGTCAAGCGCGGCAAACTCAGCGAGGACGGCGCCGGGCGCGCGCTGGCGAACGTGCGCCGCCTCGCGTCCTCCCTCGAATTGCCCGAAGCGCTGGACCTCGTGGTCGAGACCGCGCCCGAGCGTTTTGAACTCAAACAGAAAGTCTTGGCGCAGATCGCGTCCCGCGGCCCCGCGCTGCTGGCGACCAACACCAGCGCGCTTTCCATCGACGCGCTCGCGCCCTCCGTAGTGGACCCGGCGACGTTCCTGGGGATGCATTTCTTCAACCCCGTATGGTCGCTGCCGATGGTGGAGATCGTGCGCGGCGCCGCGACCAGCGAGGCGGCGCTGGCGGCGGCGCGGGGCTTCGCGGAAGCCATAGGCAAGACCACGATCACGGTCAGCGACACGCCCGGTTTCGCCACCAGTCGCCTCGACCTGATCGCCGCGATGGAGGCGATCCGGATGTTCGAGGCCGGCGTCGCGAGCGCGCAGGACATCGACAAGGCGATGGTCGTCGCCTACCGCCATCCCATCGGCCCACTGCGGCTCAGCGACATCGTCGGCCTCGACGTGCGCCTCGACATCGCCCGCCACCTCGCCCAAACGCTTGGAGAGCGCTACGCGCCGCCGCGCCTGCTGGAGGAGATGGTGGCGCGCGGCGAGCTTGGCGCCAAAAGCGGCAAGGGGTTTTTCGAATGGCCGAAGCCGGCCTCCGTTTAAGCAAACAGGGACTGCATGGCCACTCTCTTCAACACCGCGCTCGTCGACACCGCAGACCACCATGCGATGCTGCGCGATAGCGTCGGCAAACTCGTCGGCGGTTTCGGACGCAAATATTTTCAGGACATCGTCAAGCGCGGCGAAAAGCCGGTCGACCTTTGGAACGCGCTGGCCAAAGCGGGCTTTCTCGGCGTCTTCATCCCTGAGGAATACGGCGGCGGCGGTTCGGGTCTCGCCGACTACAATGTCGTGGTTGAAGAAACGGCCGCGCAGGGTTGCCCTATCCTCTCGCTGGTGATCGGCTCGATTTGCGCGCCGATCATCGAGCAGCACGCCAGCGACGCTATGAAGCGCGAATGGCTGCCCGCGCTCGCGAGCGGCGAACGCCGCCTCGCCTTCGCCATCACCGAGCCGGACGCGGGCACCAACACGCATAAGGTCAGCACCACCGCGCGCCGCGACGGCAACGGTTGGTCACTGCGCGGCACCAAATATTGGACCTCGGCGGTGGACGAAGTCGACAGCATCATGGTCGTCGCGCGCGGCGAGGAAGTGGACGCAAAGGGGCGCGGCGCGCTCTCGCTTTTCCTTGTGCCCGCCAACGTGAAGGGCCTCTCGCGCACGCCCATCGCGACGGCGCTTCAGGTGCCGGAAACGCAGTTCACGCTGTTCTTCGACGATGTCAAACTGCCCGCCGACGCGCTCGTGGGACAGGAAGGGCAGGGTCTGCGCCATCTGTTCGCCGGCCTCAACCCCGAGCGCGTGTGCGCAGCGGCGATCAACAACGGCATCTCCCGTTTCGCCCTGGAGAAAGGCGCCAGATACGCGGCTGAGCGCAGCGTGTGGGGCGTCCCCATCGGCGCGCATCAGGGCGTCGCCCATCCGCTCGCCAAGGCCTATGTCGCCGTGCAGCAGGCGCGCCTGATGACGGCGCGCGCCGCCCAGCTTTTCGACCTCGGCTCTGCGGAAGCGGGCGAGGCGGCGAACATGGCGAAATTCGCCGCCGCCGACGCTTCGCTGGAGGCGCTCGATCAGGCGATCCAGACGCACGGCGGCAACGGCATGGCGCTGGAATATGGTCTCGCCGACCTCTGGTTCATCGCGCGCTTGCACAAGACAGCGCCGGTGAGCCGTGAAATGATCCTTAACTTCATCGCCCAGCACAGCCTCGGGCTGCCCAAGAGCTATTGAAGGCCATGACCACCTTCGCCCACATCCTCAGAGAGCACGCCGCCGAGCGCCCGCTCTCGCCTGCGCTGAGTTTCGAGGGGCGA
>JAYVYJ010000116.1:0-2470 GCA_043784465.1 Hyphomicrobiales bacterium
TCTGTTGGCTTGGGTCTAGACCGTAGTCGATTTGGCGCTTCGCTTCTTCTCGCCGCGATCGAGCGTCCTTCAGCGAATATGTGGGGTAGGGGCCGATGGCGAGTTTTCGCTGCTTGCCCGCGAATCGATAAGCAAGGTTCCAGAGCTTTCCGCCGCTCGGCGTGACCCATAACTGCAAGCCGCCGCCGTCTGACAGCTTGGCGGTCTTTCCAACGAGCGCTTTGGCGTTCTGAACCTGCTTTTCGGTGAGGGGCATCTGTTGGCCTTTGCCCGCGTGTTGGCCTCGGAGGCCAACAAGGAGGCCAACAAAAGCGCTGGCTGTCAACGGTCGCCGTTGGACGGCGCTGGACGTGAAGACGACGAAAAGCGTTGCTAAACAACGCTTTTTCGGCCTTCTAAAGATTTTTCTGGAGAGGTTTATGGTGCCCAGGGGCGGAATCGAACCACCGACACTGCGATTTTCAGTCGCATGCTCTACCAACTGAGCTACCTGGGCCTGACGTCTACGCGACGGTCGGCGGCTTATAGGAGCGGCGCCAGACCTTGTCCAGCCCCCGCTAGAGGCCGCTTTTGCCCTCGCAGACGTCTGCGCTTGCATCTGAAAAGCGCCGCGATAGGGAGGGCAGGCCATGCGGCGCGGCCATAATTTTCTCGTCGCCCGCGACGGCGAGGCCTCGCAAAACGTCGGGACCACCCCAGCCATCGACCTCGTCATGATGGTCGTCGAGATCTTCGGCTGATTTCGATTGGGGTCGCTGGCGTTCCTTCGCGATGGGTTCCCTACGAGCACCCATGCCGGCGCCTTGCTGACGGCCGCGCTGGCTTTTCTGCAAATCTCGCGGCGCGTGTGCGCGCCAAGCGGGCGGCGGACCAGGGTGATTTGATCTACAGACACTTAAAGCGCTTGGGACCAACGCCTGCTTCGAGACGGCGAGCCGCCGCCACGTTGAAGACTACCGCTGCAATATTGCGGCGTTGGCGCGCATCTCTCATTTGACCGTCGAAGCCGTGCGCCGATGGTCGCCGCGCGATAACGTCGACAGAACCAATCCGCCGCACCGCGCGCACCGTATTCCTCCGTAATGAAAACTTTGCGATGGCTGCTCGGCGACCAACTTACGCGCGACGTCGCCGCGCTCGCCGACCTGTCCGGCGACGACGTCGTTCTGATGGTCGAGGTGGCGGAAGAGACCACTTACGTTCATCATCACAAGCAGAAAATCGCCCTCATCCTCTCCGCGATGCGACACTTCGCGGAGGGGCTGCGCGAGGAGGGCGTCACCGTCGATTACGTGGAGCTGGACGCGCCGGACAACACGGGCAGTTTCGTGGGCGAGCTCGCGCGCGCGGTCGCCCGGCACGGCGCGGGCCGCGTGCTCGTCACCGAGCCCGGCGAATGGCGGGTGCGCGACGCGCTGGAGCGAGCCGAGGTCGGGGCGCCGGTCGAAATCCTGGAGGATCAGAGGTTCTTTGCGACGACGCGACGGTTCGCCCAATGGGCGCAGGGGCGCTCAAGCTATCGCATGGAATATTTCTATCGCGAGATGCGTCGCGGCTACGGCGTTCTGATGGCGGGCGACGAACCGGAAGGCGGGCGCTGGAATTTCGACGCCGAGAATCGAAAGCCGCCGCCTGCGCGTTTCCATCCCCGTCCGCCGCCGCGATTCGAGTCGGATAAACTAACTCGCGCGGTGCTCGATCTCGTCGCGCGACGCTTCGCCGGCCATTTCGGCGACCTCGAACCTTTTGGTTGGGCGACGACGAGGGACGACGCCTTGAAGGCGCTCGACGCCTTCGTGCGCGATCATCTGCCAGATTTTGGCGACCATCAGGACGCGATGGCGCGCGGCGAGCCGTTCCTGCATCACGCGACGCTCTCGCCGTATCTTAACATCGGGCTTCTGACGCCGCGCGAGGTGTGCGCCGCCGCCGAGCGCGCCTACGCGAAGGGCGAAGCGCCGCTCAACGCGGTGGAAGGCTTCGTGCGGCAGATTTTGGGATGGCGCGAATACATCCGCGGCCTCTATTGGTTGAAGATGCCAGAATATGCAGCGACCAACGCGCTCGCCGCCGAGCGCCCGCTACCCGGGTTCTACTGGACCGGGGAGACAAAACTCGCCTGCGTGGCGGAGGTCGTCGGGCAGTTGCGGCGTCACGCCTACGCCCACCATATTCAGCGCCTGATGGTGACCGGCAATCTCGCGCTGATCGCCGGCTTCGCGCCCGCGCAAGTGGAGGAATGGTATCTCGCCGTCTTTGCCGACGCCTTTGAATGGGTCGAACTGCCCAACACGCACGGCATGGCGCTTTTCGCCGATGGCGGCGTTGTCGGCTCGAAGCCTTATGCGGCCTCTGGCGCCTACATCAATCGCATGTCAAACTATTGCGGGAAATGCTACTACGATCCCAAATTGAAGAGCGGAGATCGAGCTTGTCCGTTCAATCCGCTCTATTGGGATTTCCTTTTGCG
>JAYVYJ010000117.1:0-6411 GCA_043784465.1 Hyphomicrobiales bacterium
CCGATGATCCTGTTCGTCGGCCAGGTCGAGCGCGGCATGCGCGGGCGCGGCGCTTTTCAGGAGATGGACTACCGCGCCGTATTCGGCTCGTTCACCAAATGGACGGTCGAAATCGAATCGGCTGCGCAAATCCCCGAAATTGTTCAGCGCGCCTATCATTACGCGATGCAGGGCCGCCCCGGCCCCGTCGTCATCGCCCTGCCCGAGGACGTGCTGACCGACATGGCGAGCGTGCCGGACGCCCCCCGCGCCGAAGCCGCACCGATCTGGCCGGGAATGACGCAAATGGCGGAGTTGCAGAAGCGCCTGTGGGCCGCGCATCGCCCTCTGGTCATCGTCGGCGGCCCGGGCTGGACGCCCAACGCCTCGGCAAGCGTTCTGCGCTTCGCCGAACGATTCGAGTTGCCTGTCGCCGCGCAATTCCGCCGCGCCAGCGCGCTCGACGGCGAGCATCCTCACTACGTCGGCGAGATCGGCTTGGGCGTCAACCCGAAGCTGAAAGCCCGCGCCGAGAACGCCGACCTTGTGCTGCTGATCGGCGGGCGCATGTCGGAAGCGTCGTCGCAGAGCTACACGCTGTTCAATATTCCCTCCCCCCGCCAAGCCCTGATCCATGTCCACGCCGACCCGCACGAGATCGGTCGCACCTATGCGCCGACGCTGGGAATCGTCGCCACCTCCCCCGCCTTCGCCTCGGCCCTTGAGGCCGTGCAACCGCCGACGTCGGTCCCGTGGGGGGCGGCGACCCACGAAGCGCGCGAGGAGTTTCTCGCCTGGACCGAGCAGGCGCCGCGCTCGCCCGGCGCCGTTCAGCCCGCTGAGATCATGCTGCATCTGCGTCGCGCGGTCCCCGACGCCATCTTCACCACAGGCGCCGGCAATTTCGCGCTCTGGGTCAAC
This sequence comes from Hyphomicrobiales bacterium, assembly GCA_043784465.1. Classification (GTDB taxonomy): domain Bacteria; phylum Pseudomonadota; class Alphaproteobacteria; order Rhizobiales; family Beijerinckiaceae; genus Roseiarcus. The sequence goes on from JAYVYJ010000117.1 coordinate 901, forward strand.
CGCTTCTTGCGCTTTCGCACCTGGGAGCAGCAGCTTGGCCCCACCGGCGGCTCCATGGGTTTCGGTCTGCCCGCCGCCATAGCGGCCAAGCAGCTTCACCCCGAGCGCGTCGTCGTCGCGTTCGCCGGCGACGGCGATTTCCTGATGAACGGACAGGAATTCGCCACCGCCGTGCAATACAATCTCGCGGTGATCGTCATCCTGATGGATAACGGCCAATACGGTACGATCCGCATGCATCAGGAGCGCGAATATCCCGGCCGCGTGGTAGGCACGCAGCTTCGCAACCCCGATTTCGCGGCGCTCGCCCGCGCCTATGGCGGCCACGGCGAGACGGTCGAGACGACCGACGATTTCGCCCCCGCGTTCGAGCGGGCGCTCGCCGCGCGCGCCCCCGCCATTCTTCATGTGAAGATCGACCCCGAGGCGATCACCCCCGGCACGACGCTCACCGAGATTCGGCAAGCCGCCCTCGCCAGACGTGCCTGACGCGTGGGGCGGCTGGGCGCTGGTCCTGACGGGCGCGTCGCTCGCCGGCCTCGTCCAGGGCATGACCGGCTTCGCCTTCTCCATCGTCGCGCTGAGCTTCTGGGCCTGGACGCTCGCACCCGAAACCGCCGCGCCGCTCGCGGTGCTGGGCGCGCTGCTGGGCCAACTCACCACGCTCGGCGCCTTCAAGCGAGGCTTCGAATGGGGCCGCATCCTTCCGTTTGTGGTGGGGGGCGTGTTCGGGGTGCCTCTAGGCGTGTTCATCCTGCACAATGTCGATCCCTTGGCGTTTCGGCTCGGCCTCGGCATCCTGTTCGCCCTCTACGGCGCCTATGGGCTGACCGTTAGCGCCGCGCGCCACGTGAAGTTCGGCGGCCGGGCGCTCGATACGTTTGTGGGCGGCATCGGAGGCGTTCTGGGCGGTCTCGGCGGCCTTTCGGGCAGCGCGCCGGCGATCTGGACGCAATTGCGCGGCTGGAAGCGCGATCTCAGGCGCGCAATCATGCAGGTCTACAACATCGCCATGCACGCCCTGACGCTGGCGGTCTACTCGCAGACCCACGCGCTGAACGCGACGGCGTGGAAACTGTTCGCGATCACCGCGCCGCTGATGGTGGTGGCGAATTTCTACGGGGTGCGGCTATACAAGACGTTCAGCGAGAGAGGCTTTGCCCGGCTCGTACTGGTCTCCATTCTGCTTTCGGGGCTGGCGTTGGCGTTTGGCGCCGCGCGCGCGCTTTGGCGGACTTGAGGCCAAGCTGACCTCAGGGCGTCATTCCCGGAAGCTTTCCCGCGACCGGCGCGGGCGCGCCGGCGCCCGCAGAGCCGGTTAAGGATGACTCCGCCACGATCGCCGCTGGCACGAGATAGCCATGAAGCCCGACAGCGCCATAGTCGTTGAGAGACTGAACGCTGATCGTCGATCCCGCCGGCACGGGTATTCCCGAGCCATAGTGCGCGACGACGGGCGCGAAACGCAGGCCGGAAGCAGACGCTGTTATAAAGGATGTGAGATTGCGACCCGAGCAACCCGCGCCCGCGTAAACGGCGACCCCCGAATAATTCGTGCTTGTGTCAAATTGCTGGAGAAAGCCGCTCATGCCCGTGAGGATGAAAGCCTTACCGGCAGGAACGGCATATTGTTGGGTGGTTACGCAAGCATCAAGGTTGGGGAAAACCTGGATTTCCACCATGTCGCTAGGATAGTTTCGGTAAGAACCAATCGAATCCAGCACGCTCACCCGTCCCGCCGGATCGACAAAGGCGGCGGTCCCGGTGTTCGGATTCACCACGGCCACGTTTGAAAAGGTCACCGCCGCGAATAACCCGCCCGGCACCAGCATGGCCACGCACACCGTGGCCGCGATATGACCGCCCGAGAACAAACCAAATAACCGTTTTTCCATTTTTCATCCCCGACGTGGCGGGGAGATAATCAAGGTTTTGGCGCGAACTTAAGCGTACAGACGCCGTGCTTTGGCGTATCTAGGTGTTTACAGCCCCTCGAACAGCGCCGTCGACAGATACCGCTCGGCGAACGAGGGGATGATGACCACGATATTCTTGTCTTTGTTCTCTGGCCGACGCCCCACGTCAATGGCCGCCGCCAGCGCCGCGCCCGACGAAATGCCAACCGCAACGCCCTCCAGCCGCGCGACGAGCCGCGCCGTGTCGAACGCCGTTTGGTTGCCCACCTGCACCACTTCGTCGATCACCTCGCGGTCGAGAATGCCGGGGACGAAACCCGCGCCGATGCCCTGAATCTTGTGCGGCCCCGGCGCGCCCCCGGAAAGGATCGGCGAATCCTCCGGTTCCACCGCGATCATCTGCAAGCCGGGCTTTCGCGCCTTCAGCACTTGCCCGACGCCGGTGATCGTCCCGCCCGTGCCGACGCCCGAAACCACGAAATCGACCGCGCCCTGCGTGTCGTTCCAAATCTCCTCCGCGGTGGTCTTACGATGGATCTCCGGATTGGCAGGGTTCTCGAACTGCTGCGGGATCACCGCGCCCGGCGTCGCCGCCACGATCTCGTTGGCCTTGGCGATGGCGCCCTTCATCCCCTGCGCGGCGGGCGTCAACACGAGTTCGGCGCCCAGCAGCGCCAGCATTTTGCGGCGCTCCACCGACATCGATTCCGGCATCACCAGCACAAGCTTGAGGCCCCGCGCGGCCGCCACGAAGGCAAGGCCGATGCCGGTATTGCCGGAAGTCGGCTCAACCATCACGCCCTTGCCGGGGCCGATCTTGCCCGCACGCTCCAGGGCGTCGACCATGGCCACGCCGATACGATCCTTCACGCTCGACAGCGGATTGAAGAATTCAAGTTTGGCGAGAATCCGCGCGCCCACGCCCTTTTCCGCCGCCAGACGATCGAGACGAACGAGTGGCGTGTCGCCCACCGTATCGACGATAGAATTGTAAATCCGACCTCTTCCCGGAGCTTTACTCATGCGGGCGTCCTCCTATCCGCAGCGTCTTTGGCTGCATGATAACGCCAAAACACGCAAAACTTATAGGAAAACTTGAAAACCACAAGTTTAAATGGCGAAATCCGCCATAGACTTGTCGTCCTCCAACACATGCTCTTTGTCGGCGAGTTCGCAAAGATCCTCGATCGTGATGGCGTCCAGATTTTCCAGAAAGGACTCGCCCGCCTTGCGGACGCAAGGATCGACCACCCTCTCCATCAGCCGGGAATGCGACCCCACGTCCTCGGGATCGGCGGTGCTCAAACTTACGGCGGTGCGCACGATATCTCCCAGCGTCACGCGCCGGCGTTCGCGCGCGAGCTCGTAGCCGCCGCGCGGCCCGCGCACGCCTTTGAGAATTTTCGCATGCACCAGACCCTGCAACAGGGTCTCCAAATGACGCGGCGGCAGACGGTGGCGGCTCGCCAACGCCTTGGCCGCGACAGGCGCCCGCCGCGAGTGCAAAGCTATGTCGACGACGGCCCCTATGGCCAGCATGCTGCGCCGGGACAGCAAGTTCATGGCGGTCTCCTCAGTCTCTAGCTATTTTAACGACCTGTTGAGCCAAATCCCATTTCGCCACGGGAAGTTCCCAGCAATGCATCGTTTTCAACCGTTTCGACCAGTTCAACGCGAGTCACAACTAATTGAGCTATGCGTTCGCCCCGCAAAACTTCGAAATACTCGCTCCCCAGATTAACGAGCAACACGCCGATTTCGCCGCGATAGTCCGAATCGACTGTCCCAGGCGCGTTGAGGACGGTGACGCCATATTTAAGCGCAAGTCCCGAGCGCGGTCGCACCTGCCCTTCGAAACCGGGCGGCAACTCGACGGCGAACCCTGTGGGGATGAGCGCCCTATCACCCGGAGCCAGCCCGACAGGCGTTCCTTCCAAGGTTGCAGAGCACAGATCGAGCCCGGCGGCCTCAGCGGAGTGACGAGCGGGAAGCGGCAATCCCTGCCCATGCGCGAGCCGAAGAAATTTTATCGTCGTCACGACAGGCGTTCGACAAGCAGACGCACCAACTTCCGCGCGACCTCGTCTTTGCTCATCCGGGGCCAGGGCGTGACCTCCCCGTCAGCGATCAGGACCACTTCATTTTCATCGCCGCCGAACACCCTCGCATCTTCCCCCACATCGTTGGCGACAATCAAATCACAATTCTTGGAGGCGAGCTTCTTTCGCCCATATTCGACAACATGGCCGGTCTCGGCGGCGAAACCCACGACCACCTGGGGCCGCCCCATCGCCTTTTTCGCCACCGTCGCCAGAATGTCCGGGTTTTCCAGCAATTTGAGCGCGGGCGGGCCTTGCGCGGTCTTTTTGAGCTTTTGCCCCTCGGGCGTCTCCACGCGCCAGTCGGCGACCGCCGCCGCCGCGACGAAAACGTCGGCCGGCAAGGCGGCCTCCACGGCGGCGAGCATCTCGCGCGCCGTCTCCACAGTGACGAACTCGACGCCCTGGGGTCGCAAAAGCGCCGTCGGGCCTGTCACCAGCGTGACCCGCGCCCCGGCTGCGCGCGCCGCCCGCGCGATGGCGTAACCCTGGCGCCCCGAGGAGCGATTGCCGATGAAGCGCACGGGATCGATGGGCTCATGCGTCGGCCCTGCGGTGATGAGCACATGACGCCCGGCGAGCGGCGCGTCGGGGCGCAACATGGCCGCGACGGCCTGCGCGATGGCGTCCGGCTTGCTCATGCGACCGGGTCCAAATTCTCCGCAAGCCATTTCGCCGTCGTCGGGGCCGACAAAGGCGACGCCGTCCGTCTTCAACTGCGCGACATTGCGCTGCGTCGCCGCGTGAGTCCACATCCGCACGTTCATCGCCGGGGCGACCAGAACGGGCTTGTCGGTGGCGAGCAAGGTCGTCGAGGCCAGATCGTCGGCGTGGCCGTGCGCCATCTTGGCGAGGAAGTCGGCGGTCGCGGGAGCGACGACGATAAGATCGGCCGAGCGCGACAGTTCGATATGCCCCATCTCGGCCTCGTCGCCGAGGCTGAACAGATCCTGCCGCACCGGATTGACGCTAAGCGCAGCGACAGACAGCGGCGTGACAAATTGCTCGGCGGCTCGCGTCAGGACGACTTGCACATTCGCGCCGCGCGCCCGCAAAAGGCGGATCAGGTCCAGCGACCTGAAGGCGGCGATTCCGCCGCCGATGACGAGCAGCACGCGGGCCTGCGTTAGATCGGCGTCAGCCATGATGTCCCCCTGCGTCGGCTAGCGCAGGAATAGCCGAACCGCAATCAAAACCAAGGCGGCCGCGATCACCCACAGCGCGACGGTGGAAAGCTCGACCGGCTCTTCGGCGGCTTTCTCCGTCCTGGCGAGAAACGCCTCGAACCGCTCGATCTTTTTGGGAATTTCCGCCAGCGAGCGCGCAAACCCGCCGAGCTTCTCGCGGGCCTCCTCCAGCCGACCGAGCGGCCCCAGATTCTGCGCGATCCAGGCGCCCACCACCGGCTCGGCCGTCGTCCACATGTTGAGGCGTGGATCAAGTTTGCGCGCAACGCCCTCCACCACCACCATCGTCTTTTGCAACATCACGAGTTC
>JAYVYJ010000118.1:0-17126 GCA_043784465.1 Hyphomicrobiales bacterium
TCCTGCAACAGCACAAACAGGTCGGCTAGCATTCCGTTGTAGTAGAGCTGCGAATTCTCCTGGATGAGCTGGCGCAACGGCAAAACCTTCGACTGATAGAGCCGCGCCACGTCCAGCGCGCCGCGATATGCGGTGTAAGCTTCGCGGACTTCGGAACGGGCGTTGACGGCTTTTTCGGCGAGCCGATTTGCGGCGCGCATGTAGGTTTCCTGCGCCTCGCGCGATCGCGCCTCGCCCCAGTCGAAAAGCGGGATTTCGAGCCGAAGCTCAACCCCGTCCAGCCGTTCTTTCACCGGCCCTGACTGCGTGACGTTTTCGGCGGCGGAAAGTTCGAGCGCGTTGACGTAGCGGGTTGCGCGCGTAAGTCCGAATTCCTGCGCGACCCGGTCAAGTTCGCCGCGCGCCAGCGCGATGTCGACGCGCCGGGTCAGCGCGGTCGATTCCAGCGCCGCGAACCCGCGCGGAGCTTGAGGCAATCGCGGCAAGGTCGAGGGCAGTGCAAAATCGATTTCGCGGCCCCAAAGCCCCAGTAGCCGCGTCAGGCGCTCCTTCTCGACTTTTTCCTGCGTGCGCGCCTTGGCGAGATCGGCCGACAGTTCCGCGTAAAAGGCGAATTCCCGGGTTTGGTCGAGCTTATTGAGCGCGCCGGTCTCGCCCAGCTTGTGCGCGAGGTCGGCGATTGATTCTGTAGCCGCGCGCGCTTCTGCGAGGTAGCGCGTTTGCGCCCGCGCCGCGACGGCGCGCCAGTATTGCCGCCGGACGTCGGCGGCGAGTTTCAAGGTGGCGGCGGCGGCTTCGAGTTTTGCGCCCTGCCAGGCCGTCTTGGCGATTTCCTGTCGCGCTTCGAGCGTCGCCAGCGCCAGAATGTCGGCGACAAGGCGACGCTCGATGTCGAGCGAGACGGCGTTGCGGATGTCGAGCAGGGATAACGAAGGGTTGGGCGGAAGGCTGGCCTGCACATATTTCGCCTCGGAAATTCCGAGATCGTCGTAGGCGGCCTGTAAACTCTTGTTGCGCAGGAAAGCGACCCGAACAGCGGCATCGACGGCAAGCGGCCCGTGCAGAAGCGCATGAGCGCGGTCGGCGGCCAAGACGTCCGCGCTATCCGACGCGATCTTCGCGGGTTCGGCGCGTTCCTCGCCGAGCGCGCTCGTACGCACAAGGTCCATGCCCGCGTCCGGCGAAAAACCTACACAGCCGGAAAGCGCGGCCAGGGCTGGCAAGACGAGCGCAAGCCGCTTCACTTCTGGCCTCCATGCGGTGCGACCGCGCGGTTGATCGCGTCCCAGTCGCCAGCCTCGGCGGGCACAAAATTGCGCGTTCCCTCCGTTGCGTCGGCGACAAAGGGCGGGGGGGTCTTCGCCGATGGATCGGCGGCGCGGGTCACATAGGCGACGGACGGCGGCGGCTCACACGCGGCCAGCGACAGGCCTAGCGCCAGCAAGAACAAACGGGTCATGGGGTCACCGAAGCGAAGGAAATCCGATTCCGCCGCGTCTCCGGAACGGAGCGCGGGGGTGCGCGCAAAACGCGATTCAGGATTTTCTTAAGCTCTAGGTGGACGGTCGTCCGTCAGCGGCGTCAAACCGTCGACGCGACGATCCTGTACGCCCGTTATGCGTCCCCATTCGAAAGTGGGCGGAGCGAACATTGCGACGGCGACCACAATTAACGCGCAGCATCCAGGAGCGCAGCAGTCCCCGCCACAGGAATCGCCAGCGATGGCGTGATCGCTTGCTGAGCCGGGAGTGAGATCGTGGCTGACCCCGGCGTTTACTCCCGCGCCATGATGATGACCCGTCACGGCGCCGTGGTCGTGAAAACCCATAGAACCCGGAAACGCCGTCCCCAAGGTCAAGAACGCGAAAAGGCCGACGAAGACGCCGCTCCTCTTCATGATCCTGAGCAGGGCTCGCAACATCTGGTCCTGAATACGTGTGTGTATCGAATCGCCAAAGACGCGTATACCCGGACAGTCAGCTTCTGACAACCGCGTGCAAAAAGACAGGTTTCGGACGGACTTAACCTAAGGTTCGTCCGGGTCTTCTGAGATTCGTCAGGATAGCGACGACCAATTCCACGGCGCCGACGGCCTCTCCTCATTCGGCGCCGAGCCTTAGCCGTCACGACGCAGCGCGCTTCCGAGTTCGTCAAGGATCGGGCAATCGGGGCGCTCGTCGCCATGGCAGCGTTCAACCAGATCCCGCAGCGTCGAGGCGATGCCCTGCATCTCGACGATGCGACGTTCAAGGTCGCAGAGATGCGTCGAGGCGAGGCGGCGGACCTCGCGGCTCGGCCGTTTCCTGTCACGCCAAAGCGCAAGCAGCGCGGCGATTTCCGGCATTGAGAATCCGAGCTTGCGGGCGCGGCCTATGAACTTCAGCTCGTGCACCTCCTGCGCGCCGTAATCTCGGTAGCTATTGTCGCGTCTCGCCGGCGCCGGCGAGAGGCCGATCGCCTCGTAATGCCGGATCATCTTGGCGCTGACGCCGGAAGCCTCAGCGGCGGCTCCAATGTTCACGATACGCTGTCCCTTGACCTTCCCATGGTAGTAAAGTCTAAACGTCGGGGCGACCTTCGACAAGCCGCGCATTGGCGCGCGGCAGAGGATTTTCGCCCATGACAGACCACGCCTCGCATAAACCGGGCTCGCCGCAACCGGGCGCGTCGCATGCGGTGACGGCCCTGTTCAAACCGCCCCTGAAAGACGGCCAGGCGCGCGATCCCGTGTGCGGCATGGCCGTCGATAAAGCGTCGGCGAAACACGTCACCGAGTATGGCGGAACGACGTATTATTTCTGCTGCGGCGGCTGCCGGAAGAAATTCCTCGGCGACCCCGACATGTTCCTGAAAGGCGCAGCGTCGCCGTCGCCGTCCGGTCATGATCGCGCCACCGATCCGGTCTGCGGCATGAAAGTCGATCCCGCGACCGCTAAACATCGAACCGAGCATGCGGGCGAAACCTTCTATTTTTGCTCAGGGCGCTGCCAAGAGAAATTCGAGGCCGCACCGGCGCATTATCTCGCACCCCAGCCGGGCAAGTCCGCAGCCGTGGCGCCGGAGGGCGCAATTTACACCTGTCCCATGCATCCCGAGATACGCCAGGCGGGGCCGGGCGCTTGCCCGATCTGCGGCATGGCGCTGGAACCCGAGATAGCGTCGCTCGATTCGGGGCCAAACGTCGAACTCGTCGACATGACGCGGCGATTTTGGATCGCGCTCGCGCTGTCGGCGCCCGTTTTTGCCCTCGAAATGGGCGGCCATCTCGTCAGCATGAACGGCTGGCTCGATCGCTCCGTCTCGACCTGGATGCAATTCGTTCTCGCGACGCCGGTGGTGCTGTGGGCGGGCTGGCCGTTCTTCGAGCGTGGCTATGCTTCGCTGAAGACGCGCAACCTCAACATGTTCACGCTGATCGCGATGGGTGTGGGCGTGGCTTACGTTTACAGCGTCGTCGCCACCTTGGCGCCCGGCCTGTTTCCGGCGGCGTTCCGGGATTCGCACGGCGGGGTCGCGGTCTATTTCGAGGCGGCGGCGGTCATTACCGTGCTGGTGCTGCTGGGTCAGGTGCTGGAATTGCGCGCTCGCGACCAGACGGGCGGGGCGATCCGCGCTCTGCTCGATCTCGCGCCGAAATCCGCGCGCCGCCTTCGCACAGATGGCGGCGACGAAGATGTCGCTCTGGAGGCGGTCCAGGCCGGCGATCGGCTGCGCGTGCGCCCCGGTGAGAAAGTCCCTGTCGACGGCGAAATCGTCGAGGGTCGCAGTACGGTCGATGAGTCTCTGGTCACGGGCGAATCCATGCCCGCGAGCAAGGGCGTGGGCGAAAAGGTGATTGGCGGAACGCTCAACCAGTCGGGAGCTTTCGTGATGCGGGCCGACAAGGTCGGTCGCGACACTCTACTGGCGCAGATCGTCCAGATGGTCGCGCAGGCGCAGCGAAGCCGGGCGCCAATCCAGCGTCTCGCGGATCGGGTGGCTGGCTGGTTCGTGCCGCTGGTGATCGCCGTGGCGGGAATCGCGTTTCTCGCATGGGCGATGTTCGGTCCAGAGCCGCGTTACGCTTTCGGTCTCGTCGCCGCCGTGTCGGTGCTCATCATCGCCTGCCCCTGCGCGCTCGGCCTCGCGACGCCCATGTCGATCATGGTGGGCGTGGGACGCGGCGCCAGCCTGGGCGTCCTCATCAAGAATGCGGAGGCGCTCGAACGCTTCGAGAAGGTCGATACGCTCGTCGTCGACAAGACCGGCACCTTGACGGAAGGCAAGCCGAAAGTGGTTGCAATCCAGGCAGTGTTGGGAAGCGAGGACGAACTGTTGCGTCTGGCCGCCAGCGTCGAGGCGCTGAGCGAACATCCGCTCGCCGCTGCGGTCGTAGGCGCGGCGCAGGAGCGTGGCCTCAAGCCGGGGAAGGCGGAAGGCTTCGACGCCCCGGCAGGCAAGGGCGTGACGGCGACCGTAGAGGGCCGCCGCGTGACGCTCGGCAACGCGGCGATCATGCGCGCCGAGGGAATTGACACGAGCGCGCTGGACGCTTCTGCCGAAACGCTACGGGGCGATGGCGCGACCGCGATCTTCATCGCTCTGGACGGTAATGCGGCTGGCGTCATCGCCATCGCCGACCCGATCAAGGCGACGACGCCGGACGCGGTGCGCGCATTGCGCGAAGCGGGCGTGCGGATCGTCATGCTGACTGGCGACAACCGCACCACAGCGGCCGCCGTGGCGCGCAAGCTCGGCATCGACGATGTCGAGGCCGACGTGATGCCGCAGGACAAGAGCAAGGTCGTCGAACGGTTTAGGAAACAGGGGCGCGTCGTCGCCATGGCCGGGGACGGCGTCAACGATGCACCGGCCCTTGCGGCGGCCGACGTCGGCGTGGCCATGGGGACGGGCACGGACGTCGCCATCGAAAGCGCCGGCGTGACGCTGTTGCGTGGCGATCTTCAGGGCATCGTCATCGCACGCCGACTTTCGCAGGCGACGATGAGCAATATCAGGCAGAACCTGTTTTTCGCATTCGTTTACAATGCCGCGGGCGTTCCGATCGCTGCGGGCGTACTTTATCCGGTCTTCGGCCTTTTGTTGTCGCCCATCCTTGCGGCGGCGGCCATGGCGCTGTCGTCCGTCAGCGTCGTGGGCAACGCGCTGCGGTTGCGGCATACGAAGCTGACGTCGTGACGGCGCTCCCTGACAGTCAGACGATCGGCCCGAATTTGCCGGGAATGCGCTACAGCTTCGTTCAAATCGCGTTGCATTGGCTCGTCGTTCTGTTGATCGCCGAGCAATACGTGACCAGCGCAGCGCTTCTGCGCACGCACGGCTATCGGCCGCTGGGTAAACCGCCCGACCCGCTCGATATGACATTGCACACGATCCATACTCGCGTGGGGCTCGCGATCTTCATAATTGTCGCTCTCCGCCTTGCGCTTCGGTTTATGCGGGGAACGCCCGTGCGACCTAAAGCTCTGCCGCCGTGGCGCGCGCGGCTGTCGGTGGCCGTTCAATATGCGCTTTACTTCGTCCTCCTGGCTGAAGCTGCGGCGGGAGCTGTCGCGAGCTATTTCTGGTGGCCCATGAGCGTCGTTCATAAGGCTTTGTTCTGGTTGCTCGCGGCTCTCGTCGCCATTCATGTCTGCGGGGCGGCGTTATCATGTGTTCTTCGTCCTCGCGAGACGGTCTACCGGATCACGGGCGCGCTGGCGCCCTTTCGGGTTTCGACGCAACGAGGAGGCACATCATGAACTTTTACATAGCCCGAACAATCGAGGCGGATTTCGACGACGCCGTCAGTCGAGCGATCGCCGCGCTCAAAAGCGAAGGATTCGGCGTTCTGACGGACATTGACGTCGCCGGGACGTTGAAGCAGAAAATCGGCGTCGATTGGCGTCCCTATCGCATTCTCGGCGCCTGCAACCCGTCGCTGGCGCTGAAGGCGCTAACTGCCGAAGATAAGGTCGGCGTGATGCTGCCTTGCAACGTGATCGTGCAGGCGCTCGAAGATGGCCGCGTGGAAATTGCGGCGATCGACCCCCGGGCGGCCATGGCGCAAATCGGGAATCCGGCGCTCGTCGCGCTTGCGTCCGAGGTCGCCGAACTTCTCGGTCGCGCGGTAAGGGGCGCCTGAAGTCGCCGAAATGAGGAGGACAGCGATGATGAACGGCTATGGAATGATGGGAGGAGGCATGTGGGGCCTAGGCTTCATATGGCTGGTTGCGCTGGTCGTTCTGATTCTGGCCGCGGCGGCGCTGATCAAATATCTGCGCAGCTGAGGGAATTTCACCTGCGACAGCGCCCGAAATGCGCGCCAGAGCACGTTCACAACCAAACACAAAGCCAGAGCCATCGTCGCCCACAACGCTTCACTCGGCCGGTCTCGGAACAAGGCGCGGCTGACCCGGCTCGCTTTCGGCGACTGTCGCTTTCGACAGCCTCCATCCTTTGACAAGCGCGTAGATGGCCGGGATGACGATGAGGGTCAGCAAGGTCGAGGAGACCATGCCGCCGATCATCGGCACGGCGATGCGCTGCATGACCTCGGACCCTGTGCCCGTGTTCCATAAAATCGGAATCAACCCCGCCATTATGGCGACGACGGTCATCATCTTGGGCCGCACCCGCTCGACCGCGCCGAGCATGATCGCTTCGTTGAGGTCGGCTCGGGTGAAAGCGCGTCCGGCGGCCTCACGCTTGTGCCGGACCTCGTTCAGCGCCTGATCGAGATACATCAGCATCACGACGCCTGTCTCGGCGGCCACGCCGGCCAAAGCTATAAATCCGACGACGACCGCGACCGACATATTGAAGTTGAGCCACCACATCAGCCACAGCCCTCCGACCAGGGCGAACGGCAGAGACAGCATGACGATGAGGGTCTCGGTCAGCCTCCCGAAATTGAGAAAAAGCAGCAGGAAAATGATCATCAGCGTCACCGGCACGACGATTTTCAGCTTCGCGGTGGCGCGTTCGAGATATTCGAACTGCCCGCTCCATTGGACAAAGGTCCCTGGCGGGAAATGCACATTGTCGGCGACGGCCTTCTGCGCGTCGGCGACATAGCCGCCGAGATCGCGGTCGTGCATGTCGATGAAGATATAGACGGCGAGCTGACCGTTTTCGGTGCGGATCGACGTGGGGCCGCGTGTGCGCTCCACCTTAGCGACTTCACCCAGCGGAACCGTGCCGCCCCCCGGCATGGCGATCAGTACGTCGCGCGCGATCGACTGCGGGTCGCTGCGCAGATCGCGCGGGTAACGGACGTTGACGGTGTAACGTTCGCGTCCTTCGACCGTCGTGGTGACCGCCGCGCCGCCGAGCGCCATCGCAATTGTGTCTTGTAGGTCTCCGACCATCAGCCCGTAGCGTGCCAGCGCGTCGCGATCCGGCACAATGTCGAGATAATAACCGCCGATAACGCGCTCGGCGTAGGCGCTCGACGTGCCGGGGACGTTGCGCACCACCGTCTCGATCTCGCGCGCGACTTTTTCCATGTCGCCAAGGTCTTTGCCAAGCACCTTAATGCCGACAGGGGTGCGGATGCCGGTGGCCAGCATGTCGGTGCGGGCCTTGATCGGCATGGTCCAGGCGTTTGAGACGCCCGGAAACTGCAACGCTTTGTCCATTTCAGCGGTGAGGCTTTCCGTCGTGACGCCGGGCCGCCATTGATCCTTGGGTTTCAGGTTGACGACCGTCTCGAACATCTCGCTCGGCGCGGGGTCGGTCGAGGTGTCGGCGCGCCCGGCCTTGCCGTAGACGGAGGCGACCTCGGGGAAGGTCTTGATGATGCGGTCCTGGGTTTGCAGCAATTGGGTCGCCGACGTGACCGAAATGCCGGGCAGGGTCGTCGGCATGAACAGGAGCGTGCCCTCGTTGAGGCTCGGCATGAATTCCGTGCCGAGCTGCCCGAGCGGCCACCAACTTGCTCCCAGCACCGCCATCGCCAGCACGATCGTCAGGATTTTGGCTTTCAGCACGCCGCGGATCAGCGGCCGGTAAAGCCAGATGAGCGCGCGGTTGATGGGGTTTTTGTGCTCGGGAATGATCCTGCCCCGCACAAAAAGGATCATCAGCACCGGCACGAGCGTGATCGATAGAATGGCGGCCGCCGCCATCGAGAATGTTTTGGTGAAGGCGAGCGGACCGAACAGGCGGCCCTCCTGCGATTCCAGCGTGAAGATCGGCATGAACGAAACGGTGATGACGAGCAGGCTGAAAAACAGCGACGGCCCCACCTCGCACGCCGCCTCGATCAACACTTGCCCGCGCGCCTTGCCGGGCTCGGCGCGTTCCAGATGTTTATGCGCGTTCTCGATCATGACGATCGCGCCGTCGATCATCGCCCCGATGGCGATAGCGATGCCGCCGAGGCTCATGATATTCGCGCCAAGACCGAGGACGCGCATCGCGCCGAACGCCATCAGGATGCCGACGGGCAGCATGAGGATGGCGACGAGCGCGCTGCGAATGTGCAGCAGGAAGACGATGCAGACCAGCGCCACGATCGCGCTCTCTTCGAGCAGCGTGTGCTCCAGCGTCTCGATGGCCGACTCGATGAGGTTCGAACGGTCGTAGACGGGCACGATTTTCGTGCCTTCCGGCAGGCTCGGCAGAAGCGCCGCCATGCGCTGCTTGATGTTTTCGATGACGTCGAGCGCATTCGAGCCGGAGCGTTGCAGGGCGATGCCGCTGGAGACTTCGCCCTCTCCGTTCAACTCGGTGACGCCGCGCCGTTCGTCCGGCCCCAGTTCGATGCGAGCGACGTCCTTCAAAAGAACAGGCGTGCCGCCGTCGACCTTGAGGACAATTTTGCCGAGATCGTCGACGCCGCGCAGGTAGCCCTTGCCGCGCACGATGAATTCGAAGCCGGACAGTTCCAGGGTGCGCCCGCCGACATCGGTGTTGCTGGCGCGAATGACCTCGCGAATCTTGTCGAGCGTGATGCCGAGATCGCGCAGGCGTTGGGGGTCGACGACGACATTGTATTGCTTGACGAAGCCGCCGACGCCGGCGATTTCCGCGACGCCTTCGGCTTTGGCGAGGCCATAACGCAGCGCCCAGTCCTGCGTGCTGCGCGTTTGTGCGAGGGTCTGGTTTTGCGCCGTAATCGCGTATTGGTAGACCCAGCCGACTCCTGTGGCGTCCGGGCCAAGGGTCGGGGTCACGCCGGCCGGTAGCCGCGTCGCGGCTGCGTTCAAATATTCGAGCACACGGCTGCGCGCCCAATATATGTCCGTTCCGTCCTCGAAGATGATGTAGACGAACGACACGCCGAAAAACGAAAATCCGCGCACGGCTTTGGATTTAGGTACGGTGAGCATGGCGGTCGTGAGCGGATAGGTGATCTGGTCTTCGACCACCTGAGGAGCCTGGCCAGGGTCTTCGGTGTAGATGATGACTTGCGTATCGGAGAGGTCCGGAATCGCATCGAGCGGCAGGTGGCGCAGCGCGTAAAGGCCGCCCGCGACCGCGAACAGGGTCGCGATCAGCACCAGCATGATGTTGCGGGCGGACCAGGCGATGAGGCTCGCGATCATTTCGCCTCTCCCTGCGCCAGGCCTTGCAACGCCGCTTTAAGATTGCTCTCGGCGTCGATGAGGAAATTGGCGGCGACGGCGACTTGATCTCCTGCCGCGAGCCCGTCGGTGATTTCGACGTAGCCGCCGCCGCGACGGCCGGTCTTCACCGGACGCGGTTCGAATTTCCCCTCGCCCTTGTCGAGAATGACGATCTGGCGGTCGCCGCTGTCGATCACCCCGCTGTCTGCGATGGTTAAAACCGGCTTGCCGCCGCCTGTGACGATATCGACCTCGGCGTACATATTGGGAAGGAGAGCGTTGTCCGGATTGGGCAGCTCGACACGTAGGCGGGCCGTGCGCGTCTCCTTGTTGATTGCCGGATAAATGACCCCGATGCGCCCCTTGAAGATGCGCGCGGAGCCGCGCGGCCTGACCGCGACGTCTTGTCCAACCGCGACCGACGGCAAATCGCCTTCCGGAATGTCCGCAAGCACCCAGACTACGGAAAGGTCAGCGAGGCGAAACAAGCTTTGGCCCGCCGGCGCCTTCATTCCTTCGACAGCCGCCCTTTCAATGACGACACCGCTTTGGGGCGATGGCCAAGCAAAGACGGACGGTATTTCCCGGGTCCGTTCGATCGTGGCAAGGACGCTATCGGGAACCCCGAGATTTTCGAGGCGTCGGCGTGATCCTTTTAGATTGGCGGCGTCGTTGCGGCTATTGACGGCGAGCAGATACTGCGCCGCCGGCCCAAGTAAGTCGGGCCCATAGACGCGCATCAGCGGCTGACCTTTTCGCACGACGCTGCCGGTGGTGACGTTCTCGATCGCTTCGATATAGGCGTCGAAGCGAAGGGCGATGACCGATTGGCGCTGCTCGTCGAGTTGCACTGTCCCCGACGCCCGCACCGGCGTCGACAATATGCGCAGGGCGGCCGGCTCGGAACGCACGCCGGTGCGCTGTAGCTTGCCCGGCGAGATTTTGACGACCGCGCCGTCTTCGTCCTCGCCCTCGAACACGGGGATATAATCCATGCCCATCGAATCTTTCTTGGGACTGGGCGACGTGTCGGGCAGACCCATGGGATTGCGGTAGTAGCGAATTTTCTTTGTCCCGCCGCTCGCTGCGGCCTGCTCGGTAACCGCAGGCCGCCGCGTTTCGAAGCTGATGTCTTGGCTGGCGTAGACGGGCAGGAAGTCGCGACCGGCCTTCGTCCTCTTTGGGCCGCCAGAATAGTCAAGGAGGCCATCAGGATCGCGGTAGTAGATGATCGGTCCGCTGGGCGCGGCGGCGGTAATGGCCGGACCGGGACTTGCGAACCCGTGAGCTTGAAGCCAGGGCAAGTAGGGTGGCGCGATGCCGCGTTGCCCGGCCCAATAGCCCGCCAACCCCACCGCAACGAGCGCGGTGAGGGTGAGGCCGGTGCGGCCAGCGTTGCTCAAGGGATGGCCTTGAGGGTGAGCTTGGTCTCCAAAGTGCCCGCCTCGCCCTGGACCTTCGCGCCCAGCGACAACCGCCAGCCTCCCGCCATGGTCAGATTGACCTTGAACCGATAGACGCCCGGCTCCGTTGAAGGCATTTCGGCGATGGAAGAGGTCATCTCCTCCATACTGTCGGGAGCCATATCGATCCTCTTTGCGAAGATCACCGCTCCGGGAACCGGTTTGCCCGTTCGCTTATCGGTCAAGCGAACCGCGATCTCCGCGCTGTCGCCTTTCTTGATTTCGGATTGTACGAGCTGAAATTCATAGTCGGCGATGGCGGCCCATGCGGGCGCGGCGGCGGTCCAGGCGTAAGCGATCGTCGCCGCAGCGGCGGCGTTATTTATCCAATTGATTTTCATGACTGTTTGTCCCAAATTCATCGTCGCGCCGCGCGTTTGCACGCACAATCAAGGCAAGACGCAGGTCTTTCGGCTCGGCGAGGGGCCGAGCTTGGGACCGGCTGAGTTAGCCAGCGATGAATTCAGGTTCGAGGAGGGCGAGGCGGCGGCGGCTCCGCCATCCGGTCGCGGCGTCGATCATTTCCGAACGCAAGCGCACGAAAATTCCGCGATAACATCACAGCGGAATCGGGAGTCGGGAGCAAAGCCGCCAGACAGCTTGCAGCGCAAAAAGCCGCACACGGGCAATCTTTTTGATAGTCCGGCAAACCTTGTTTAGGTCGGGGACAACATTCCATGGACGCCATCGCGGCGGACATGTCCGCCATGCTGAGCGTCGCTGCCGCCCTAGGCGCAGCGTTCCCGGCCCAGGCGCGCGGGGTCGCTAAAGGGCCAGCCAGGAAACTCGCTATCGCGAGTATCGACAACAGGCGTGCGATGAAGATGCGAACGTCCACCGATCACGTCTAGCATAGCGCCCAAGGAATGACGAGCCTGCCCAGCCGCCCGTCACGAAGGGGGTTAAGTTGGGTGGGGTGAGACGGAATGCGTGGGTTGCGATGAGGGGCGTACACATAGCCGCCGTTGACCGAACGAAGCCTACCGTTTCGACGGTTCGGCAGCCGCGTTTTCATCGCGAGTGCACTTCCGTCCGGTCTCCGACCCGTCGCGTGGACAGGCAAAACACGTCACCGCTGCCAGACAACCAGCCAATTTGGTCAAATTGGAAATCGGCGCCCGTTCTCGGCGGAAATCGACCTATGCCGTAACCGCGCACCAGGGACCTTCTCTGCGCGGCGTTGCAACCCTTGTGCACATCCCCTCCGGGGGGATATGATGTGTTATGGATCGCCATACCCACCAGACCCACCCGGACATTGTGAAACGCCTCAAAAGGGCGGACGGGCACCTGAAAGGCATTATCGAGATGATCCAGGCCGGACGGCCTTGCCTCGAAATCGCGCAACAGCTCCAGGCTGTCGAAAAGGCGATCATTCAGGCAAAGAAGACGCTGATCCAGGACCACCTCGATCATTGCCTGGAGGACGCGGTCGGTACGCTGCCGAAAGAGCGGCGCGTCTCTATCGACGCATTCAAAGAAATCACCAAGTATTTGTGAGGAATTTATGCTGAAGACTATTGGGGACTGGCTGGGCTTTGGCGCCCAAGGCGAACTCGCTCATGCGCATGGCGGCCACAGCCATGGCGGTGGGGGCGGCCACGGCCATACGCACGGCGTGATCGACCCCGGCCTGTCTACGTCGGAGCGGGGTATCTGGGCAATCAAGTGGTCGTTCGTGATCCTTGCCGTCACGGCCACGTTGCAGCTGATCGTGGTGTTCACGTCGGGCTCGGTCGCGTTGCTCGCGGATACGATCCACAATATCGGCGATGCGACGACGGCGATTCCCCTCTGGGCCGCTTTTGTGCTGGCGCGCCGCAAGCCGTCAAAGGTGTTCAACCACGGCCTTGGCAGGGCCGAGGATCTGGCCGGCATGCTGATCGTCCTTATCATCTTGTTCAGCGCGGTCGTCGCCGGCTACGAAGCTGTTAGCCGCCTGATCCATCCCCAGCCGATCACGCAGCTTCTGGCCGTCGCCATTGCCGGCGTCATCGGCTTTGCGGGCAATGAGATCGTGGCGGTGTTCCGCATCAAGGTCGGCCGCGAGATGAACAGCGCAGCGCTGATCGCGGACGGTTATCATGCTCGCACGGACGGGCTGACCAGCCTCGCGGTCGTGGCGGGGGCGTTCGGCGTTTGGATGGGCTTTCCGCTGGCGGACCCCATTGTCGGCCTGCTCATCACGATAACCATTTTCGGGATCGTGTGGCAGTCCGCCAAAGCGGTCGTCACCCGTAGCCTCGATGGAGTCGATCCGGCCGTATTGGAAGAAATTCGCCATGCCGCCGAACAAGTGCCTGGCGTTGCGAAGCTAACGGATGTGAAAGCCCGCTGGCTTGGTCACAAGCTGAATGCCGACGTGACGATCGCGGTCGATGGCCGTCTTAGCGTCGCCGAGGCGAACCGGATCGCCGTGGCCTTGCAGGAAGAGTTGCGCGAGCATTTGCCGGCGCTGGGCGCATCGACGGTGCAATTCGACCGCGAAGGCGTTGAGGCCGTCGCTCGGGCCGGTCATCACGCGCCCAAACCGTTTCGGGTTTCGTCGCTGCTCGCGTCGGGTCTGCTTCAGATTGTGAATACGCTTGAGGGCGAGCGCATGCGATTGACCCTAACGGAGCCTACGGAAGGGCTGGCGGCGGTCGTCCATATCAAGCGGCCGGACGGTTCCATCGAGCGGCTGCCGCTGGAAGCCTCGGACGACGACCATCTTGCCTTGCAAAGCGCAGTCGCGCCCGCCGAGCCGCATGAATTCGACGCCGATCTGGTGTTGTTGGCGGGCGAGCGGCGCGAAGTGCTACCCTTTCGTATGGAAGAGGCGGAAGGCCACCCTCACTGACAGCGCCTGCCTCGGATTTCAAACTCCCAAGGAAGCGTTCTGCAATCGAATCCAGAGGCCGGGTATCGCATTTCAAAATTCACACCGCCCATAATATCTCGCGTTGTACGAATTAACGCGAATTTTAGCTGGCTTCCCTAACGTCCGTCATGCCGTTCGTGTTGCGGCGCGGGGGATGGCATGACGGTCACGGCGGGCTCCGGTAAACGATCCCGCAGCGTTTCGGCGCCCGATCTCAAAGTCAATGTGGCGAACATGCGGGACGCCCTGGGCGCGATTGCCACGCGCGCGCAAGCGGGGCAGGGATATACGCTGTTCACGGCCAATCTCGACCATCTCGTAAAGCTGCGCACCAACCGCCGGTTCCGGGAGGCTTATCATCGCGCCGATCTGGTGACGGCGGATGGTTGGCCGATCGTCTGGCGCATCAAACAGGACGGACATCGTTTACAGCGCACGACCGGAGCGGACTTGCTGGAGCCGGTGTGTCGACAGGCGGCGGAGCAGGGGATGGCCGTTTATTTCGTCGGCCCCGGCGCTGAATCGCAGGCGATGGCCCTGGACGCGCTGACAAGGTGGCTCCCGGCGCTACGCGTGGCGGGCCGGGAGGCGCCGAGATTCGCCGACAGGCTGGCCGAGGACGCCGTCGACGCGATGGCCTTGCGCATCAAGGCTTCGGGCGCGCGCGTATGCATCGTCTCGCTGGGCGCGCCCAAGCAGGAACTGCTCGCCGACATGTTGCACGAGCGCTGCCCGGGCGTCGGCTTTCTGTGTTTCGGGGCCGCGCTCGACTTCGTTTCCGGCCACGCGGCGCGGGCGCCGGGCTGGATGCGGCGCTTGGGCCTCGAATGGAGCTGGCGACTTGTCCGCTCGCCCCGGCGAATGGCCGGCCGTTACGCACATTGCGCGGTCTGGTTCCTCGCCCTCGCGCTTCCCCGGCTGTTCCCCTGGGCGCCGCGCCTGACTTGGATCGCCCCGAGCGCGCCGGATTCGATGGCGGCCTGACGGCGCCATTCCGCGCACCCGATCTCACGTCAAGGGAACAGAGGCGTTCGCCCATGAAGCAGCGGCAGTCCAGCCGAATGGCGCTACGGTTCGCAATTCTCCTTTGCGGGGGGTTGAGCGGCTGCGACGACACCACGGGTCTCGTCGCCAGTTCTTCGCCGGCGGCGGCGCCGGAGAGAGCGGCGGCTGCGCTTCGTCTACATGTCGGCGACAAGATCAAGGTCATAGTGATAGGCGACGACAGGATTTCGGGCGAATACGAGATCGATACTGCCGGCGACGTCTCCCTTCCCGCCGCTGGCGCGCTGCATGCGGCGGATCGCACCAAGAGCGAGCTGGAGGCCGAGGTCGCGCGAAGGCTTGTCGACAGGCAATTCCTACGCAGCCCGATGGTCACGGTCTCGGTGTCGGCGTTTCGCCCGTTCTACGTTCTGGGAGAAGTGCAGAAGCCGGGGGAATATCCCTATCACGCCGGCCTCAACATTCTGAGCGCCATCGCGGTGGCGGGCGGCGACACCTATCGCGCCAATCAATCGCACGCGCTCGTTCAACACGCGGGCGAGACGGAGTTTCATCTCTATCCGTTGTCGCCCGACGTGCCCATCAATCCGGGCGACCTCATCAAACTGCCCGAGCGCTATTTCTAGAGCGCGGCGCATGGCTTCGCGCGCGGACGCTTTCCTTCCTGACCCTCCCCCGGACGTCGTCTCCCGACGCCCTTTGCGGGAACGAACTGCGCCGCGGTTCCAAACCATGGCTGGATGCCAACCGGATGCAGAATGCGTACAGGATTTCCTCGATGTTTTTCAGCAACGGCGGCGTTGTTCATGGGCGCCGGCGTGCCCCACGCGCAAACGGTTGCGCCTTGGTTGTCCGCTACCGACCTCGATCAACCCGCTTATCTCACGCCCTCGCCTCTGAGCCGCAACAACCCGCTGATCCAACGCACGCCCGACTATTCGAGCCTCACCGTCTCGGACTGGCTGTTCAATCCCAACCTGGTTATCGGGGCGGTCTATAACGACAATCTGTTGCAGTCCCCGTCAGGTAAAACCGGCGCGGTGGGCGCGCGCGTGCAGGGCGACGTAAGCGGCGCTCGCGACACAGGCCTGTCGAGGACGGCCGTGTTTGGCGGCCTCGACGCATATCTCTATCCCGACCACGCCAAGGACAACACTTACGACGGCCGTCTTGGCATGGCGCAGATATGGGAGTTGCAGCCCACGCTTACCGCGAAGGCGAGACTCGAATTCGATCAGGCGACCTACCCGACTTTCGGAGGGCAGGTCGAGGCGCCGGGCGGCGGCGTGGCGTCGCTCGATGCGCCGCAGAAATACCGCCAGTTGCAAGGTTCGGCAGCCGTTCAGAAATCGCTGGGCCGCTATTTTCTTGGCGTTTCCCTCGGCGAGACGGCGACGATCTACGACGCGCTGGCGACGTCCGCAGGTTCGATCTCGCAGGATTACCGCAACAGTTCGGTTACGACGCTGACCGAACGCGCGGGTTACTGGATATCGCCGATGATCTACGCCTATGGCGAGATGTCGGAAAACTGGCGCCTATTTGTCAATGACCCTTTGGCCTCGCACGGCTATCGCGTCGTCGGGGGTCTGGGCTCCGACCGGATAGGCCTGTTTCGAGGCGAGGTCTATGGCGGCTATCAGGAGCAGTTCTTTCCCACCGCCAGTCTCGGCAAGGCGAAGAGTCCGGCGTTCGGCGGCAAGCTGTACTGGTATTTGACTCGAGCCTGGACGCTTTCGGGCTCGGTCGAGGAAAGCTTCAGCGACACCAGCAACCCGACGCCCTCCAACCCGCTTGGCAACCCTGCGCGCGTCACCGCTACGCAAATCAGATTCGCATATCAGTTGGGGCGGCTCTGGTCAGCGCAGGGATGGGCCGAATTCGACGCATTGCGATATCTGGGCGTCAATCGGATCGACGATACCTGGACGACCGGAATCGCGGTCAATCGCGAAATGGCGCGCAACCTCAACGTCAAGGTCGATTATAAATTCCTTCGCAATCGTTCCAACGCGCCGGGCGCCGGTTTTGTCAACAACATCGTGGGCGCGACGGCGATCTACAAGTTTTAGAGCGCCCGTCGTCAGGCGGCGCGTGCGTCGGCCTCGGCGGCCGCCTGCGTGGCCCTGTCGAAAAGGCGAACGCGTTCGTCGAGCGTGACCTCAATCGTGGACTGGATCATGCAGGCGACCTGATCGGCATGCAGTCCCGCAACAAAGGCGTCTCCCTCCCCGGCGTTTTCTATGA
>JAYVYJ010000119.1:0-11083 GCA_043784465.1 Hyphomicrobiales bacterium
TCGCCGGCGGGGCAGTAGCGCCGACGTTTGACGGGCTGTACTCCGGGGAATGGGCCCACCCCACATTTAGTGGGTGTGGGTAACAACCGGATAGGCAAGAAAAGAACATGCAAGTCGCTCTGAAAACAATTCGTTTTCAGGAACAGGACGAAGTTTATCGGATCAAGCAGGAGTTTCGCTTCTTTCGCGACTTTTACCATCAAAACCTTGTGCTGTTTTACGATCTTCACGTTGAGGAGCATCTTTGTTTCTTCACGATGGAGTTCGTCGAAGGTAGCGATTTTATCAGCTTTGCTGCCGGCGATCCGGCGAGATTGCGCGACGCCTTTGGCCAGCTTGTCCACGGCATCGCCGCCGTCCACGATTCGGGGCGGCTGCACCGCGATCTCAAACCCGGCAATATCGTCGCCGAGCCGAGCGGCCGCGTCGTCCTTCTCGACTTCGGCCTCGCGTATGAGGCGCATGGCTCGATACGCGGCGAGACGCAATGGCTTGGCGGCACCCCGGCCTATATGGCGCCCGAGCAGACGCGCGGCGAAGCGGCCACGCAGGCCAGCGATCTCTACGGGCTGGGCGTTATTTTATATGAAGGGCTGACGGGGCGGCTGCCTTACGCCGAAACCGCCCCCGTTCAGCGCCACCAGGCGCAGAAGGCGCCGCCGCCCCATCCGAAGGCGCTGCGCCCCGAGGCGCCGGAGGATCTGGCCGCGCTCGCCCTGCGGCTGCTGGCGTTCGACCCGGTTGACCGCCCGACGCTGGCCCAACTGCGCGGCGCCGTGCACGCCGACCCCGCGCGCGTGGGCGAGACCCCGGCGCGGGCCGAGCCGCAGCAGGCGCCATTCGTGGGCCGCGCCGTCGAATTGGCGCAGATGAAATACGCGTGGGCGCGCGCGCTCGACGGCCGGCGTGTCGCGGTCCACGTCAAGGGCGTGTCGGGCGTCGGCAAGACCACGCTGATCGAGCGGTTTCTGGCGCAGGCCCGGCTCGACGACGCAGCCTTCGTCATCCATTCGCGCTGCCATCCTCAGGAGGCGGTGCGCTACAACGCGCTCGACGCGCTCGTCGATCAGCTGAGCCGCCATCTGGCGCGCGAGCGGCCCGAGCGGCTGAAGGCGCTGACGCCCGACGATCTTCCCGCGCTGCTGACGATGTTCCCGGTGCTGGCGCGCATCCCTTGGCCGATGGGCGACGAATCGCCGCTTTTGCCCAACGACCCGCGCGCCCTCGCGCGGCTCGGCATGAAGGCGCTGGGCCAGCTTGTCGGACGGATCGCCCAGCGCCGGCCGATCGCGATCTGGATCGACGACCTGCAATGGAGCGATAGCGGCAGCCTGCCGATCCTGGACGCGCTCGGTCAGGCGGCGGGCGAGGGCCGGCCCATCCTGACGATCTTCTCGTATCGCAGCGACCTCGTGACGCCGGGGTCCGTCGCCGCCGAGCTGGAAGCGCGTGGCGACGGGGGGGAGGTCGAGGTCGAGCGCATGACGCTGGCGCCGCTCAAGTCCGCCGAGGTGCTGGACCTGATCGCCGAGCTTTCCGGCGCGGTTCCGGATGCGGAATTCGCGAGCGCGGTGGCGGAGCAATCGGCGGGACTGCCATTCTTCGTGCTTCAATTCGCCGCCGAGCGCAGCGCCAGCGCCGAAGGCCCGCGCGAGCGGCTGGCGCGCCGGATCGGCGCGCTGCATCCCCACCAGCCGCTGGTGCTGGAGGTGGTGTCGGTCGCCGCGCGGCCGCTGGAGGAGGGCGCGCTGGTGCGCATCCTGGGCGGCCTCTCGGCGAGCGCGCGCGACATCTACCGCCTGCTCAACCAGAACCTGCTGCGCCGCGCCGAGGCGCGCGGACGCAGCGCGGTGGAGACCTATCACGACATGATCCGCGTCGCGGTGCTGGGCGCGGTGACCCAGGAGGTCAAGCGCGAACGCCACCGCGCCATCGCCGAAACGCTCGCGGCGGGACCCGACCTCGACCATCCGGTGTTGGTCGAGCATTTTCTGGGGGCCGGGGAAAATGCGCGCGCCAGCGACCACGCGATTCTCGCCGGGCGCGAGGCGCGGGAGCGTCTGTTGTTCGCCCAGGCGGTGGAGTTTTTCGCGCTGGCGGCGCGCCTGAGCGATCCCTTGGCCGACGGGGCGGCGCTGGGGATCGAATACGCCGAAGCGCTGGCGGACGCGGGCCGCTCCTCGCAGGCGGCGGACATGTTCGCGGCGGCGGCGCGGGTCCACGCGGGGGAGCCGGTTCGCGCCGCGCGGCTGACCGATCGCGCGGCCGGGCAGATGCTCTATTGCGGGCGCCTGAGCGAGGGCTTTTCCGCGTATCGCGACTTGTTCGCCGGCCTCGGCCTCGATTTTCCCGAAACGCATGCGCTGGCGCGGCGGCGGTCCCTGGTCAACCGGCTCGCCGTCATCTCGGGCGCGCATAGCTTCTCGCGCCGGCTCTCGCCGCACGAGGCCGCGCTGGCGCGTCTTGACACGCTGTGGGCGGCGGCCAAGGGCTTCGTGATGCTCGACTACATCGTTGGCGACGCCATCGTCTCACGCTTCCTGCGCGAAGCGTCGGCGGTGGGGGAGCCCGCGCGCCTGGCGCGCGGACTCGGGCTGGAAGCCTCCGCCATGGCGGGGCTGGGTCGGGGCTGGAGCCTGAAGCGCGCCCAGACGCTGCTGGGTCGCGCCGAGACGCTGCTGCGCGGGAACACGGACCCTTACGAGCGACTTGTGCTGGCGACTTGCCGCGCCGGGGTCGCGTGGCACAACGGGCGCTGGCGCGAGACGGTCGAGATCGCGCGCGAGGCCTTGGCGAGCCATCGGGCGGGAAACGTGCGCTACGATTTCGAGATCACGATCTCGACGGGGCTGCTGACCTCCGCGATGGTGCTGTCGGGCGACCTGCACGGCTGCAAGGACTATCTGCGCGAGGTGTTGGACGACGCGGAGGCGCGCGGCGACGGCTACGTGCGCAGCAATTTCAACCTGCTCTATTCGATCTATCTCCAACTCAGCGACGACGAGCCGGAGACCGCGCTCCAGCATGCCGAAGCAATCGTGCCGGAGCTGCCCGACGACCGCTTCACCTCTCTGCACTGGGCGCATTACGTCTCGGCGGTCAACGCGCTGATTTACGCCGGGCGCGGTTGGGAGGCGTTCGCGCTCGTGCTGCGCCGCTGGCCTTTCATCGCAGCGGCGGGATTTCCCCAACTGGGCGTCATCGCCGTACATGCGCTGGAGATCCGCGCCCGCGCCGCGCTGGCCGCGTCGCGGGCCGGAGAGCCGCCGCCGGCGCTGAAGAGATGGAGCGTCAAACGCCTGATGGCCGACGCGCAACGCCAGGCGCGCGCCGTCGCTCGGCTGGACGCGATCACCTGCGCCGCCCCGACCGCCGCCGCCATCGGGGCGGGGATCGCACACCGTCGCGGCGAGGCGGACGTGACGCGAAGGCTGCTCGAACAGGCGGCGGCGGGCTTTGCGAGGGCGGGCATGGCGGTCCACGCCGCCGCAGCGCGCGCGGGCGCCGGCGGTTCGCTGGCGCCCCTGACGGAGGCTGGAATCAAGCGGCCTGACAAATACGCCGCCTTCCTCATTTTCGCGCTCTAAAGCTCGGCTCGGCTGGACAGCGCCAAACAAATGCGCGAACTTCCGCAAGCTTTACGTTAGCGGGAGGTTTGGACTGAGCGACGGGGGGATGAGCGCCTATCTCGACCACGTCCGGCAAATCACGCTCGACGAAATCCAGACGATTCTTCCCCGAGACGCGCGAGGCGCCGGCGGCCTCTATAATCTGATGCGCGATTATCCCCTGCGCTACGGCAAATCGCTGCGGCCGGCGATTGCGGTCGCGACCTGCCGCGCCCATGGCGGCGCGCTATCGGGGATCTTGGCGACCGCCGCGACGTTGGAATTATTCCACAACGCGTTCCTCATCCACGACGACATCGAGGATCAATCTTATCTCAGGCGCGACGAGGAGACGCTCAACCGCAAGCACGGCGTGGCGACGGCCATCAACGTCGGCGACGCGATGCTGGCGGCGACGATTCCCCCGCTGCTCGACAATATAGGCCGCATCGGTCTCGGGCGCAGCCTGCGCATTCTGCGCATAGTGGAGCGCATGGCGCGCGAGAGCGCGGAAGGGCAAATGCTGGAGCTGACGTGGATCGCGCAGAACGCCTGGGAGCAGCGCGACAGCGACTATGTGCGGCTCGTGCACAAGAAGACGGGCTGGTATTCGTTCATCGCCCCGGCGCTGGCGGGCGCGGTGGTCGCGGGGCTCGACGACGCGCGCGCGCAAAGTTGGGCGCGCGCATTCGTGTCGCTGGGCGTCGCGTTCCAGGTTCAGGACGACGTGCTGAACCTCGCCGCCGCCCCCGAAAGCTATGGCAAGGATTTTGGCGGCGATCTGTGGGAGGGCAAGCACACCCTGATCCTGATGGAGGCGCTGCGGCGGGCGAACGCCTCCGAGCGCGAGCGGGCGCGGCAGGTGCTGGCGCGCCCGCATCCCGGCATCGGCGGGCTGGCGGCGGCGCGCGGCAAGCTGGACGAGTTGCTGGCGCGCCGCGCGGTGAGCAAGAAAGCGCATAAGGAATTGCTGGCTTCGGCGTTTGGCGAGGGGCCGGCGCCCAAGACCGAAGCGGACGTGGCGTTCCTTCGAGATCTCGTCGAGCGCACTGGCGCGCTCGATTATGCGCGGGCGGTGGGTGGCCGCCACGCGCGACGCGCGCAGCGCGAGATCGGCCGGCGGCTGGAGGCGCTGCCCGCCTCCGATCACAAGACGTTCCTGCTCGGCGTCGCGGATTTCGCGGTCGGTCGCGCGTGTTGAGGGAGGCCTGTTTGTTCGTGAATACGGATGAGGACGCGACGTCCAGGGCGGCGACCGCGACGCTGATTGAGGCGCTGCGTCGCATGGGCGAGGACGCCGGGTCCGAGCCGCCGAAAACTTCGCTGTTTGAAGAATTATCGAAGGGCGGCCAACGGCTCGCGGGCGTGGAAAGCCAGCTTTATGGCGCGCTGAAAGACGGCCTCGCCAAATGGGAGCACGAGGCGCGCCGTCATGCGGAATTCGTAGACAAACTGCTCGCCCCCAAACCCGCCGAGAAGCCCGTCGCTGCGGCGCCCTATCAGGAAACGCTCTATTTGCAAGGGCAGGCGGGCGGGCGTACGGGGGGGCGGTTTCGTGCGCTCAACCGGCGCGACAAGCGCGTGTCGGTGGCGACGCTGGCGCGGCCGTTCACGCTCGGCGGACAGCCCGCGCGGGAGGCGCCGGCGCTGACGTTGAGGCCGGGCGCATTCTATCTGGAACCGGGCGAAGCGCGCGTCGTGAGCGTGGAAGCGGACCTGCCCGCGCCGGGGCGCTACGAGTCCGCTCTGGACCTGACGATGGACGAGGCGGTGGCGCTGAAGCTGTGGATCGAGATCGATGTCTATTCCTGACGACGGCCTGCCCTGCGTGACGCTCGGGGATCCCTCGGACATTGCGCAATTGTTGCTTCAGTTGCAGGGCGCGGTGATGAAACATCCGCTCGCCGCCCAATCGTTGTTCTCGGCGTTGATCGCGGAGGGGCGGGCGTTCGAGGAGACGGCGGAAGGGCAGGTCTGGCGCGAGCGGCTGAAAGGTTCCGAATTGATGCACCGTGCGCGGCTGGCGCTGGACCTGCCGGGGCTTTCGTTGCTGACGCGCGCGCCGGAAGGCGCCCTGCCCTCGGGTTATGTCGATGCGCTATTCCTGATGGCGGGCGCGCGACAGCCGGGCGAAATGGTGGACGCGCTGTTCAAATGGCGCCCCGATGGAGCATGACCGCGAGCCTCGGCAGGATCGCACGCGCGAGGACAACGACGTGATGACCGCGGGCCTCGGCGCATTGGCGTGGCTGGACCGCTTTGCGGCGGCGGCGGAGAGGCGCGGTCCCGTCTCGGTTGACGATGAGTTGTTGATGACCGCGCTGGGGCTGCTGTCGCTACGCCGCAGCTTGCGCCGCTGGGCGCTTCAGGCCCGAGAGGCGGAGGCGTCGTCGCCGGCGGCGCCAAGCCGCGCCCTGGAAGGGTTGATGCGATGAACGCGCCGGCTTTCGCTTCGCTCGCGAGCCTCGATTACTGGCGCGCCTCGCCGCAGGCCGACGATCTGGCGCTGGGCTACAAGGAATGGAGCCATTTTAGCGTTCTGGGGCCTGATTTCGATCTGATCCTCAACCTCAGCTTCGCCGCGCGCCGCAGCCGCAAGGCGGAGCCGCGATTGCTGATCTTGTTTGGCGACGCGCAAGACCGCTGGGACGGCGAGTTCATGGACGTGCCCCTCGCCGGGGTGGAGATCGCGGCGGGCGCGGCGGATGCCGTGATGGGCGCCGCGAGCGCGAAGCTGGTCGGTGGGCGTTATCGCATCAAGGCGGACCTGCCCCGGCGCGGGCTCAAGTTGGATTTCGAGCTTACGCCGCAGGCCCGGCCCCTGTTCGGCAACGCGATCCGCTTGTCTGACCAGGAGGCCATCAACTGGGTCGTCGTTCCCCACCTGCGCGCGACCGGGGAAATACAATCGGGCGGGCGCACCTATGTCGCCAACCAAGCCCCCGCCTATCACGACCGCAACTGGGGCTTGTTCAACTGGGGCGGCGACTACGCTTGGGAATGGGCGACGCTTGTGCCTGACTCGGCCGACGACCCCACGCTCGTCTACTCGCGCATGTCCGACCGCGCGCGCGGCCTCACCTTCGCGCAATCGCTGATGCTGTGGATGCACGGCCAGCCGTCGCGCCGGTTTTACGGGCGCGACCTCACGGTCTCGCAGGCGGGCGCGCTGCGCCCGTTGCGCGTGTTTCGCCTGCCGCGCTTCACCGCGCTGATCGGCTCCGGACGCGCCGCCGACGTGCCGGCGCGCCTGCATGTGGTGACCCGCGGCTATGGCGATGCGCTCGACATCGACATCGACATCGAACGCTTCGGCCAGATCGTCGCGCCGAACGACAGCTGGCCGGGCCTGACTGCGTTATCGGAAGCAGGCGGACGGTTTCGGGCGCAAGGGATCGTCGCGGGTCGACGGCTCGATTTCTCTGGCCGCGTACAGGTGGAGTTCAAACATGCCGCCACCTGATGTGTTCGCCCTGATGCGGCGCACGCTCGACACTCTCGCCGCCGAGGCGCCGGAGGCGGAAGCGGCGTTGCGGATCGCTGTCGGACCGATCCGCACGCGCCTGGCGACCGAAGGCTGGGCGCAGATATTCCATCTGAGGCCTGAAGGTTTCGCGCTCGACGAGGCGCCGGGCGCGGCGGATGTGGAGATCGCGTTCGACCGGACAATCGTGCTCGACCTCGCCGAGGGACGATTGACGCTCGAAGAGGCGCTGCTCGCCGACCGGTTGCACGCCACGGGTACGGTCGGCGCCGTCACGCGGTTGCACGAGGCGTTGATGATCTATCTGGAAGGCCTGTTGCGCTCACCCGGCGCGGCGGCGCTCTATGATGAATATTGCGGAGCGGACGCATGACGCAGGACACGAATTTCGGCAATATGGAACTGCCCATCGTCACGGTGTTCGGCGCGGGGATCGCGGGACTGACGGCGGCGCACGAACTGGTCGAGCGCGGCTTTCAGGTGCAGGTGGTGGAGCCGTGCAAAAGCCCGACGTGCGAGTACGAATGTTCGGTTGGCGGGCTGGCGGCCAACCAGTTCAGCCGTGTGCGCGCGCCCATTCAGGCGCTGCATCCCTGGTTGATGACCGACGACAACCGCCCCAGTCTCGCCCACGCGCTCAAATTCCGCGACTGGAACGACAGGATCGAAGCGACTGCGGTTCGCTATCCGCTCAACCAAAAGCTGCGGTTCGACCGGCACGAACATCGTCCGGGCTGGCTTTCTGGGCCTTTGACGGGGTTCTTCGATCCCCAAATCCGCTCGCGCCGCGAGCCCAAGGAGCCCGCGCCCGCCGACTGGAAGAAATATTGGGACGCCCACGGCGTCGTCAACGAAGCCAAGCTCGACGAAATCTACCATACGATCCGCAGCGCTTCTCGCCACTACATGCGGCTCTATTTTCCCAAACTCACGGCGGCGCTCGACAAGGATCCCGACCTGAAGCCGGACAACTGGGCGGACTTTTGCCCGATCCACGATACCGACCACAACGCGCGCGAATTCGTCGCGCGCGAAACCTTCTTTGTGCGCATCGTCGCCTATACCGACGCGGACGCGACGCAGGAGGAAAACCGCATCCTCGCCGCCTATTGGGCGGAGGAAGCGCGCGACGCGCTGCTGACGCGGGACGCTCGCCGCCAGCAGGATTTGCGCGAGGCCGACGTCAATACGACCGCCTTTGTCAATCAGGCGGTCTGGGAGCTTGAGCGGCGGCTGGAAATCGTGGTGCGCGGCTCGGCCGACGCGCGGCCCACCGCCGATCCGCGCCAGCGCAGCCTCGCCAATCGCGTGGAGTTCGAGATCGTCGAGCAGATCATCCCCGGCGAACACGGATTCAGGTTCTTCCCCGGCTTCTACCGGCACCTGTTCGACACGATGCGGCGTACGCCCGTGTTCGACGCACGCGGCATCGCGGAAGGTTCGGCGTTCGATCAACTCGTGACGACGCCGCGTCCCCAACTGTCGCTGGAGGGCGGGCTGCACGATTTTGACTTTCGCAACATCGCCTCGATACATCAGGCGCGGAAGGCCAGCCAACTGATGTTCGACAAGGTGGGCTTCAAGCCCAAGGACGTGCTGGGGCTTCAGGTCAAGACGTTTCGCTTTCTCACCTCCGGCCCCAAGCGACGGGAGAAGGAGGCCGAGCCGATCAACCTCATCGAATATCTGGGCGGCAAGACGCCGGAGAAGCTCTTCACGCCCGCCTGTCTGGATTTCATCGACCGCGCGCCCCGCGCGCTGGCGGCCATGTCGGCGAGCGAATCGGACGCGCGCTCGCAATACAGCATCACCATTCAACTGGGCCTCAAGTCCCTGCCCGACCCCGCAACCCTCAACGGCCCGACCAGCATCGCCTGGCTCGATCCGTGGAAGGCGTATCTGAAACGGCAGGGCGTCAAATTCTTCGTCGGGCGTCTGAGCGACCTGGCGCCCAAGCAAACGTCCGGCGAAAAGATCGTGCGGCTCGTGCCGGTGACGCTGGGACCCCATCCTGATGGCGACAGGCCCTGGGAGCCATGGCCTGAGGAACCGGACGACGTCTATCAGCAACCCCACGAGGAGGGCGGATTCTCGCATCGTTACGTGCTCGCGGCGCAGTTTCAGGATTCGTCCGATATCGCCTGGAAAGCGCGCGCGAAGTTTCAGGCGCTCGGCGCCCGCTTCGAGGGTCCGTTCGCGCAAATGGTCGCGTTCGACATCGCCTCGGGCCGCCGCCAGTCCGGCGACGTGCAGGCGCGCCTGCCCGAACGCGATCCCTTCACTGGCAAGGAAGCGATCACCTGGCCTGCGCGCACCATCAGCGGCGCGCAATTTTTCTTTTCCCAATCGTACAGGTTTGGACGCTCCAATATCTATTTCAGCTTCACGCCCTATGCGCTGACCTCGATCTCGCAATATGCGTTCTGGCGCCAGCATAGCGGTCCCGTCGGTCAGTTGCTGGGCCAGATCTCCATCGACATCGGCGACTGGCATTCGCCCTACCCGCCCGCCGACCCCGCCAAGCCGCACGGCCCCGGCCATCCCGCGTTCTATTCCTCGTCGCAGGAAGTGGCGCAGGCGACATGGGAGCAGGTGGTCGCCGGGCTGCCCGCCGCCTATGCCGGCGTCATCCAGCCGCCGCGCTATTACCATCTCGATCAGAACATGGTGTTCCGCGACACCCGCATTTCAGAGGGCGAGCCCGGTTGGGTGCTGACGGGCGGCGTGCGCGCCAATGCGATTTTGCGCGTGCCGGAGAACACCAACCCCGCCGCCTCGCTCGCTCTGGTTCCCGGACGCGCCTATAGCGCGGAATTGCGGGTCGGCCAGGCGGGCGAGCCGATCTCCACAGGCCCCGTCACATACGATCCCAACGCCAGGACTTCGTTGCGCGACACCCTGTTCGAGGATCTCCGGAGCCAGGCCGTCGGACGCGTGTTGATGACCAAGGCCAACGATCACGACATCGTGGCGTCGCCGCTGGCGCGTCAGGGCGCGGTGACCCTTCGTGTGCTGGGGGAATCGAACGCGCCGTTCCGGCTGGTGGTGGACGGGCTCGATATTTCCCTCGACGCGACGGGGCGCGATCCCTCGGGCGTCGTCAACGCGCTGGCCGACGCGCTCGACAAGCAAGGGCGCGAGCTTGTCCAGGTGACGCGGCCCGCGCCCGATTGTCTGACGCTAACGCCGGCGAAGGGGGACACGATTTCGGTCGGCGTGCTGAACGTCGATCGGCAAATCGAACTGGTCGGCGCGCCCTCGCTGATCGTCAAGGCGCTCAACCTTGAGGTGGTCGAGCCGGCGGAAGGGTTCGCGCTGATCCGCAATGATTATCAATACATTATTGACATCCCCGGCCAATGGGCCTTCCGGCCCGGCCTGCGCCGCGATCCCGGCGGCGTGCCGGAGGATTTCGTCGAGCTCGCCAAGACTTTCGGCGTCAAGCGGCCGGAGATCTATTACGCCCATCCCGACACCTGCCCGCTGCTGGAACATTGGGTGGGCGCGGGCGCGCACATGGCGACCTACACGCGCATGACCACGATGGAATCGGCCAATGAATCGGGCCGTCATGCGGCGGCGGCGCTGATCTACGAGATACGAGGCGCGGCGCGGCGCCAGCACGCGCGCCATTTCGAGGCGCTGGCGGGGGATTTTCCCAGCATCTTCCCGGTCGAGGACAACGAAGGCGACGACATCGATTTTTTCAAGCGGCTCGACGATCAGTTGTTCGACATGGGCGAGCCACATCTGTTCGAGATTCTGGGGATCACGAAGCTGGTTGAGAGAATCCAGAGCGGAGAATTCAGCAAGGCGCAGATCGAGGCGAAGCTCCAGCCGCTGCTGGCGGGCGCGCCGGGGCTGGCGTTCGCGGCGCCGGGGTTTGCGGCGAAGCTGGGACAATTGCTGTTTCGGATGTGGGCGAACAAGGGGTGAGGGGCGTTTGGCGATCGATGAGAAGCGCCTTTGAGGACGTACAAACAACCAATGC
>JAYVYJ010000120.1:0-3924 GCA_043784465.1 Hyphomicrobiales bacterium
GCGCTCGTTGCATGGATCGTGACGACGGTGAGATCGCCGTCGCTTGACGCCTCATCGGCCGAAAAACCAGGCGGAACCAACTTGGAAACGTGGAAGGAGCCCATGGCGTTGATTCCTTTCCGAAACCAAGCCAACTCGGCGCTTCAACTTCATCAAAA
Source organism: Hyphomicrobiales bacterium (assembly GCA_043784465.1). GTDB lineage: Bacteria > Pseudomonadota > Alphaproteobacteria > Rhizobiales > Beijerinckiaceae > Roseiarcus. The sequence goes on from JAYVYJ010000120.1 coordinate 159, forward strand.
AAGAGTCAGACCCACCGATGCCAGCGGAAAGAGTGCCTATGCGCCAAGCGCGCGAGATTATTCGCCTGAAGTTTTCTTCCCTGATGGCGACACGCGAGATCGCCCGGCGTCTCGGCCTCGCGCCGTCCACGATCAGGGAGACATTGAGCCGGCTGGCGAGCGCCGGGCTTTCCTGGCCGCTTCGGGAAGGCGTCAGCGACGCTGAACTGGAGGCGGCGCTTTACGCGAACCGAAGAAGCAAGCGGGGACATCGCCTCCACGCGGAGCCGGATTGGCCGGCGGAGCATCGCGAGCTGAAACGCAAGCACGTCACGCTGCAGATCGTCTGGGACGAATATATCGCAGCCCAACCCGACGGTTACAGCTACTCCAGGTTTTGCGAACTCTATCGCGGGTTCGAGAAGAAGCTGTCGCCGACGATGCGGCAGACACACGGGGCGGGCGAGCGGCTGTTCGTCGACTACGCGGGCGACAGGGTTCCCGTCGTGATCGACCGCCGCACGGGGGAACTGCGCAAGGCGCAAATCTTCGTCGCCGTGCTGGGCGCGTCGAGCTTCACCTTCGCGCATGCGAGTTGGACGCAGACGCTTCCCGATTGGATCGACGCCCATGTGCGCGCGCTGGAGACGATCGGCGGCGTTCCCGAATTGATCGTGCCGGACAACACGAAGACCGCGATCATCAAGTCCTGCCTCTACGATCCTCAGGTCAATCGAACATATGCCGAGATGGCGGCGCATTTTGGGGCCGCCGTTTTGCCAGCCCGGCCGAAGCGCCCGCGCGACGAAGCGAAAGTCGAACAGGCGGTGCTGATCGTCGAGCGATGGCTGCTGGGGCGGCTGCGCCACCGCATCTTTTACGGCTTGGTCGAAGTCAACGCGGCGATCGCCGATCTCATGACGCATCTCAACGAGGTTCGACCGATCCGTCGGCTCAGCGTGACACGCCGACAATTGCTGGAAGAGATCGATCGTCCGGCGCTGAAACCCCTGCCGGCTGAGTCCTACGAGTTCTCGGAATGGAAGAAATGCCGCGTCGGCATCGACTATCACGTCGAGGTCGATCACCATTATTACAGCGTGCCCTATCGCTTCGTCCGCACTAATGTCGAAGCGCGAATGACGGTGCGAACCGTCGAGGTGTTTCTCAAGGGCGAACGGATCGCCGCCCACAGGCGCTCCAGCGGCAATCACAAGCACACGACGACGCCCGAGCACATGCCGTCCAGCCATCGCCGTTACGCCGGTTGGACGATCGATCGCATCCGCGAAGACGCCTCGCGGATTGGGCCAGCGACGGCCGCGCTGTGCGAACTGATCCTCGAATCTCGCCCACATCCCGAGCAGGGCTTTCGCGCATGTCTGGGCATCGTCAGGCTCTCGCGGCCCTACGGAGCCGCGCGTCTGGAGGCGGCCGCCGAGCGTGCCCTCGACATCGGCGCCCGGACCTACGGTTCGGTCAAATCCATCCTCGACAACAACCTCGATCGGCGCCCCGCGCCCAAGCGCGCCACGGACGCCAAGCCGATCCAGCATCCCAACATCCTAAGGCGAACGCGAAGCGTTCGCCTCGGGGCCGCGCTACTACCACTAGGAGAGATGATTTGCTCAAACATCCCACCCTCGATCAGCTTCACGCTCTTGGCCTCCAGGGGATGGCCAAGGCGTTCACCGAAATCGCCGCCAGCGGCGACGCGGACGCGCTCGGTCATCACGAATGGCTCGCGCTTCTCCTGGATCGCGAAGCCTCCTGGCGGCAAGACAAGCGGTTCGCCGCCAGGCTGCGCTTCGCCAAACTGCGGAACCAGGCCTGCGTCGAGGATATCGACTATCGCAGTCCTCGCGGCCTCGATCGCGCCCTTTTCCAAAAGCTGGTCGAGGGCAAGTGGATCGACGCTCACGACAATCTGGCGCTTGTCGGGCCGACGGGCGTCGGCAAAAGTTGGCTGGCCTCCGCGCTCGGCCATCAAGCCTGCCGCGACAATCGATCCGTTGTCTACCAGCGCGCGCCAAGGCTGTTCGAAGAACTCGCGCTGGCGCGCGGCGATGGCCGCCATCCCCGGATCCTGCGCAATCTCGGCCGCGTCGACCTGCTTATCCTCGATGATTGGGGGCTGGAGCCGCTCGACGCCGCCGCTCGTCACGATCTCCTGGAAATCTTCGAAGAGCGCTACAGCCGCCGCTCGACGGTGATCACCTCCCAGCTCCCCATAGATCGCTGGCACGAAGTCATCGGCGATCCCACCTACGCCGACGCCATCCTCGACCGTCTCGTCCACAACGCTCACCGGATCGAACTTGCCGGCGAGAGCTTGCGCCGCACTAGGGAAAGGCAAACCAAAAAAGCTTGACCCGACATCGTCGTCGGTGACAAAAAATCTATCGGTCAGCGAAGCTCGCGACCCGGGCGGCATCATTCCGTTCCGGTGGGCGACATCATTCAGGAATCCCGGGCGGCATCATCCCGTTATACCCGGGCGGCTTCGTAGGAATCGGCAAGCGGTGCGCCGCGCCCAAGGTTTGAGGATGCTTTCGTCGAAGCGCTCGGTGAAAATGCGTCGGGCGCATTGAACCGCGTCGCACCGAAAACGCCGGGCCTGGAGCACCAGCACGACGCGGCGTCCCGCCATCGGTAGGTCCGCCAGCCGACGATCGTAAAGGCTATAAATACGTTGGGAGATCAATCCACAAGATGGGCACGCGCTCATCGGTACGCCTCCGAGAGGCGCCCTTCGGCCTGAAGATCGCGTTGGACGAGTTTGCCTACGCGGCGTCGGCGAGCACTTCGGCGCGGCGCGCTTTCCATGCCCACGGCAGTAGTTCGGCGACCCGGTGAGCCGGGTGGTCGGGAAGCCTGGCGAGAACGTCGGCGAGCCAGGCGTAGGGATCGACGGCGTTGAGTTGGCAGGTCTCGATCAGCGAATAGACCGCCGCCGCCCGGCGCCCACCCTCGTCGGAACCGGCGAAGGTCCAATTGCGGCGCTCGACGGCAACGCGGCGTAGGACACGCTCAGCGGCGTTGTTTGAAAGACAAATTCTACCGTCGTCGAGGAAGCGCGTGAACGCCGGCCAGCGGGTCAGCATGTAGCGGATCGCCTTGGCCACGTCGTTCTTCGGCGAGAGCCGGCGAAGCTGGTCGCCCATATAGGCTTCGAGACTGGCGACGAGCGGCTTCGAGCGCTCCTGCCGAACCGCCAGTCGCGCATTGGTGGATGCGCCGTTGATCTCGCGCTCGATGGCGAAGACTTCGTCAATGCGGCGCACGACCTCGGCGGAGATCGGCGACTTGCCGAGCTTGGCGAGATGGAAGAAATCGCGCCTCCCATGCGACCAGCACGCGGCCTCTATCACGGGCGCGGGCCTGCGCTCGGCGGCATAGAGGGCGTTGTGGCCGGAGTAGGCGTCGGCCTGCATAATGCCGGATCAGGCGGCCAGGACACGGCGCGGGTGCTCACCATGGCGAGTGGGCGAGTAATCGTACAATGCCGCTGGCGGGTCTTGCCCACCGAACGGGCGATCGTCGCGCACGTATACCCAGAGCCTGCCGGTGCGGGTCTTTACTTTGGCGAGCACGGGCACGGTGGTGTCATCGACATGAAGCCGTCGGGCGGCGAGTACATGTCGGCGAAGTTCGGCGAGGATGGGATCGAGGGCAGCGACGCATCCGCCAGGGCTGTTCAACGCTCTCTACTGAGTCTGATATGCAACAGTTTCCAAGTATTTGATGCGACGGGCGTAGCGGACGATTCCGCGGGGCGAAGAAGTCT
>JAYVYJ010000121.1:0-3291 GCA_043784465.1 Hyphomicrobiales bacterium
GCCAGCGGCGAGGATGCGGGGCCGCGGATCTCGATCATGACGCTGCACGCCGCCAAGGGGCTGGAGTTCGACGTCGTGTTTCTGCCCGGCTGGGAGGAGGGCCTGTTTCCCCATCAGCGCGCGGTCGACGACAACGGCCTCGCTGGGCTGGAGGAGGAGCGCCGCCTCGCCTATGTCGGCATCACCCGCGCCCGGCGGCGGCTCGCAATTTTTTTCGCCTCCAACCGTCAGGTTCGCGGCCTCTGGCAATCCTCGCCGCCGTCCCGCTTTCTCGACGAATTGCCCGAGGATCATGTCGCGGTCGTCGAGGCCGCCGACCCGCCGACTTATGGCTACGCCTCGCGTTTCGACGAGATGGTGTTTTCGGGCGGTCGCCACCAGACGCCGGGCTGGAAGCGCGCGCAGGCGCAAGCCCAAACTCCGGGCTATCAGCGTCCCAACCCGCCGCGCGTCATCGAGGGGCGGGCGACGGCGTTGGGCGCCGACACGTCGGTTTATCGCGTCGGCGAGCGTGTGTTTCACCAGAAATTCGGCCCCGGCGTGGTCCACGCCGTCGATGGGGCCAAGCTGACGATCGATTTCGACAAGGCGGGGCGCAAAATGGTGCTCGACAGTTTCGTGAGCCGCGCGTGATCCGCGAACGGCTCAAGGCGGCGACGAACGAAGTCCATGAGCGGCTGCACGGCCACGAGGGTTTCGCGGCGGCGGCGGCGGGGACCATCTCGGCGCCGGACTATCGCGATCTGCTGGCGCGTCTCCACGGTTTCCACGCCGCTTTCGACGCCCAGATGACGTGCGCGCCCGTTGCGTTCGCGCAAAATCTCGAATTGCCGGCCCGGGCGCGCGCCGGGCTGCTCGCGCAGGATTTGACCGGGCGCGGCGTGGCGGCGGAGACCACGGCGCGTCTGCCGCGCGCCGAACTGGTCGCGCTTCACAGCGAAGGCGAGTATCTGGGCGCGCTCTATGTGGTCGAAGGCTCGACGATGGGCGGAATCATCATCGCGCGGGCGCTGGCGGCGTTCGGCGCCGATAGGCGGTTTTATTTCGGGCACGGCGCCGACCATGGGCGGCTTTGGCGGGTTTTCGCGGCGCGACTGGAGACGCTCGACGGGGAAGCCGCCGAGGCGGCGGAACGGGCGGCGGCTTCCGTGTTCGCGGCCTTCGAGACGTGGATGACGGGTTGGCGCGGCGCGCTGGCCCGTACTTTGGGGGAGGCCGCCTGATGCCCGTGACGATCCATTCCGCTCCAGATTTCGACGCGGCGCTGGCTGCGCCGTGGCGCGAGGTTCCGGTCTCTATCGCCGTCGATCAGGCGCGCGACATCGGGCAGATCGACCCTGCGATCCGCCCGCTCAACCCGCCGGGCCGCCAGCCCCGCCTGTTTGGACGCGCCGTCACGGCTTTGTGCGAGCCGCCCGATTTCGGCGCGGTGCTCCATGCGCTGGAACAGGTCGGACCGGGCGACGTGCTGGTGATCGCGGCCAACGGGATGCGCGAATTCGCGATGATCGGCGAGATTCTGTGCGGCTTCTTGCGCGCCCGGGGCGGCGTGGGCGTGGTTTGCGACGGCGCCGTGCGCGACGTGGCGACGCTGTCCGGTTTCGAAGATTTCGCCGTCTTCGCGCGCCACACGACGCCGCGCGGGCCGATAGGGGGCGACCGCGGCGCGGTCAATGTCCCCGTGGTGATCGGCGGGGCGCGGGTGGCGCCGGGCGACCTGATTCTTGGCGACGACGACGGGCTGGTGGCGCTGACGGGGCAGGATCAGCGCGAGAGGATCGGCGCGGCGCAGGCGAAGGTGGCGAAAGAGGCCGAGTGGATCGCCGCGCTGGCGGCGGGGCGGTCGGTGGCGGAGGTGTTTGGGCTCGCGGCGCCTGTCCGGCGCTGAGCATGGCCCGCAAGCCCGCCCACTTGCCGCCGCCCTATTTGAAGCGGATGTAGTTCGATCCCGACCGCGAGGTTGATTGGGACGCCTATCCGTTCTGCCTGCCGCTCTTCAGGCGCGGCGACTTCGAGTTGACGTTCGAGACCCAGGTGACGATCATCGTCGGCGAGAGCGGAACCGGCAAATCCACGCTGCTGGAGGGCATCGCCGATCTCGCCGGCTTCGACGAAGCAGGCGGTGGCAAGGGATATCGTCTGGTCGATCATTCGCGTGCTCTCGACAAGAGCGGCACGCTGCTGGGACCGGCGCTGCGTGCGGGTTGGTTGCCCAAGCTGAGCGACGGCTGGTTCTTTCGCGCAGAAAGTTTCGTCTCCGTCGCGCGATCGCTGGACGTTGCGACGCTCGACGTCCGCGCGGCGCCCCCGGACTTCCTTTCGGCGTCGCACGGCGAAGGCTTCCTGGATTTCTTCAAGAAGCGCTTGCGTAAGCGCGCTCTCTATCTGCTTGACGAACCGGAGGCGGCGCTGCCGCCCGCCCGACAGATCGAGTTCATGAAGTTCCTGCGCCGGATGGGGAAGGAAGCCGAACTTCAGATCGTGTTGGCGACCCCTTCGCCGTTGCTGATGGCCTACCCCGGCGCGACGCTGCTGCGCATTTAAGGCGACGCGCTGCTCCCCGTTCGACTAGAGGACACCGACCATTTCCGGCTGTTTTGAGATTTCTGCGAAGACCCGAAATTTTTCTTGGACGTTTGGTTAGAAACGTGAGGCTGCGCTCAATAATGATTGCGGCATTGCGAAATCCGGAGGGCGTCCTCGTTTACGCGATAGACAAGGCGGTGTTCCAACGTCAGGCGCCGTGACCACCAACCCGCGAGCTGTCCCCGAAGCGGCTCAGGCTTGCCAATCCCTTGAAACGAAGTCCTCTGTTATTCCTAGACAAAAGCGTAGGCGCGCGAGCAGCTTGGGATCGGTCCCCTGCCAGAACTGATAATCTTTTCACGCACGCTCGCTGAACAGCAGCCTCATTCGGGAAGCGTTTTTTCCACGCCGCCGCCGCCGTCAAGTTCCGCGATGGATTCGAAAAGTCGCTTGGAATTGGCGGGGCTGGCCAGCAAATAGCGCGTTTCTTCATGGGACGCGTAATCTTCAAGCGACATCAAGACTGCGGTCGGCTTCCCGCGATCCCGCGTAATGACGAGCGGTTCTCGATTCTCCGCGACGCGATCCACCGCCGCCGAGAGGTTCCGTCGGAGGTCAGAATGCGAGGTAACGCGCATGGCGGATATTGCACGTTAATGCGGACTAATACCAATCCTCACTGATCAAAACGCATAGTCCCATTCTCGCAGACCGATGGACATGATGCGCCAAGGTTGGTCGATGAGGCGGTTCCATGCCCAGCAA
>JAYVYJ010000122.1:0-6537 GCA_043784465.1 Hyphomicrobiales bacterium
GGAACCGCATTCCAGGACTCGTCATACGGGATTCCTCGCACCAAATCGCCAACTGCCGGTTGCATTTTTGCGCCCGAAAAAATGAGGGGATCGCTGAGAGGGAAACCAATCCTTCAGCATTTCCGCAATTTTGCGACTCAGTTCACCGGACCAACTTAAAAATAACTTCATAAAACAACTCCGCAATTTCCAACAAAATCCTAAACTAACACTCCAGCCGGCAGCAAGTTTACCTCAAATTCGGAAAACATTTATCACTGGATTCAGCGACTTAACCCTGAAATTCTTAGATATTAAGCAGCCCTAGTTATCAAGGAAGCTCCTCAGCTTCCTCGACCGGCTCGGATGCTTGAGCTTGCGCAAAGCCTTCGCTTCGATCTGGCGGATGCGCTCGCGCGTCACCGAGAACTGCTGGCCGACCTCCTCCAGCGTGTGATCGGTGTTCATGCCGATGCCGAAGCGCATGCGCAGCACGCGTTCCTCACGCGGCGTCAGCGAAGCGAGAACCCGCGTCGTCGTCTCGCGCAAGTTCGACTGAATCGCCGCGTCGATGGGCAGGATCGCGTTTTTGTCCTCGATGAAATCGCCGAGGTGGCTGTCCTCCTCGTCGCCGATGGGCGTTTCGAGGCTGATCGGCTCCTTGGCGATTTTCAGAACCTTGCGCACCTTCTCCAGCGGCATCGCCAGCTTCTCGGCCAGCTCCTCCGGCGTCGGCTCGCGCCCGATCTCGTGCAGCATCTGGCGCGACGTCCGCACGATCTTGTTGATCGTCTCGATCATGTGGACGGGAATACGGATCGTGCGCGCCTGATCGGCGATCGAACGCGTGATGGCTTGGCGAATCCACCACGTCGCGTAAGTCGAGAACTTGTAGCCGCGACGGTACTCGAACTTGTCGACCGCCTTCATCAGGCCGATGTTGCCCTCCTGGATCAGGTCGAGGAATTGCAGGCCGCGATTGGTGTATTTCTTGGCGATGGAGATGACGAGGCGCAAATTGGCCTCGACCATCTCCTTCTTGGCCTGGCGGGCTTCGCGCTCGCCCTTCTGCACCATCTGGACGAGCTTGCGGAATTCCTGAATCTCAAGACCCGTCATCTGCGCCAGAGACTGTATCTCGGTGCGCAGGTCTTTGATCGTGTCCTTGTCGTGGGCGACGAAATCCTTCCAACCGCGCGTGCCGAGTTTGGACACGCGCAGAACCCATTTCGGATCGAGTTCGGAATTCTGGTAGTTCTTGAGGAAATCCTCGCGCACGACCCCATGCGTCTCGGCGAGACGCATCAGCTTCACGTCGAGGCCGATCAACTGCTTGTTGATGTCGTAAAGCTGCTCGACCAGAGATTCGATACGGTTCTGGTTGAGCGCCAGAGATTTCACGTCGGCGACGATGTCTTTCTTCAGCGCCTTGTACTTGCGCTCCTGCGCGGGCGATAGCGTCTCGTTTTTGAGACGGTTCTCGACGTTCTGTTCCTGAAGGCGGCGCAGCTTCTTGTAGGCGTCGGCGATGCGGTCGAAAGTCTCCAGCACCTTGGGCTTGAGTTCGGCCTCCATGGCGGAGAGCGAGACGGCGTTCTCCATGTCGTCTTCGTCGTCGAAGCCGTCGATGGGCGCGCCTTCGGCGTCGAAACCCTGCGGCGGCGTGCGCGGCGCGGTCGAGGGGGCGGCGCGCTCGGCGATGCGGGCGGCGAGCGCTTCCGCGTTTTGCGGTTCCGTCATGTCGATCTTGGGCGTCTTCTTGCCGTCGGGGCCGGCGTAGGTCGCCTCCAGATCGATGATGTCGCGCAGCAGGATCTTGGCTTCGTTGAGTTCGTCGCGCCAGATGATGATGGCCTGAAAGGTCAGCGGGCTTTCGCACAAGCCCGCGATCATGGCCTCGCGGCCGGCCTCGATGCGCTTGGCGATGGCGATTTCGCCCTCGCGCGACAGCAGTTCAACCGAACCCATCTCGCGCAGATACATGCGCACGGGATCGTCGGTGCGCTCGTTGCCTTCGGAGGTGCGGGTGGCGACCGCCGTGGCGCGCGGGGCCTCGACGATTTCGGTGCCGGTCTCGGGCTCCTCCTCTTCAGGCGCCGGTTCGGCCTCTTTGTCGGCCTCCTCGGTCTCCTCGGATTCGACCACGCTGATGCCCATCTCGCTGAGCATCGCGTTGATGTCTTCGATCTGGTCGGAGGAATTGACGTCCGAGGGCAGTACGGCGTTAAGCTCGTCCTGAGTAACCCAGCCGCGCTTCTTGGCCGTCTTGATCAGCCGCTTGACGGCGGCGTCGGAGAGGTCCAGCAACGGCCCGTCGGCAGCTTCCACGACCGGAGCTTCGCCTTCCGTCTTGGCCTCGTCGTTTCTCGCCATGCCGGCTGCTCCCTCTCGATTCAAAGCGTCGCCCACAAGGCGGCTACGCAACGCAAAACGACCGCGAATCACCTTCGCGGCGTCAATCTCGTCGGCGGCGCTTAACCCCGCGTTAACCCCATCGATCAAGCCCCCTCGAACCGACCGCCCCATTACAAGGCCGGAGTCACCCGCCCGCTCGCCCGCCCAAACCCCTCGACCGCAGCCTCAGCGTCGTTCAAATCCGCCAGACTCGCCTTGATGTCGAGCAAACGGGCGAGGTTCTGTTCCGACGGGTCTGTCTCCAGGGCGAGGGCCGCCGACTTCAACTCTTTATGTAACGCCCCGCTCTTGCGTTGCAAGGCCATGCTCTGCCGCAAAGCGGTCTCCGCGTCCAGCGACGGCGCGTGCGGAGACACGCACCAGCCGCTCGCCATGCGCTGAGCCGCCTGGTGCAACCGACGGGCCTCCTCGCCCAGCCCCGCAGCGTCGATCGCCGCCGACAGGCCGTCGGGCGCCGCCGTCAGCGCGACGTCCAGCAGACGCGAGCGGAACGCGGTGAGCGTGGGAGCGGAGAATTCGAGCGCCGCGATCTCCTCCGCCCACATGTCGATGAGGCGGGGATGGTTCAAGAGCCCGGCGAGTATGAAAATTTCGCGCTGCGGCTCGCGCGCGCGTTGCGACAGCCGCAAGGGAGCCAGCGGCGCGCGCGCGACGCCGACGCGCGGGCCGGCGTCGAACCCGCCTTGTGCGCGCGGGCGGGGCGTGAAGGCGCGGAACGCCGCGCGCGGCGCCTCGCCGAACAGGCCGCGCAGCCGCTCGGCCATGTCTTGCGCATAATGGCGGCGCAGCGTCTCGTCGGACACGGCGCCGGAAAGCGCGCGCAAGCGGCGTTCCAGCCCGGCGCGCCGTTCGGGCGTGTCGAACGCCTGACCCTCGGTCTCGCGCAGGAATAGCATCTCCGAGAACGGCTTGGCGTCGGCCAGCACGGCCGCGATCGCCTCCGGGCCGCCGGATTTGGCGAGATCGTCGGGGTCCTGCCCCTCAGGCAGCAGGGCGAAACGTAAAGACTTGCCTGGGCCGATGAGCGGCAGCGCCGTCTCCACCGCGCGGAACGCCGCCTTGCGGCCCGCCTTGTCGCCGTCGAAACACAGCGTCGGAGTCTCGCACAGTGTCCACAAAAGCGCGCATTGGTCGGCGGTGAGCGCCGTGCCGAGCGGGGCGACGGCGTGGGCGAAACCGGCCTGCGCCAGCGCGATGACGTCGACATAGCCCTCGACCGCGATCACCTCGCCCTTGTCGTGCGCAGCCTTGCGGGCGCGGTGGTGGTTGTAGAGCAGCGCGCCCTTGTGAAACAGCGAAGTCTCGGGCGAATTGAGGTATTTGGCCTTCGCGCCAGGCTCCATCGCGCGGCCGCCGAAGGCGACGACGCGGCCCGAACGGTCGTGGATGGGGAACGTCACGCGGTTCTGGAAGCGGTCGTAGGGCACGGCGATCCCCTCGCCATGGACCAGTAGCCCCGCCTCGATCATCTGCTCCGCCGTCACACCCTTGGCCGCCAGCGCATCGCGCAGCGCGTATTTCTCGGGCGCGGCGTAGCCCAGCTCGAACTGGCGCTGCGTGGCGGCGTCGAGGCGGCGGTCGGCGAGATAGCCGCGCGCGCGGGCGCCCAGCGGCTCGTTGAGCTGACGCTGAAAAAGCTCGGACGCCAGCTTCATCACGTCGTGCAGGCTGGCGCGCGCCTTGTCTCGCGCGCTCGATTCGGGATCGGGGCGCGGCATGTCGAGGCCGGCCTCGCGTGCGAGGCGCTCGACGGCGTCGGGGAACGGCAGACCCTCCACCTCCATCAGGAAAGTGAAGATGTCCCCGCTCTTGCCCGACGAAAAGCAATGATAGAATTGTTTGGAATCATTGACGTAAAACGAGGGCGTCTTTTCCGCGTTGAAGGGCGACAGGCCGCGCCATTCGCGACCCTGCTTCTTCAGCTTGACGCGCTGGCCGATGATCTGGCTGGCGGGCAGCCGGGTCTTGATCTCATCCAGAAATTCAGGGGGGAACCGCATGAGAGAGCGATGAGCGGCCAATTCGGCGGAAGCAAGGGCGCAGACCACGCCCTCCCCGTTTTCCACAGCCTTGGGGCCGCGGAAAAAGCGCGCTACAGGGCGCGCGTTCGGATGGGTGCTGTTGGGACATCCCCTCCTCCCTTGCGGGAGAGGGTTAGGGTGGGGGAATGGGCATGACGGATTGGCCAAAGACGCTGGCGCTGGCGGGCGCCGGCAAGATGGGCGGCGCCATGTTGCGCGGCTGGCTGGCGGGCGGGCTCGACCCGGCCGGGGTCACATTGATCGAACCCCATCCCGCTCCCGACCTCGCCGCGCTCGGCGTCAGGTTGAACCCGCTCGGCCGCGCGGCGCCGGACGTGCTGGTGCTGGCGGTCAAGCCGCAGGCGCTCGACGCCGTGGCGCCCACGCTGCAAGATCTCGCGGGGCCGCACACCCTCGTCGTCTCCGTGATCGCGGGCAAGACTCTGGCCGATTTGGCGGCGCGCTTCCCGCAGGCGCGCGCTTTCGTGCGCGTGATGCCCAACACGCCGGCGGCGGTCGGACGCGGGGCGGCGGCGGGCGCGGCGAACGCCGCGGCCAGTGCGACGCAGCGCGGCTGGACGGACAAATTGATGCGCGCGGTCGGAATGTTCGACTGGGTGACCGATGAGGCGCTGATCGACGCGGTGACGGCGTTGTCGGGGTCCGGCCCGGCCTATGTGTTCGCGCTGGTCGAAGCGATGGCGCGGGCGGGCGAGGGGGTCGGGTTGGCGCCCGATCTTGCGATGCGGCTGGCGCGCGCGACCGTCGAGGGGGCGGGCGAGTTGATGGCGCGCGAGCCGGCGACGACGGCGGCGATCTTGCGTCAAAACGTAACTTCGCCCGGCGGCACGACGGCGGCGGCGCTGGGCGTGCTACAGGGCGCGGCCGGGCTTGACGCCCTGCTGGCGCGCGCGGTGACGGCGGCGCGCGACCGGGCGCGGCAATTGAGCGGCTGACGGCGGGGGGCGGCGCGTCTATAGGAGTGAGACGCTAAGGAGTTTCGACATGTCGGAAGGCAAAGACATTCGCGGCGGCATCGTCGACGCCACGATGGCGCTCGCCGCCCACCGCCGCTTCGAGGACGTGACGATCCGCGACATTGCGGCCGAAGGCGGAGTGTCGCTCGCCGATTTCCGCGACGCCTTCCCCTCCAAGGGCGCGGTGCTGGGGGGACTGAACAAGCGCATCGACCGCGAGGTGTTGAAGGTTCCGCTGGGCGAACTCGCCTCGTCCTCGGCGCGCGACCGGCTGTTCGACGTGCTGATGCGCCGGCTCGACGCGATGGCCCCCTACCGCGACGGCCTTCGCGAAATCGACGGCTGGCTGCGCCGCGATCCCACGGCGTTGATGGCGATGAACCAGCTGACCGTCAACTCGATGCGCTTCATGCTGGAGGCGGCGGAGATCGACGCGGACGGACCGGCGGCGGCCGTCAAGCTTCAGGGGCTGGCGCTGGCGTGGTCGCGCGTGGTCTCGACTTGGTTGGGCGATACGGGGCCGGATTATTCCAAGACCATGGCAGCGCTCGACCGCGAGCTTTCGCGTGGGCAGCGGATGGTGGGCGGGCTGGAGCGGATCGAGCGAATGACCGAGCCGCTGCGCAACATGGCGCGGGCGGTGGCGCGCAGGCGATCGGGCGAGCCAGCGGCGACGGACCCGGCGTCCGATCCAGCCTGAGATTTTGAACAGTCGGGCGTAACCGTCGGAGCTTCGCGCAGGGAGACGGAAAGCTTCGCCGGAGGTCGCAGCGGCGGGTGGACACTATGGTCCCGCGTTCGCTTTGCCCGGCGCCTCGATGCGCTACGTTTAAGTACGTGACACCCTGCCCGTGCGTCGGCTAACCTGTTTAACCACTTGCCGCGGCCTCCAGGCAGCCGTGGCCGGGCGACGCCGGGGACGACGCGCATGAGCAAATTCTATTACAGCGCCAAGGACGGTTCGACCCGCTACGGCCTTTGGACGACCGACGGCACGGCGCTCGGCACCAAGGAATTGGTGGTGGGCACGCAGGGCGCAAACAACCTCAATCCTTGCCTATCCGGTTGACACCCACACCCACTAGATTTAGCGTTTGGCCATGGATATCCTGGCCCGTGAAGACCTGCCTTTCCCCGAGTCTCTG
>JAYVYJ010000123.1:0-8134 GCA_043784465.1 Hyphomicrobiales bacterium
GCCACCGATCTGGTTCAGCGCCTGTTCGGCGCCGCCAATTCTCTGCCCGAACTGGTGCTCTTCCAGCAGGTGCTGCGCATCGACCGCACGGAGGGCCGCGAGGCCGCCGAGCGTCAACTCAAGCTCAACATCTCGCTGGCGCTAGCGTTTATGGCGCCGTTGGCGATGGGCTACGCCGTCATGGCGCCAACCTTCGAGGCTCTGATGGCGCCGCAAGCCTATCGCGGGGCTTTCTCCTCGCTCAGCGCCGAACTGGCGCCCGGCTATTTCGCGCTTTACGCGACCCTGTCGGCCATCGGGCCCATCTTCCAGCTCAAGGGTGCGACGTGGCAATTGACTTGCGCCTCGCTGCTGGCGCTCGCCGCCAATCTTGCGCTGGTTGGCTTCACCGATCTGTCGCAGAGCGTCGACGGCTTGGCGTTGGCGACCTCACTGAGCTTCGGCGTCGCGATGATCGCCGCGATTGGGCTTGCCTGGAGGACTTCGCTGATGCGTCCGCGCTGGCGCGATCTGCTCGTTATCGCGGGCGCGACGGCGCTGATGGGCGCCTTGCTGAGACCGCTCAACGCGCTGCCTTCGCCGGCGCTGGCCGCCGTCGCGTCGCTCGCCGTCGCCAGCGCGGTGCTCGCGATCGCCTATGTCGGATTCGACGTCGGCGGGGCGCGCGCAATGGTGCGACAGGCGTGGATGCGGCGCCCGGCGCCTGGGGGTTTTGGCGGACGCGCGCTTGACGGCGCGCAAAACTGAAAAGCCGCCGGCGATTCCGGTGGCTCATGGAGGTGAAACGATGACGATGGACGCAATTGCAATTCCCAGATCGGTGGCCGACCCCCGCGCGGCGCGCGTCGAGGCGCGGCTTGCGCAGTCGGCGTTTCTTGCCGGCCCCTTGCGCCGGCACGGCTACGACAGCGCCGAGCCCTGGGCTTGGGCACATTACAAGCCAACCGTGCTCGCTTTCGTTGAAAGCCTGCGTAAGGCGGGCCGCCATGACGGCTCCGGCAAGGTGCGTCTGCTTGAAGTCGGCGGCGGGCGCGGGCCGCAATTCACGGCGGAAGAGGCCGAGACGCTCGGCATTAGCCTGACCGTCAACGACATCGACGCGCGGGAGCTCTCGATGGCGCCCATGGGGCTGGCGACGGCCTGCTTCAGCATTGCCGACGAGGTCGATCCCGCGCTCCACGGCAAGTTCGACTTTGTGTTCTCGCACATGGTGTTCGAGCATGTGAAAGACGCGCCGCGCGCGTGGCGCAACGTCGCCCAATTGCTCGCACCCGGCGGCGCCGCCCTCGCCTTCCATCCCACGCTTTACTCGCCGCCCTTCGTCGTCAACTGGCTGGCGCCCGAGGCGTTCAGCGCGCGGGTTTTGAAATTCTTTTTCCCCTCGCGGCACGACGGCGATTATCCAAAATTCCCCGCTCGTTACGAGATGTGCGTCACCGAACCGTCCTGGGTGGCGCCGAAAATGCGAAGCTTCGGCTTCTCGGAGACGCTTGTCGCGCCGTTTTTCGGCCACGGCTATTTGGCCTCAATTCCGATCGCGCGCGAACTCGAGGGCGTTTTGCACGTCATAGCGGAGAGGCGCGACTGGCGCTGGTTGTCATCTTACGCCTACACGCTGGTCAGGAAGTAGGCGACTTTCCTCATATTAAAAAACGCCGGCGAGGGAAACTTCGCCGCCGTCTTTTTGTTTCGAAGTGGCCGGTGAGAGGCCGCGCGGGGGAGCTGCGCCCGCCCGGCGCCTAATACGTTCGTCCATTGTCCCCGCGCGCGCGAATTTGCTAGTCTGACCCCAACCGGCGACAAAGCCGGCGTCAGGGAGGACATGCGTTGACCCGCCTCAAGCTCGCCGCCACAGCCGCGCTCAGCCTCGCACTCACCGCGACCGCCTTCGCCGAAGATACGATCTTCGTACCGCTGTTCACCTATCGGACCGGCGCGTTCGGCGGCTCGGGCGTGCCCTCCGCCGACGGCCAGAAGGACTATCTGACCATGCTCAACGCCCGCGACGGCGGCGTCGGCGGCGTCAAGCTGACCATCGAGGAATGCGAGTTCGGCTATGACACCAAGCGCGGCCTCGAATGCTACGACTCGGTCAAAGCCCGCAACCCCGCCGTCGTGAATCCCTGGTCCACCGGCGTCGCGCTGTCGATCATCCCCAAGGCGTCCGTCGACAAAATCCCCGTCATGACGCTCGCGCACGGCCTCTCGGCCTCGGCGCGCGGCGAAGCTTTCCCTTGGATCTTCAACCCGCCCGCCACCTATTGGGACGGCATGACGGAAATTCTTAAATCTATTTCAGGGGGCAGCCTCGACGCGCTCAAGGGCAAGAAGCTCGGCTATCTCTATCTCGACGCGGGCTTCGGCAAAGAGCCGCTGCCGCTGCTGGCCGCCCTCGCCAAAGACTATGGCTTTGAAACGAAACTCTATCCCGTCGCGCTCGCCGACATGCAGAACCAGGGCGCCAAATGGCTCGACATCCGCCGCGACAAGCCCGATTTCCTGATCCTCTACGGCTATGGCGCTATGAACCCGACCGCCATGAAGGAACTGGCGAAATCGGGTTATCCCGCCGAGCAGGTGATCTCGATCTGGTGGCTCAACGAATCCGACATGCCCGCCGACGGCGTCAAGGGCGTCAAGGAACTGATGTGGCACGCCTCCGGCGGCGACTTTCCCGCCTACAAGGACATCCAGACCTTCGTGATCGACAAGGGCGAGAGCCAGACCCAAGCGGGCGAGATGGGCCAGGCGCTCTACAACCACGGCGTGATGAGCGGCGTCCTAATCGCCGAGGCCATCGCCAACGCTCAAAAGATCACGGGCAAGAAGGCCGTCGTCGGCGAGGACGTGCGGCGCGGCATGGAGACGGTCAATCTCGACGCGGCGCGGCTGAAAGCGCTTGGCCTCGACGGCTTCGCGCCGCCGCTCAAGCTGACCTGCGCCGACCATAACGGCCACGTCGCCAACGTCGTGCAGCAATGGGATGGGGCCAAATTCGTCCGCATCGCCGATCCCATCGCCCCGGCGAGCGACCGCACCGACCCGCTGCTCGACGCCGCCGCCAAAGCCTATGTCGAGAAAAACGCCTGGCCCGCGCGCACCGAACCCTGCGACGCAAAATAAGGATCAGCGAACAATCAGCGCCGGACCGTCCGCCCGCCGGATCGTGACTGGCCCCGCGGGCCGGAAGATCGCGTTCTCCACCGCGAAGCTGCCCCCGGTCGGGGCGACGCCCAGCAGCGCGGCGAGGCGGTCGGGATCGGCGGCGGCGCCGACCTCGCCGATTCCGACCGCGCCGTTGGGATGCGCCTGCGCCGACGCGTCCCAGAAATTCTTCGGGTGATGATGCTGGCAGACGAACCAGCGCGGCGCGTCGAAAGCCTCAGCGCCCATGAAGGCCAGCGAGAACGCCAACTCGACCTCGCGCCCGTGGCGCAGGCCCTTGCGCGCGAACCGGAACAGCGGCGAACGCGACCAACCGGCGGCGGCGAACGTCCGCGCGTCCGCCTCCGCGTCGCCCGAACGCAGCGCGACCATCGCCAGACCTTCACGCTCGCCGAGGTAGTCGGCCACATATCCCGCAAAGGGCGCGACAGGATCGTCCGGCGCGGGGCGCTGGTAATCCGGTCCGAGGCCGATCAGTTCGAGATAGGCGCCGTCAAACTGCACGACTCGGTTGGCCGTGCCCCAGGGATGCCGGTTGCGCGCGCTGACCAGAAAGCCTTCGGCGCGGTATCTATCCGCCGCCGCGTCGAGATCGCGATAGGCGAGGACGAGATGATCGAGGGCGCGCGGCATGGTTTCTTGCTAGCATGGCTTCGCGATAAGGTCAGGCCCATGGACGTCGCCATCAATGACCCCTGCGCCGCCGAAGGAGTGCCGCGCCGGCGCTTCACTGTCGCCGATGTCGAGGCGATGGTGGTCGCCGGCATCCTTGACGAAAAGGAACGGGTTGAGCTTATGGGGGGGAACTTGTCGGCAAGTCGCCCAAAGGCCGTCGGCACGAGGTGCTGAAACTCGCGCTCAAACGGCTGTGGCGGCGGGCATGCCCCGAAGGCTTCCAGATCGCTCAGGAAGCGACGTTCCGGCTTTCCGACGACACCTACCTGGAGCCTGATTTCGTCGTCTATCGCGATGAGGTTGGCTTGGCGGGCATCAAGGGTGAAAATATTCTGCTCTCGTCGAGATCGCCGACGCCTCGCTGCGCTACGACCGGGGCCGCAAGGCGCGGCTCTCTGCACAGTTCGGCATCCGCTATCTTTGGTCCCTCGACGCCGTCAAGATGACGACGCGCGTGTTTCGCGCCCCTCGCTTAAGGGATACGCCCCCGCGCGCGACTTCAAGGCGTCCGATACCGTCGATCCCTTGTTCGCGCCCAAAAGTCTGGCGCTGCGGCTCGACCGGATCAAGCTCGTCTAGGCGCTCGCCTTGAGCTTGACGACGTTGTGCAGCGTCTCGTCGGCGTTTTCGAAAAACTTCCGCACGCCGCGCGCAGCCTGACGGATGCGCTGCTCGTTCTCGACAAGCGCCAGCCGCACGTAATCGTCGCCATGCTCGCCAAAACCCACGCCCGGCGCCACCGCGACGTCAGCCTTCTCGATGAGCAGCTTGGAGAACTCCAGCGACCCCAGATGCCGGAACTTCTCCGGCACCGGCGTCCAGGCGAACATCGAGGCGCGCGGGCTCTCGATCTGCCAGCCAGCCGCCGCAAAACTCTCCACCATCACGTCGCGCCGGCGTTTGTAGGTGTTGCGCATCTCCTCGATGCACTCCACCGGCCCGTTGAGCGCCGCCGCCGCCGCCACCTGAATCGGCGTATAAGCCCCGTAATCAAGGTACGACTTCACCCGCGCCAGCGCCGCCAGCAGCCGCTCGTTGCCGACCGCAAACCCCATGCGCCAGCCCGCCATCGAAAACGTTTTCGACATCGAGGTGAACTCCACCGCCACGTCAAAGGCGCCGGGCGCCTGGAGGATGGACGGCGGCGGCTCGCCGTCGAAATAGACTTCGCCGTAAGCCAGATCCGACAGCACGAAGATCCCGTGCTTCTTGGCGAAGATCACCAAGTCTTTATAAAAGTCGAGCGAAGCGACCATCGCCGTCGGGTTGGACGGATAGCACACCACCACCGCGATCGGCTTGGGGATCGAGTGCTGGATGGCGCGCTCCAGCGCGGAAAAGTATTCCGGCGTCGGCTCGGCGGGGACCGAGCGGACGACGCCGCCCGCCATCAGGAAGCCGAAGGCGTGAATCGGATAGGATGGGTTGGGCGCCAGCACCACGTCGCCCGGCGCCGTGATCGCCTGCGCCATGTTGGCGAAGCCTTCCTTGGAACCCAGGGTCGCCACCACCTGCGTCTCGGGATTGAGCTTCACGCCGAAGCGGCGCGCGTAATACCCCGCTTGCGCGCGCCGCAGGCCGGGGATGCCCTTGGAGGCGGAGTAACGATCCGTGCGCGGCTTGCCGACCGTCTCGACAAGCTTGTCGATCACGTGCTTGGGCGCGGCGAGGTCAGGATTGCCCATCCCGAGATCGACGATATCGGCCCCGGCGGCGCGAGCCTTCGCCTTGAGCTTGTTGACCTGCTCGAAGACGTAAGGCGGCAGACGCCGCGTGGAGTGGAAATCCGACATCGGCTCAGGGTTCCTCGTTTGGGCGCGGCCTCGCCTGCGCATGGTCTCGGCCCGGCGCGCGGCGACGCAAATCGCCGCCACGCGGTCTTTTAATGTGCGGCGGCGAAAAGGGGAACCCGCTGTCCTTCAAATTTAACGCGCCGCAGAGTCCGCGAGCGCCCGCTCAGCGCCGTCGCCGAGGACGTTGCTCTCCTGCGTCCCCGAAACATACGCCGGCCGCAACACGCGATCCCTTGTCCACGCCGCCGATTTTCGTCGCCGAAGCTCATATCCGCGCTACATCCTGGGAAAGGGGCGCGTCATTTCCTTCGCCGCTTCCCTTTCTCCCGCGCCGCCGCTGGCCGTCCCAAGCGTCCGGCGCGTTCGAGATCCGCGTCCAGCGCGTTCAATTCGGCGGCCGATTTGACTTTCGATTTCGGCTCGGGCGGCGGGGCGAAGGCGGGCAAGGGCGTAGAGGTTCCCTGAGGGCGCGACGCTTTCACGAAATCGGGCATGTCGGGATCAGGCGCGACGAGACCAGCGGAGCGTCCCAACGAATCCAGCAGCGAATCCGCCGCCGCCGCAGGCGCCGTCGCCAGAAGCCCCGCGGTCAGAACCGCCCATATCCGCTTCATTCGCGCCTCGCTGGCGCCAATCCCCAATGCGGGCTGGCGTTGGCGACCTATGACGGACTAAGGTGTCGGAAAAGGGTTCGGTGCGCCGTTCCGGAGAGGAAAGCACATGTCAAAAACCAAGCGGCAACGGACAGTGCGCGCGCGGGCGGCGAAAGTTGCGTCGGACGTCGTCTCGTCGCCAGCCCCGCTCCCCCCTGAGGCGCTTCCTCTACAACCGTTCCCTCTACAGGCGCTCCCCCCACAAGCGCTCCCCCCGCAGCCGTTCGCGGCGGAGCCCGCGCGCGAAGCGTCGATACCCGATTTCGAGAAGCTGTCGCGCAACGTCGCCCGTTTTGTCGAGGAGGGCGGCAAGGCGCTGGCTGCGGTGATGAAGCCGATGGAGACCGGCCAGGCGCCTTCCGCCACGACTTCGAGCCCGGAATTCACCGACATGTTCATGACGCTGGGGCGCGTCGCCGAATTTTATATGACCGACGGGCGCAGGGCGCTGGACGCGCAGTCGGCGCTTTCCACCAAATTCCTGGAGCTGTGGGGCTCCACCTACAAGAAGCTGACCGGCGATCCCGTGGCGGACGTCGTCACGCCGGACAAGGGCGACAAGCGCTTCACCGATCCCGACTGGAAGGCCAATCCCTACTACGATTTCATCAAGCAAGCCTATGTGCTGACGACGCGCTGGGCCGACGACCTCGTGACCCGCGCCGACGATCTGGACCCCCGCACCCGCGACAAGGCGGCGTTCTACCTCAAGCAGGTGACGAGCGCGTTGTCGCCGTCCAACTTCCTCGTCACCAACCCCGAGATCATGCGCTCGACGCTGGCCGAGAGCGGGGAAAATCTTGTGCGCGGCATGAAGATGATGGCCGAGGACATCGCCGCCGGCAACGGGCGATTGCGCATCCGCCAGACGGACGCAGCCAAATTCAAGCTCGGCGTCAATCTCGCGGCGACGCCGGGCAAGGTGGTGTTTCGCAACGAGTTGATTGAACTCATCCAGTACGCGCCGACCACGCAGACCGTCCGCAAGCGGCCCGTGCTGATCGTGCCGCCGTGGATCAACAAGTTCTACGTGCTCGACCTGAACCCGGAAAAGTCCTTCGTGCGCTGGGCCGTGGCGCAGGGGCTCACCGTGTTCGTCCTCTCCTGGGTCAACCCGGACGAGCGACACGCCGACAAGGGCTTCGAAGCTTATATGCGCGAAGGAATTTTCGCCGCGTTGGACGCCATCGAGGCCGCCACCGGCGAGCGCGACGTCGCGACGATCGGCTATTGCGTCGGCGGCACTCTGCTTGCCGTCACGCTCGCCTTTATGGCCGAGATCGGCGACACACGCATTTCCAGCGCGACCTTCCTCACAACGCAGGTCGATTTCACCGACGCGGGCGACCTTGCCCTGTTCGTGGACGCCGAACAGCTCAAGCAAACCGAAAAGAAGATGGCCGAGCGCGGTTATCTGGAAGGCTCGCAGATGGCCAGCGCCTTCAACATGCTGCGGCCCAACGATCTCATCTGGTCCTATTGGGTCAACAACTACCTGAAGGGCAAGGAGCCGATGGCGTTCGACCTGCTGGTGTGGAACTCGGACTCTACGCGCATGCCCGCCGCCAATCATCGCTTCTATCTGCGCCATTGTTATTTGCAGAACGACCTCGCGCAGGACCGCATGGTGATCGAGGGCCGGCCCGTCAGCCTGACCAAGGTGAAGATTCCGGTTTACGATCTGGCCGCGAAGGAGGACCACATCGCCCCGGCGCGCTCGGTGTTCAACGGCGCGCGCCTGTTCGGCGGACCCGTGCGTTATGTGATGTCGGGCTCAGGCCATATCGCCGGCGTCGTCAACCCGGCCGAGAAGCCGAAATATCAGTTCTGGACCGGCGGCCCTCCCGA
>JAYVYJ010000124.1:0-4120 GCA_043784465.1 Hyphomicrobiales bacterium
ATCGCCAGTCCCTCCACGCTGAGAAGCGCCATCGGATCAGCCCCCTTTTCCAAGTCGCTCGGCGAGGCCGTCGGCGACGAGGCTGAAGGAAAAGGCGAGAAGCACGATGGCGAGTCCGGGAAACAGGTCGATCCACCAGGCCTGCTGAATAAAATTCTGCCCCTCCGCGATCATGACGCCCCATTCGGCGGTTGGGGGCTGGACGCCCAGCCCGAGGTAGCTCAGCGACGACCCCAGGAGAATGTTGAGAACCACGTCGGACATCGAGAACACGATGCAGGGAACCACGGCGTTGGGAAGCACGTGACGTAGCAGGATGCGCGTCGTGCTGAAGCCCAGCGAGCGCGCCGCCAGCACGAATTCCGCCGAGCGCAGCACCAGCGCGCGCGACCGCGCCAGACGCGCGTAAGAAACCCAGCCCACTAGCGACACGGCGATGAAGAAGCTTTGCAGGCCCGGCCCCAGCAGCGAAACGACGGAGATCATCAGCACGAAGAACGGGAACGCGATGGTGACGTCGACGATGCGCATCAACACCGCGTCGAGCAGACCGCCCGCGTAGCCCGCCGCCACGCCGACAATCGAGCCGATGCAGATCGGCGCCAGCACGGCCAGACCGCCCATTTCCAGGTCCAGCCGGGTTCCCGCCATGACGCGGGAAAGAACGTCGCGGCCAAAATTATCGGTGCCGAACGGATGCAGCCACGAGGGTGGCTGCAACGCCACGTCGAGGTTCTGCGCTATCGAGCCATAGGGCGTTATGGTCTCGCCCAGGATCGCGATGGCGAACCAGATCGCCAGCATGACCGAGCCTGCGCGCAAAGCTCCGGGCGCCGGCCAACGCAAGCGAAGCCAATGCACGGGCGGCATGACGACGGACGCCGTCCTCGTCATCCCTTGATCCTCGGATCGAGCGCCAGCGTCACGAGATCGGCGATCAGGCTCACCAGAATCGTGCCCACGGCGAACACGAGCGTCACCGCCTGCACGACCAGGTAATCGCGGTCGACGATGGAATTGACCATGAGTTGTCCAAGGCCCGGTATGGCGAAGACGGATTCGACCACCACGGTCGCGCCGATGAGAAATCCGATGGTGACGCCGAGCAGATTGATTGTCGGAATCAGCGAATTGGGAAAGACGTGAGAATAGAAGATGCGGTTCTCGCTGAGGCCCTTGGAGCGCGCGGCGATGACATAGTCCGCGCTTTGTTCGACGATCAGGCTCGCCCGCAGATTGCGGATCAGCACAGGCGCCAGCGCCAGCGCCAGCGTAAAGGCGCCCAGAAACAGATGATGAAGATGGCTGAGGACGCCCTCGCCATAGCCCGACACCGGGAACAACCCCAGCTTGAGGCTGAATACGAGGACCAGAATGATGCCGAGCCAGAAGGGCGGCAACCCCAGCCCGAGCGTCGAAACAAACCTCACCACCTGATCGGGCCATTCGCCCGCCCGACGCGCGGAGACGATTCCCGCAGGGACCGTCAACGCCAGCGCTATGACGACCGTGTAAACGATCAAAAAGACCGTGGGGGCGATATGATCGGAGATCAACCCGGAGACGGGCGCCTTGTAGACGATGGATTTGCCGAACTCGCCCTGCAACGCGTTTTTGACGAAATAGAAATATTGCAGCAGGAGCGGTTGATCGAGACCGAAGCGCGCACGGATGGCGGCGATCGCGCTGGGCGTCGCCTTGATCCCGAGCAGAAGCCTGGCGGGATCGCCGGGAATAGAGCGCACCAGCAGGAAGCTGACGAGGCTGACGCCAAACAGAACGGGTATAAGCTCCAACGGGCGTCGGAGGAGAAACCGAAACCGGCCCATCATCTGGCTTTATCCGACATGCGACTCGAGGAAGGCCTTGAGCACCGCGAAATAAGCCTCCGGCTCCTCCCAGAACGGCAGATGCGCGCTATTTTGAAACACTTTGATGCGGCTGTTCGGCAGCGCCTCGTGGATCAGCCGGGAACACGCCGGCGTGAGTTCGTCGTGCAAGCCGCACAGCACGAGGGAGGGCTGCTCGATCCTGTGCAGGTCGGGCACGCGGTTCCAGTCCTTGATGCTGCCGGTGTAGCAGAACTCGTTGGGCCCCTGGATCGCCTTGTAGGGCGCCATGTTCCAATCGTTGAGCGAACTCAGAAGCGCGTCCGGCCATGTTTGAAGGCGGCACACGTGGCGGTAGTTGAGAATGTCGATGGCCCCCTTGTATTCGGGATGATCGAGCGTCCCTTCCGCTTCGTGACGCTGCATCATCGCCACGGTTTCCGAACCCAGCGCCCCGCGCAGCCGCTCAAGCTCGTTGACAAGGTGAGGGATGTTGGCGGCGCCGTCGGCCAGCGTCAGCGTCTTGAAGGCGCCGGGATGCGTCAGCGCATATTCGACGCCGAGCCACGTCCCCCAGGATTGTCCCAGCAGATGAACCCGCCCCAGCCCGAGCGCGGTGCGCACGATTTCCACTTCTTCGACATAACGCTCCAGCGTCCAGAGATCCTCGTTGGTTGGCCTGTCCGAGGCGCCGCAACCTAGCTGATCGAAGCAAACGACGCGAAACCGCCCCTCGGCAAGACACGAGTGGCTGTCGCGTACATAATCGCAGGGAAGACCCGGGCCGCCATTCAGGCAGAACAACACTTCGTCTCCCGCGCCGAAGCTGTAGGTGACGACTTCATACCCATGGACAGGTACGCGTCGCACCTCATCCGGCTTCCTGTACAATCCCGCCTCCCCGCCCAATTCCATCGATGACAGCGCTAGCATAAACCATGCCATAATGCGATCGCCGCCAGGATCGACCCCGTTCGTCAGGGGCGGCATTTCGCCGCAACGCCTGCGTCGAGCGCCGCACGCTCCGATGCGCCGGCTAATCCTCGCTCAGCAGTCTCTCGAAATAGCGGATCGTTCGCGCCAACCCGTCGTCGAGCGGCACGGTCGGCTCCCAGCCTAAAATCAGGCGCGCCTTCTCGATGTCCGGGCAACGGCGGACGGGGTCGTCCACGGGAAGCGGGCGGTGCACCAGTTTGGAGGCGCTCCCGGTCAGATCGAGGATGCGCCGCGCAAGTTCGATCATCGGCGCCTCGACGGGATTGCCCAGATTGATCGGGCCGGTGACGTCGTCAGGCGTCGCCATCATACGCGTGAGGCCATCCACGAGATCGTCGACATAGCAGAACGCGCGGGTCTGGCCGCCGTCGCCGAAGATGGTGATGTCCTCCCCCTTCAGCGCCTGCACGATGAAGTTTGACACCACCCTTCCGTCGTTGGGATGCATGCGAGGTCCATAAGTGTTGAAAATCCTGACGACCTTGATGCGCGTGTTGTGCTGGCGCCTGTAGTCGAAGAACAATGTCTCTGCGCAACGCTTGCCTTCGTCGTAACAGGCGCGAGGCCCAATGATGCTGACGTTGCCGCGATAATCTTCGGTCTGGGGATGAACGGTTGGGTCGCCATACACTTCCGAGGTCGAAGTTTGCAGCACCTTGGCCCTTGTGCGCTTGGCGAGGCCCAGCATGTTGATGGCCCCGACGACGCTCACCTTCGTCGTTTGCACGGGGTCGAATTGGTAGTGCACGGGCGAGGCGGGGCACGCGAGATTGTAGATCTCGTCCACCTCGACATAAAGCGGAAACGTGATGTCGTGGCGCAGAATTTCAAAGCGCGGA
This sequence comes from Hyphomicrobiales bacterium, assembly GCA_043784465.1. Taxonomy (GTDB): domain Bacteria; phylum Pseudomonadota; class Alphaproteobacteria; order Rhizobiales; family Beijerinckiaceae; genus Roseiarcus. The sequence goes on from JAYVYJ010000124.1 coordinate 3,665, forward strand.
TTGTCCAGCAGATGCAGAATATTGTCGCGCCGTCCGGTGAAATAATTGTCGACGGCGAGCACGTCGTGACCCTGGGCGAGCAGGTTTTCGCAAAGGTGCGAGCCCAGGAACCCGGCGCCGCCCGTCACGAGTATGCGGCGATGAGTATGAGGCATTTCAACTCCGGTTCGCTTTTTCAAGCGCGTCCCAACAGGCGGGCGCGCACTTCATCGAGGCTTTTGGTGACGGTTCGAATATCGAAGACGTTTCGGGCCCTGTCGAGCGCTCTTCGTTGCAATTCGCGCCGCCCGTCCGCGTTCCCCGCCACGCGGCGCAGGGCGGCGGCGAAGCTGTCGCAATCCTCGGGTTCGACGATTTCGCCCGCGCCCGCCACGACTTCTGCAAGGCCGCCGCGCGCGGTCGAGATCAGCGCGCAACCGCGCGACATGGCCTCGACGGCCGAGCGCCCGAACGGCT
>JAYVYJ010000125.1:0-20950 GCA_043784465.1 Hyphomicrobiales bacterium
ACATGCTGGCCCACGTCCGCCTTGCGTTCGATCACGCGCCCGCTGATGCGGAACGAAAGGTTGGAGCTGACGCGGGCCGCAATCTCGCCGGTCAGCGCAATTTTCTGCGCGTAGTCGCTGAGCGAGGCGACGACGACGCGCACGGGCAGGGGCGGACGCTTGGCGACGGTCGGCGGGTTGCAGCCGGCAAGCGCCGCCGCTGCGGCGAAGGTCAGGATCGAGGCAGGCGAACGCATCAAGCTTCCCCCGTCGCCGGGCGGCGCATCTGAGACCCTGCAAGGAAAAATGCGACGCGATCTGCGACGTGATCGGAGATTTCGGCTTGCAGGGTCACCTCACTCTCTCCAAACAGCCGGCGCAGGACCATGGGCAGCACGATGAGATCCATGAAAATCTTCGCCTCTTCCAAGGGCTGGCTCGCAGAGGCGTCGCCGTCGGGGCAAGCCTCGGGCGCGCCGTTCCATTCCCCCAGGAGGCGCGCGACCTCTTCGATTCCGCGCTCGCGCGCCAGTTGGCTCACCTGACTGGCGATGTCGGGAAATCGCTCGGCCTCTGAAAGCGTTACGCGGAACAGGCGGATCGCCTTGTGCGACATCGCGCGCGCGACGATGTTCGCGCCCAGGGTTCTCAGGCGCGCTTCCACCGTCGCGCCCTGCGGCGAAGTTTCTTCGATCTGCACCATGCTGGAAACGTTGCGCAGCGCCACTGCGGCGAACAGGTCCTTCTTGCCCGCATAACGCGCATAGATGGTCGTCTTTCCCGCACGGGCGACTTCCGCCACCTCATCAATGCTGGCGCCCTCGAAACCTCGCATTAGAAACACGTCCTCAGCCGCATCGAGAATGCGGGCGTCGATTTTCGCCGCGAGTTCCCGCGAAGGACGGCCGGAGCGGGCGGCGGGTCGCTTTTTAAGGGCAGCTTTCATCGCGTTGCGTTCCAACGAGGGCGGGACAGTCGCCTGTCGGCCGACGTCCTCATCGCTAATTGGCGCCGCCGCGCCCTCGCGTAAAGCGGTACGATACCGTATCGTACCGTTTTTCACGTCACATTTCCGCGAGGCGAAGCGTAGCGCACGACGGTAATGAACGGCGGCCGCGACGGCGAAGCCGGAGGGGAGTCAACTCCGGCCGTAGAGGGCCGCCAGCGCACCGCGCTCGGCGGCGACCAGCCCGCGCTCGGTGATGAGGCCCGTGACGAGTTCGGCGGGCGTCACGTCGAAGGCGGGATTGGCGGCGCCTGTCCCGGGCGGGGCGATCATCACCTCCGCCACGCGCCCGTCTTCAAGCCGCCCCCAGATATGCGTGACCTCGCGGGCCGAGCGTTCCTCGATCTCGATGGCGAGGCCGTCGTCGAGCCGCCAGTCGATGGTCGGGCCGGGCAGGGCGACATAGAACGGAACCCCATGCGCGCGCGCCGCCAACGCCTTGAGATAAGTGCCGATCTTGTTGGCGACGTCGCCGCGCGCCGTCACGCGGTCCGTGCCGACGATGCACATGTCTACAAGCCCGCGCTGCATCAGATGGCCGCCGGCGTTGTCGACAACGAGCGTGTGCGGCACGCCGTGCTGGCCGAGTTCGAACGCGGTTAGCGACGCGCCCTGATTGCGCGGCCTTGTTTCGTCTACCCACACATGCACGGGCACGCCCCGGTCGTGCGCCAGATAGATCGGCGCGGTCGCGGTGCCCCAATCGACGGTGGCGAGCCAGCCGGCGTTGCAATGGGTCAGGATGTTGACCGGGCGGCCCGTGCGTTTGTGGGCGGCTTCGATCAGCTTGAAGCCGGCCTCGCCGATGGCGAGGTTGAGCGCGACGTCCTCTTCGCAGATCGCATCGGCGCGGGCGAAGGCGGCCTCGGCGCGGGCGGGAGCGGGCAGCGCGGCGACGCTCGCGCGCACGTCTTCGAGCGCATGTCGCAGGTTCACGGCGGTTGGGCGGCTCGCGAGCAGCTTGGCGTAAGCCATGTCCAAAGCCGCGTCGTCGGCGGCGTGATGGAGCGCGATGGCGAGACCGTAGGCGGCCGTCGCCCCGATCAAAGGCGCCCCGCGCACCACCATCGTGCGGATCGCCTCGACGGCGCCCTGGAGAGTGTCGATCCGTCGAAAGATCAGTTCGTGCGGCAGGCGGGTCTGGTCGATCGTTTCGACGGCGTGCGGCCCCGCGCGCCCAATCGTCCGATAGGCCTTTCCGTCGATCTTCATCGCCGCTCTCCTTGCTCGGCCGGCGGTTTAGGCGGTTTCGCGACAGGTCACAATGATGGTACGAGAATCGCAACACATGGGGGTTAACGCCGCAAGGCGCCTCTCGGCAGGACCCGAGCGGGGCGCCACGCCGCCTATTTTTGGGGAGCTAAAATGGACATGGTCACGCCGGCGGAGCCGACCGTTGAAGAGGTGCGCGTCTATACTCCCGAGGAATTGAAAGCCTCCGTCCTGGACAAGCTCAAATACACCGTCGGAAAGGACCCGCTCGCGGCGAGCCAGCGCGATTGGTTCCTGGCGGTGGCCGCCGCCACGCGCGATATCATCGTCGATAGCTGGATTACTTCAACCCACCGCGTTTACGAGCAAAAGCGCAAACGCGTCTATTATCTGAGCCTCGAATTCCTCATCGGCCGCATGCTGTTCGACGCCATGACCAATGTGGGCGTGGTCGAGCCGATGACGGCGGCGCTCGCCAGCCTGGGCGTCGATCTCAGCGTTCTGCGCCGCGTGGAATCTGACGCGGCGCTGGGCAATGGCGGTTTGGGACGCCTCGCCGCCTGTTTTATGGACTCGATGGCGACGCTGTGCGTCGCCGCGCATGGCTACGGCATCCGGTACGACAACGGCCTGTTCAAGCAGATCATCCGCAACGGCTGGCAGCAGGAGGCGCCGGAGGACTGGCTGAGCCACGGCAACCCGTGGGAGTTCGAGCGCCCGGAAGTCAGTTACGCGATCGGCTTTGGCGGCCATGTCGAGGCGGTCCAGAGCGACGACGACGCCCCGCGCTTCGTCTGGCATCCGGGCGAGCGGGTCGACGCCGTTGCGTTCGACACGCCCATCGTCGGCTGGCGCGGCCGCCACGTCAACACGCTGCGACTATGGTCGGCGCGCGCCGTCGATCCGCTCAAGCTCGAAGCTTTCAACGCGGGCGATTACATCGGCGCGCTCGCCGACAACGTACGCGCCGAGGCGATCTCGAAGGTGTTGTACCCGTCCGACGCCACGCCCAACGGGCAGGAACTCCGGCTGCGGCAGGAATTTTTCTTCGCCTCCGCCTCACTTATGGATCTGGTGCGCCGGCATGTGAAGAATTTTGGCGACGTGCGCTCGCTTGGCGAATATGTCGCCGTCCAGCTTAACGACACCCATCCTGCGATCGCGGTGGCGGAGCTGATGCGTATTCTGGTCGATCTCAACGGCTTCAAGTGGGAGGACGCCTGGAAGATAACGAACGACGTGTTCTCCTACACCAACCACACTTTGTTGCCCGAGGCGCTAGAAAGCTGGCCGGTCGGCCTGATGGAGCGGCTGCTGCCGCGCCACATGCAGATCATCTACATGATAAACGCGGCGCATCTGGATTTCGCGCGCAAGAACGGCCTCGGCGACACCGGCTTCATGGCCGGCATCTCGCTGATCGACGAGCAGAATGGACGGCGTGTGCGCATGGGTGCGCTGGCGTTCGTGGGCAGCCACAAGATCAACGGCGTGTCGGCGCTCCACACCGATCTGATGAAACAGACGGTGTTCCACGATCTCGCCCAGGTCTACCCCAACCGCATCGTCAACAAGACCAACGGCATCACGTTCCGCCGCTGGCTGATGGAGTGCAATCCGAGGCTGGCCAACATCATTCGCGCCTCCGTGGGGGAAAAGGCGCTTCACGACGCCGAGGCGCTGAAGGGCCTCGCGCGTTTCGCCGACGACAGCGCGATGCAGGAGCAGTTTACGCTGATGCGGCGCGCCAACAAGATCGCGCTGGGCCAGGTCGCCGCCGAGGCGCTCAACCAGCGCCTCGACCCCGACGCGATGTTCGACGTGCAGATCAAGCGCATCCATGAGTACAAGCGCCAGCTGCTCAACATTCTGGAGACGGTCGCGCGCTACAACGAAATTCGCGCCAACCCGACCATCGACTTCGCGCCGCGCGTGAAGATTTTCGCAGGCAAGGCGGCGGCCAGCTACACGCAGGCGAAGCTCATCATCAAGCTCGCCATCGACGTCGCCCGGCAGGTCAATTCCGACCCGACCGTGCGCGGACTGCTGAAAGTTGTCTTCCTGCCCAACTACAACGTCAGTCTGGCCGAGACGATCATCCCCGCCGTCGACCTCTCCGAACAGATTTCCACCGCCGGCATGGAGGCGTCGGGAACCGGCAACATGAAGATGGCGTTGAATGGAGCGTTGACCGTCGGCACGCTGGACGGCGCCAACGTGGAATTGCGCGATCTGGTGGGGGACGAAAATATCTTCATCTTCGGCCTGACCGCTGCGCAGGTGACAGCCGCGCGGGCGCAGGGCATCGATGCGGGGCGCTATATCGAGGCCTCGCCGGTGTTGCGCGACACGCTCGACGCGATCCAGTCCGGGGTGTTCTCGGCGGACGACCGGGGGCGCTATCACGGGCTGGTGGAGACGCTGCGTCATCACGACTTCTTCATGGTGTGCGCCGACTTCGAGACCTATTGGCAGACGCAGCAGAAGGTCGACACGGCGTGGCACGACCGCAAGGCGTGGCTCAAAGCGTCGATCCTCAACACGGCGAATACGGGTTGGTTCTCGTCAGACCGCACAATAGCCGAATATTCGGACGAAATCTGGAAGGCGTCGTATCGTCGCCTTAGTTGACGGGAGTATGGGCGTGAACGAAAGTTTGGGGTTGGGCGAGACGTCGGGCGTGAGCGGGTCTTTGGGCGTGAGCAAATCTTGGCGCGCGCGCGCGGACGACATCGATCTCCTGGCGGCCGCTCGCCATCCCGATCCCTTCCGCTTCATGGGGCCGCACCTGACGCCGCAGGGGTGGGCGCTTCGCGCGTTCGCCCCCGACGCCCTCTCGGTGCGCGCGTTCAACCTCGACGGAACTCTGCTGGTCGATCTCGAACGGCGCGGACACGATTTCTTCGAGGCGCTGGTTCCTGGCTCGAAAGAGCGGCCGCAATACCGGCTTGAGGTCAGGCGTCCCAGCGGGGGTTCGTCCTATCGCGACGCCTATGCGTTCGGCCCCACGCTGGGGCCGCTCGACGATCATCTGCTGCGCGAGGGAACGCACCGCGAGCTTTACAAGCGGCTTGGCGCGCAGATCACGACCCATGAGGGCGAAGGCGGCGTGTCGTTCGCCGTCTGGGCGCCCAACGCGCGCCGGGTTTCCGTGGTTGGCGACTTCAACGACTGGGACGGGCGGCGTTGCCAGATGCGCAAGCGTTACGACAGCGGTATCTGGGAAATCTTCATTCCCCATCTGGGGGCGGGCGCGGTCTACAAATACGAGGTCGTCTCCGCAGGGGGCGAGTTGCAGCCGCTGAAAGCCGATCCGTTCGGCTTCGAGGCGGAACTGCGCCCTTCCACCGCAACGCTCGTCGCCTACACGACAGATTTCGCCTGGACGGACGAAGAGTGGATGCGGATGCGTGGCGAAGGCGAATGGCGGCGCAAGCCGATGTCCGTCTACGAATGCCAGCTCGCCTCGTGGCGGCGCGGCGAGGGCGGGCGCTGGTTGACCTACGACGAACTGGCGGATCAGTTGATCCCTTACGTCAAGGATATGGGTTACACGCATCTCGAACTGATGCCGATCACGGAATATCCGTTCGACCTGTCATGGGGTTATCAGCCCTTGGGCCTGTTCGCCCCCACCAAACGGTTCGGCACGCCCGAGGACTTTGCGCGTTTTGTCGACAAGGCGCATGCGGCGGGGATTGGCGTGATCCTCGACTGGGTGCCCGCTCATTTTCCCACCGACGCGCATGGGCTGGCTTGGTTCGACGGAGAGGCGCTTTATGAGCATCCCGACCCCCGAAAGGGTTTCCATCCCGACTGGAAGTCGGCGATCTACGATTACGGCCGCAAGGAGGTCGCCAACTTCCTGCTGGCGAGCGCACTATATTGGTTCGACAGGTATCATATCGACGGCTTGCGTGTCGACGCGGTCGCCTCCATCATCTATCTCGACTATTCGAGAAATCCCGGAGAATGGTTGCCCAACGCGGACGGAGGCAACATCAACTACGATTCCGTCAGCTTTCTGAAGCGCGTCAACGAAGCGGTTTACAGCCAGTTTCCCGGCGCGTTCATGGTGGCTGAAGAATCGACCGCTTACGACGGCATCACCCGGCCGACCTTTTCAGGCGGCGTCGGCTTCGGCTTCAAGTGGAACATGGGCTGGATGCATGACACTCTGGAATATCTTGAGAAGGACCCGGTCTATCGCAAGTGGAACCATCACCAGCTCACGTTCAGCATGGTCTACGCCTATAGCGAGAATTTCATCCTCGCACTGAGCCATGACGAGGTCGTTTACGGCAAGCAGTCCATCGTCTCCAAGATGCCGGGCGACGAATGGCAGCGGTTCGCAAACACGCGGGCCTATTATGGCTTGATGTATGGCCATCCCGGCAAGAAGCTGCTGTTCATGGGGCAGGAGTTCGGCCAGACGTCAGAATGGGATGCTGAATCCGGACTGCCCTGGTGGCTGCTCGATCACGCGCCGCATCAGGGCGTCAAGAAGCTGATCGTCGATCTCAACGCCTTCTATCGCGCCCGTCCGGCGATGTACGCGCGCGACTGCGAGCCCGAGGGTTTCCGATGGATCGTGGGCGACGACGCGGAAAATTCGGTCATCGCGTTCCTGCGATACGGCGAGGAGGGCCAGCCGCCGGTTGCGGTGGTGTGCAATTTCACGCCCGTCGTCCGGCATGGATACCGCATCGGCCTGCCCGTCATCGGGCGCTGGGCGGAGGCGATCAATACGGACGCGCGGGAATATTGGGGATCCGGCGTCGGCAATTTCGGCGCGGTCTACGCCGACCGGCAGGCGATGCACGACCTGCCCGCTTCCGCCGCCCTCACGCTTCCGCCGCTGTCGACGCTTTTCCTGGAGTGGCGGCCGGGTGAGTGACATATGGTCTTCAATTTGCAGGTGAATCGGCGCCGCAGGGACGCCGGCCCGCGTTCAAGGGAGGGTTTAGTATGAGCGTTACGAAATCGGCGCCGCCGACCGCGCCGTTCGCGCGTCATGCGATGGCGTATGTGCTGGCGGGCGGGCGCGGCAGCCGCCTGATGGAGTTGACGGACCGGCGCGCGAAGCCGGCGGTTTATTTCGGCGGCAAATCGCGCATCATCGACTTTGCGCTGTCGAACGCGCTCAATTCCGGCATCCGCCGCATCGCGGTCGCCACGCAATACAAGGCGCATAGTCTCATCCGCCACATGCAGCGCGGCTGGAACTTCTTTCGCCCTGAGCGCAACGAGAGTTTCGACGTGCTGCCCGCCTCGCAGCGCGTCAGCGAGACCATGTGGTATCTGGGCACCGCCGATGCGGTCTATCAGAACGTCGACATCATCGAGGGCTACGGCCCGCAATATATGGTGATCCTCGCGGGCGACCATATCTACAAGATGGACTACGAGAAGATGCTTCAGCAGCATGTCGAGTCCGGCGCGGACGTGACGGTGGGCTGTCTGGAGGCCTCGCTCGAAGAGGCCAAGGGATTTGGCGTCATGCATGTAGACGAGCACGACCGCATCATCCAATTCCTCGAAAAGCCCAAAGACCCGCCGTCCATGCCGGGCAAGCCCGATATGGCGCTGTGCAGCATGGGCATCTATGTGTTCGACACCAAGTTTCTTGTCGAGGAACTTAGGCGCGACGCGGCGGACCCCAACTCGTCGCATGATTTCGGCAAGGACGTGATCCCTTACATCGTGGCGAACGGCAAGGCGGTGGCGCATCATTTCACGCGCTCCTGCGTGCGTTCGCGCGAAGAGGGGCACATCTACTGGCGCGACGTGGGCACGGTGGACGCCTACTGGCAGGCCAACGTCGACCTCACCGAGATCGTGCCGGATCTCGATCTCTACGATCGCGAATGGCCAATCTGGACCTATGGCGAGATCACGCCGCCGGGGAAGTTCGTGCATGACGTGGACGGGCGGCGCGGGTCGGCGGTGTCGTCTCTGATCTCGGGAGGGTGCATCGTTTCCGGCTCTTCGATCTCGCGGTCGCTGCTGTTCACCGGCTGCCGCGTTCATTCGTTCTCGCGGATCCACGAGGCGGTCATCATGCCCTATGTGCGGGTCGGGCGCGGGTGCCGGATCAACAAGGTGGTGATCGACGCGGGCGTCAACATTCCTGACGGCCTCGTCGTCGGCGAAGACCAGGTCGCCGACGAGGCGCGGTTCCGGCGCAGCGAAGGCGGCGTCACCCTCATCACGCAGCCGATGATCGACCGGCTCGGTTGATGCGCGTTCTCAGCCTTGCCTCGGAGGCGTTTCCGCTGGTCAAGACAGGGGGGCTCGCCGATGTAGCGGGAGCGTTGCCGCTCGCCTTGCCGCGCGAGGGCGTGGAGGCGCGCACGCTGCTGCCGGGCTATCCCTCCGTGCTGGCGAAGCTGGAGGGGGCGGAGAGCGTCCATGTCTACGCTTCGCTGATGGGCGGGGCGGCGCGGGTGCTGGCGGGACGGGCGGGCGACCTCGACCTGTTCGTTCTGGACGCGCCGCATCTCTATGACCGGCCCGGCAATCCCTATCTGGGGCCGGACGGCAAGGACTGGTCCGACAATGCGCTGCGCTTCGGGGCGCTCGCGCGAGTGGGCGCCGATCTGGCGAAAGGCTTAGTTCCCGCCTATGTCGCCGACGTCCTCCATGCACATGACTGGCAAGCGGCGCTGGCGCCGGTTTACCTGCACTTCGACGGCGGCCCCCGCCCTGCGACCGTGCTGACGATCCATAACATCGCATTTCAGGGCCATTATTACGGGGATTTGCTGGGGCCACTGGGCTTGCCTCCGGAGGCGATGGCGCTGGAGGGGGTCGAATATTTTGGCGGGATCGGGTTTCTCAAGGGCGGCATCTATTTCGCCGACAAGATCACGACCGTCTCCCCCACTTATGCGCGCGAAATCCTCACGGCGGAATTCGGCATGGCGCTGGACGGGCTTTTGCGCACGCGTTCCGCCGACGTCGAGGGCATCGTCAACGGCATCGACAATCAGATATGGAACCCGCAGACCGATACGACGCTGGCGCGGCCTTACTCGGCGACGAAGCTGGGCGACCGCGCCGCCAACAAGGCCGCACTTCAGGAGAAGTTCGGCCTGCTTCTCAACGTCAAGGGACCGCTGTTCGGCGTGGTCTCGCGGTTGACGAGCCAGAAGGGGCTGGACCTGCTGGCGTTGTGCCTGCCGGGCCTGATCGCGCGGGGCGGACAGGTCGCCCTGCTCGGCGCGGGCGACCCGCAGCTCGAGCGGGGTTTTGTGACGATGGCTCAAGCCTATCCCGACAGCGTCGGCGTCAGGATCGGCTATGACGAAAGCCTTGCGCATCTCATTCAGGCGGGCGTCGATTTCCTCGTCGTGCCGTCGCGCTTCGAGCCTTGCGGGCTGACCCAGCTTTGCGCGTTGCGCTACGGCGCCGTGCCGCTGGTGGCGCGCGTCGGCGGCCTCGCCGATACGGTGATCGACGCCAACGAGGCTGCGCTTGGCGCAGGCGTTGCGACGGGCGTGCAGTTCTTTCCCGCCGACGCCGGGGCGCTCGACCATGCCTTGGTGCGCGCGTTCGAACTCTACGGCGACGACGAGATAATGCGTCGGCTGCGGATCAATGGCCTCAGTTCCGACGTTTCATGGCGGCATCCCGCGCGGCGATACGCCGCGCTCTACGCCAAGCTGAAGGCTCACCCATGACCGATGCCGACGCCAGCCATGTGATCCGGCTGGTTGGGGGAGAAATCGCCCTCCATGCGCCCAACGCCACCGGCGTCTCGGTGTGCCTGTTCGATGAAATGGGCGAGCGAGAAACGTTGCGCATCCAGCTTGAAGCCGACGGCCACGGCGGCTTTCGCGGCTTTGCGCCGGGCCTGCTGCCGGGCGCGCGCTACGGGCTGCGCGTGGATGGACCCTGGGCGCCTGAACTCGGCCACCGGTTCGACGTGTCCAAGCTGCTGGTCGATCCGATGGCGGCGCAGATCGACCGGCCGTTTCTGGTCGATCACACGATGTTCGAGCGCGGCGTGGACTCGGCGGCGGCGGCGCCCAAATGCGTGGTCGCCCGCCCGCCAGGCGGCGAACCGGGGCGCGCGCGATTCGAATGGGCCGATACGGTCGTCTATGAAGTGAACCTGCGCGGCTTCACCAAACTGCGCGACGACCTCCCGGAAGCGGTGCGGGGAACATTCGCCGCGCTCGCCGAGAAGCCGGTGATCGACCACATCAAGTCGCTTGGCGTCACGACGGTCGAGATCATGCCCGCAGACGCGTTCTGCGACGAGCGTCATCTCAACGCGCTGGGGCTGGCGAACGCGTGGGGCTACAATCCCGTGTTCTGGGGCGCACCCGATCCGCGCCTTGCGCCCGGCGGATGGGCGGAGGTGCGCCGCGCGACCGACGCGCTTCATGCGGCGGGGCTGGAGGTCGTGCTCGACGTGGTGCTCAACCACAATGGCGAGAGCGACGAATTCGGGCCGACGTTGTCGTTTCGCGGCATCGACAACGCCGCCTATTTTCGGTTAGCTCCCGACGATCCCTCGCGCTACATCAACGATATGGGCACCGGCAATTGTCTGGCGCTCGACCGCCCGCATGTCGTCGATCTCGCGGTGGCGGCGCTCAGGCGCTGGATGGAATGGGGTGGGATCGATGGGTTCCGCTTCGATCTCGCGACCGCGATGGGGCGTCGGGAGGCGGGCTTCGACGGGCAGGCCCCGCTGTTCGCCGCGCTCGCCGCCGATCCCGTGACGCGACAGGCCAAGATGATCGCCGAGCCGTGGGACATCGGCCCCGGCGGCTATCGGCTCGGCGCGTTCCCGGAAGGCTGGGGCGAATGGAACGACAGGTTCCGCGACGCGACGCGTCGGTTCTGGCGCGGCGATATGCGCATGCGCGGGGAAATGGCGACGCGGCTCGCAGGTTCGCACGACGTTTTCGGCGCGGCGCCCTCTTCAAATAAGAGCGTAAATTACGTGAGTTGTCACGACGGGTTCACGCTCGCCGATCTCGTCTCCTATTCACACAAGCACAACGAAGCCAACGGCGAGGACAATCGCGACGGCACCAACGACAACAATTCCTGGAACCACGGGCTTGAGGGCGCCACCGACGACGCCCGCGTACGGGACGCGCGCGCGCGCGACCAGCGCAACCTGCTGGCGACCTTGTTCGCCGCGCGAGGCGTGCCGATGCTGCCCGCTGGGGCGGAGCTTGGCCACAGCCAGCGCGGCAACAACAACGCCTATGCGCAGGACAACGACATCTCGTGGATTGACTGGTCCCGCGCCGACATGGGCCTGGCCGCGTTCGCGGGGCGGCTAGCGGCGATCCGCGCCGCCCATCCCTCGCTGCGCGCCGCGCGCTGGATCGATGGTTCGCTGATCGCCGAGGGCGTGCGCGACGCGGAATGGCGCGACGCGGAATTGCCGATGGTCGACGGCGGCCACTGGGATTCGCCCTATGGCGACGTGCTGACCGCCGTGTTCGCGACGCCGACGGCGGGGGGCCTCGACCGCGTGATGGTGGCGTTCAACCGGGGGGCGGCGACCTCGCTGCGTTTGCCTGAGGCGCGGGCGGGTTTCGTCTGGCGCGTGGAGATCGATACCAGCGACGACGACCGGCTCGACCGGCCGACCGAAACCGCCGACCGCACGGCGCTTCCGGCGCGCTCGGTGATGATCGTCGCGGAAGCGCCGGCGTCGGCCAGATATGCGCGCCCGCCCGACCTGCGCGACGTCGAGACGCTGAGCGAAGCGGCGGGGGTCGCGGGCGAATGGTGGGACGTGACGGGCCGTCATACGCTTGTCTCCACCGCGACCAAGCTCGCGCTGCTCGATTGCTTTGGCCTTCCGGCGCGCACGCAGGCGCGGGCGCGGGAATCGCTCGACCGGCTTATGGAGGAAACCCAAGCGCGCAAACTGCCGCCCGCGCTTACGCTCGCGCTCGACGGCGCGCCGCGCGTGGCGGTTCGGGACGACGCCGCCACGCCGCAGGGTCCCATCGAATTTCACGTGACGATGGAGGACGGCGCGATCGTGTCGGGCTCGACGTCGGGGGCGGATGCGCGCCGTCGGACGCTGCCCAACATGCGCGAGATCAACGAGCGCCATTTCGACCTGCCGGTTTTGCCGGTGGGGCGGCATCGGCTGGAAATCGGCGGGGTGTCCTGCGCGCTGACGATCGCGCCGCCCGAAGCCTATCGGCCCAAATCGACGTGGCGCAACCGCTTCGGCGTCTCTGCGCAGCTTTACGCGCTGCGCCGCGGAGAAGGCGATCAGGGCATGGGCGATTTCACGGCGCTCGGCGCGGCGGCGGAAGCTTCGGCGCGGCACGGAGCCGCCTATTTCGGCGTCAGCCCCATGCACATGCTGTTTCCCCATCAACGCGACCGGGCGAGCCCGTATCACCCCTCCGACAGGCGCTTCCTCGACCCGATTCTGATCGACGCGTTGAGCGGCGACGGGTTGCCGGAGGACGAGGAATGGGGGATGGCTTCAGCTTCGCTGGCCGAGCGGCTTGCGGCGGTCGCGCGCGCGCCGTCCATCGACTACGACGCCGTCTGGGCGACCAAACGGGTGGCGCTGCAATATCGCTTCGCGGCCTTCTTGCGCGCGCGGGCGGCGCGGGGCAGTGATCCTTTGTTCGCCGAGTTCGACGCCTTCGTTTCGGCGGGCGGCGACAGCCTGTTCCGTTTCGCAGTATTCGAGGCGATTCATCGCGAGCGGCACGGCGAATATTGGCGGCTTTGGCCGGCCGAACTGCGAGACGCCGACCCCAGCGCGCTCGCCGCCAAGGCGGCGGAACGCGATTACGACATCAGGTTCGCGCAATTCTGCCAATGGGTCGGCGACCGGCAATTGGGCAAGGCGGCGGCGCGGGCGAAGGCGGCCGGGCTCGACATCGGGCTCTATCGCGATCTCGCGGTCGGCTCGGCGCCGGACGGGGCGGAGAGTTGGTCTCGCGCCGGGGAACTGGGCATTGGCGCGAATGTCGGGGCGCCGCCCGACACGTTTTCGCCCACGGGACAAAACTGGCACCTGCCGCCGCTCGATCCCGTCGCGGGAGCGCGCACCGGCTGGAAGGGGTTTCGCGAATTGCTGGCCGCCAACATGCGCCATGCAGGCATGCTGCGCATCGACCACGCGATGGGGCTGGCGCGGCTGTTCGTCATCCCCGAGGGGGCGAGCCCGGCCCACGGCGCCTATGTCGCCTACCCGCTCGACGAACTCATCGGCCAGATCGCGCTGGAGAGCCAGCGCCACAAATGCATGGTCGTCGGCGAGGATCTCGGGACCGTGCCCGACGGCTTTCGCGACAAGCTGACGCGGGCGGACGTCTCAGGCATGCGGGTGCTTTACTTCGAGCGCGACGGCGTCGCTTTCCGCGACGTCAGGAATTATGCGACCCATTCGGTCGCCTGCGTGACGACGCACGACTTGCCGACGCTGGCGGGCTGGTGGGGCGGCGCCGATATCGCCGAGCGGCTGAGCCTGGGGCAGATGGGGCCCGAAGAGGGCGCGCACGCGCTTGTCGACCGCGCAACGGAAAAGGCGGCCCTGGTGCAGGCGCTCGTTGAAGCCGGGGTGTTGACCGAACCGCCGGCGCCGGTCCAGCCGATGGACGACAATCTGGCGGCGTCGATTCACGCGTGGGTCGCGCTGGCGGGATCTGGGCTGGCGAGCGTACAGGTGGACGACCTTGCGGGAGAGACCGTGGCGACCAATCTGCCCGGCACGGACCGCGAGCGGCCCAACTGGCGTCATCGCTCGCGTGAGGACACGGTCAAGATGATGGAGGCGTCGCGCGCGCGGGCGATTCTGGAGGCGATGAACAAGGCGCGGCCCCGGCCAGCGGCTTGACGCGCCGCCGCGCTGGCGACGCATTTGCTTTGTAACGTACAGGTTCAGTCAGGGAGCGAGACGATGCGCGCGCGAGTTTTCGCAGGTGGTTTGGCGTGGGTCTTGGGCGCCGCGGCGGCGCAGGCCGCCACCGTCGTGGCGGTCCAACTCGGCGACGCCGCCGACGAAAAATCCATGGCGATGAAGCTGGACAAGACGAGCGTCAAGGCAGGCTCGGTGGAATTCGACGTGTCGAACCTGTCCAAGACCAAGACGCATGAGATGGTCGTGGTCGCTATGAAGTCGAAAGGCGACAAATTCACCTACGACTCCAAGAACGACAAGGTCGACGAGATGAAGATCAAGGATCTCGGCGAGGCCGCCGACCTCGATCCCGGCGCGAAGAAGACTATCACGCTCGATCTCAAGCCCGGCGCCTATGAACTGATCTGCAATCAGCCCGGGCACTTCCGGCACGGCATGAAGGCGAGCTTCACCGTCACGCCGTGAGGGGAGAAAGGCGGCGGCGCTCCGGCGCCATCGCTCGCGCGATCAGACCTGTTGTGCTCATGAAATTCACAGGGTGAACTGCAATAAGTGATCCCCGGCTTCTCACGCGGAAGCGCAACCGACATGACAAGCGAGGCGAAACCATCCCGTCCTTCCGCTGGTGCGAGTTCACCCGGATGGGCTCGCTCTCGGCGTGGCTGGATGGCTGAGCTTCATTGTCGATGACGACCGCGCCCGTCGAAAAATCCTGATGGTTGTTCGTCGGGAAATCAAGGTTTGATTGGTCCGGATTGTCGCCTTGCGGAAAGTCATATTACCGGCCCACGGGGCCCACACGTTATGCCCTGGATTGTCGCAGGAAGCCACGCCGCGCCGCTCTTGCGAGCTACGAAAATTATCTCCGACTTTTTAGCCTGTTGTATAAAGGCTCTCGCAACATCACGGCGTGAATGGCCGGGACGGGTCCGGCCATCACGACCGTGGGTTCGTCGGTCTATCGGCGTCAGAGCGCGGCGGCTTTCGTCTCGAACCAGGCGAGCTTGTCCTTCAGCGTCACCACCGAGCCGACGATGATGATGGTCGGGCCGTGCAACTCGGCCGCGCGGGCGTTCTCGGCCAGCGTCGCCAGTGTGCCTGTCACCACGCGCTGACGCGCGCGCGCTCCATTCTCGATCACCGCCGCCGGAGTGGCGGCGTCCACGCCGCCCGCCAGGGCGTCGTTCATCAGCGCCTCGATCTGGTTGAGGCCCATGTAGATCGCGACCGTCTGGCCCGGCCGCATCAGCGCCGACCAATCATGATCCAGCTTTCCCGCACGGCCTTGCGCGGTGACGAAAATGCACATCTGCGCATGGTCGCGGTGCGTCAGCGGTATCCCCGCATAGGCTGAACATCCCAGCGCCGCCGTCACTCCGGGGCAGACCTGAAACGGCACGCCGTCCTGGGCGAGCGCCTCGATCTCCTCGCCGCCGCGCCCGAACATGAACGGGTCGCCGCCTTTCAGGCGCAACACTCGCTTGCCGCGCTTGGCGTGCGCGATCAGCAGGCGGCCGATCTCGTCCTGCGGTACCGCATGTTTGTTGGCCTGCTTTCCCACGAACACCCGCTCGGCGTCGGGGGGCAGCAGCGCGAGGATCGAGGCATCGACCAGACGGTCGTACAGCACGACCTCAGCCCGCTCGATCAGGGCGCGCGCGCGAAAGGTCAGCAGGTCGGCCTCGCCGGGGCCGGCGCCCACCAGATAAACCTCGCCCATCGCCGCCGCGGCTGGCCGCGCTTGCGCAGGCGCGCCGTCGCAAAACTGCGTGCGGTCGCGCGAATCCCAGAGCGCGCCGGCGCGCGCGGGGTCTTCGCCCATCAGCCCCAGCGCCAAAGCCATCGTTCCCACCACAGCCGCCTCCGCCCGTGCGTCGCCGCCCTCGCGCCAGAGCGCAGCGAGCGAGTCGGGCAGGGGCGAAGTCTCGCGCCCGGAGGGCGTGTCGATCAGCGGGGGAAGCGTGAAATCGCGCGCGACGCCGTCCTCGACTGCGGCGATGTCCACGGGCTTCTCCGGCCGCCGCTCGTTCTCGCCGCCGTCGCCGCCAAAACTCCACACCCGGGCGTCGCCCAGCAGCAGCGCCGTATCCCGGTGAAGCGTCACGTAGGCGGGATGGAAGGCCGCCTGAAGCGACGCTTTCGCACCGAAGGGATTGAGGCCGCGTGCGACTGTGTTGATCGCCGAGCGCAGGCCGAGAACGGGCTTCAGCATCATCAACCGGGCGAGCGGCGGGGAGAGCCGATCGAGCGATAGATAGGTGAGCCCGCGTAGCGCAAGCTGAGCGCGCGCCTCCGCAAGGTCGTCAGCGGGCGCCAACCCGAGACGCGCCAGCGTCTCGCCCGCATAGAGCCGGCCCGGCGTATGGCCGTCGAGGCCGTGCAGCGCGATGCGAAAGCCCGCGCCCGCCAGCCGCAGCGCGGCCAGCAGATGCCAGGGCGGGCGGCGCGCCTTGCCGGCGTAACAGGGCCAATCGAGGTCGGGCGCGAGCGCCTGGGGAGCCGGTACACGCGCGCGCGCGGCGCGGATGAACCCGGCGATCTCCGGCGCGGTTTCCTCCTTCATGCGCAAAAGCATCAGGAAGGCGCCAATCTGCTCCGGGCGCGCCTCGCCGTCGAGCATCATGCCGAAGGCCTTCTCGGCCTCCTGCGCGTCCAGCCCGCGCGAAAGCGTCTTGCCGCGTCCCAGCAGGCGGATGAAGGGAGAGAAGGCGTGCGGCGTCATGGGCGTGACAGGGCGCCCGGCGCGGGCCTCAAGTCAAGCCGCCTTGAACACCGTCAGCCGATCCGCGGCGCCGCGCAGCACCGCGCGTATCGGCATATCCTCGACCGCGCCGTCCTGCTGGGCTTTGGCGTACGCCGCCGCCTTCTTCGGCCCCTCGATCTGAAGCGCCAGCGCGCGGGCGCGCAGCACGGCGCGGCCCGTGAGCGTCAGGCGCGGCTCCAGCCCGTCGGGCGCGTCCATCGCGCTGACGAGCGCACGGGCCGCCGGGTCCATGGCGACCGCGAGGCCGGGGGAATGGGGAAACCATGACGCGGTGTGGCCGTCCTCGCCCATGCCGAGCACCGCCAGATCGGCGGGCAGGGGCAAATGCGCCACGCGCGCGCCGGCGGCCGCCAGCTCCTGTTGGGGAGGTATGCGCGAATCCGCCAGCGGGCAGAACTGCGCCTTGGCGGCCCTGTTCTGCAACAGGGTCTCGCGCACCAGCCGGGCGTTGGAGCGCGGCGAATCGTCAGGCACGCGACGCTCGTCGGCCAGGGTTACGGCGACGCGCGACCAATCGAGGTCGCGTTGCGAAAGCGCGGCGAAATAGCGCCTCGGCGTGGCGCCGCCCGATACGACCAGCAGCGCCATGCCGCGCGCGGCGATGGCGGCGCGCAACAATTGCGCCGACCAGTCGGCGAAGCCCTCCGCCAGCGCCGCGCCGTCGGCGAATTCGCGAACTTCGGTCATTCGAACTCCTCGTTCCACGTGCGCCCGTCGCGCTCGATCAGCGCGATGGAGGCCGCCGGTCCCCACGAACCGGAATTGTAAGGGCGCGGCCCCTCGCCGCTCTGCGCCCAGGCGTCGCGGATGGGGTCGACGAAACGCCATGCGGCTTCGACCTCGTCGCGGCGCATGAACAGCGAGGCGTTGCCGCGCACCACGTCCATCAGCAATCGCTCGTAAGCCTCGGGCGAGGGCGCGCCGAACGCCTTGGCGAAGCTCATGTCGAGCGGCACGTGTTGCAGGCGCATGCCGCCCGGTCCCGGCTCCTTGATCATCAACCACAGCTTGATGCCCTCGTCGGGCTGTACGCGGATGACGAGGCGGTTGGGCGGGATGCCGTCCGCGCCGTGCTCGAAGATCTGATGCGCCACGCGGCGGAAGCCGATGACGATTTCGGAGAAGCGCTGCGGAAGACGTTTGCCGGTGCGCAAATAGAACGGCACGCCGGCCCAGCGCCAGTTGGCGACGCCGATCTTGAGCGCGACGAACGTCTCCGTGGAACTCGCCTCCTTGTCGATGTCGGCCAGATAGCCTGGCACCTCCGCGCCTTCCGCAAAGCCGCCGCGATACTGGCCGCGGACCGTGAACTGGGAGACGTTGCGTGCGTCGATGGGGGTTAACGAGCGCAGCACTTTCAACTTTTCGTCGCGCAGCGCGTCGGCTTCCAGCGAGCGCGGCGGCTCCATCGCGACCAGACAAAGCAGTTGCAACATATGATTTTGCACCATGTCGCGGATCGCGCCGGATTCGTCGTAATAGGCGCCGCGTCCGCCCACGCCCAGCGTCTCGGCGACGCTGATCTGCACGTGGTCGATGTGGCCCGCGTTCCACAATGGCTCGAACAACGCGTTGGCGAAGCGCAGCGCCATCAGGTTCTGCACGGTTTCCTTGCCCAGATAATGATCGATGCGGAAGATGTTGCTCTCCAGAAACACCGAGCCCAGCGCGTCGTTGATGGCGGCGGCGCTCTTGCCGTCGTGGCCGATGGGCTTTTCGACGATGATGCGCGAACGTGGGCTGGCGAGGCCCTCCGCGCCGATGCGCTTGGCGATGGGGCCGAACAGGTCGGGGCTGGTGGCCAGATAATAAGCGCGCACGCGCTCGTCGGCGCCCATCATGGACTTGAACTCGTCCCAGCCTTTCGCGCCCGTCACGTCGAGCGCGAGATGGTCGATGCGCCTGAGAAAGCGCTCCAGCGCCTCCCCGTCGCCCTCCTTGTGCGTCTCCAGCGCCTCTCGCACGCTTTGCTGGAATTGCTCGCGCGTCATGTCGCGGCGCGAGACGCCGATGATGCGGGTCGGGTCGGTGAACTGGCCGTCGCGGTCGCGGTGATAGAGCGCGGGAAACAGCTTGCGATAGGCGAGATCGCCGGTGCCGCCGAAGACGACGAGGTCGAAGGGTTCGACCTTGATGGTTTTGGACGCCATGTTGACCTCAGGTTTGGGGGTTCCCCCCTTGGGAAAAAGCCAAGCGCGGATCAAGAGACCGCGCTCGCCTCCTTGAACAGAACGTCGCGATCCCTCGCGAAGTTCTTTATCAACGGCAAAGCCGCCGCGCCGATGGCGCGCGCGTCCGGCCCGATGGCGCCGGGGATGGTGCGCACGTCGGACAGGCCGCGCCGGTCGAGCTTCTCCAGTTCGGCCGCGACCAGCTGGCACAGCGTCTGGCGCACCGAAGCGGGCATGGCTCCGTCGATCACCACGGCGGCGACGTCCACCACCGAAATCGCCGAGACGATGGCGTAAGCGAGCGCCGCGGCCGCCTCGTCCAGCCAGCCGCGCAGGGCCACGCCGAAATCCGCCCAGACGTCGGGCGTCAGCCAGATCGAGGACGGATCTACGCGGGCGGCTTCCAGCCGGCGTTCGAGCTTGTAGAGGGAGGCGAGTTCGATGAGCTGGGCGACGCCGCGCGGCCCCGGCGCCGGCATCGAACCGACCGCCGCCGCATTGCCGGTGCGCCCCAGATAAAGCGAAGAGTTGAGCACGAGGCCGCCGCCGAGGAACTCGCCGACGAAGAAATACAGGAAATCACGCTCGCGCCACGCCTGCCCGAAATAAAACTCCGCCGCGCAGGCCGAGGTGGCGTCATTGCAGACGGTGACGGTCCAGCCGCACAGACGCTCCAATTCCTCGCCCAGCGCGATCGAGCGCCAGCCATCCATCGCTCCGGAGGGGGCGCCGATTTCGTCGGACCAGCTCCAGAGCTGGAAGGGCAGGGCGACGCCGAGTCCGACGATGCGCCGGGTCTGGCGCGCGTCGAGCCGGCCGCCGAGTTCGCGCAACGAGCGGGCGGCGAAATCGAGCACGATTTCGGGGGTGGGATAGGCGTAGGCGACGACGGCGCGATGGCGGATGCGGCCTTCGAAATCGACCAGCACCAGATCGCTCGACCGCCGCCCGATCTTGAGCCCGAAGGCGAAGGCGCCCTCCGCGTCGAGCGAGACCGGCACGGTGGGCTGGCCGACGCGGCCACGCAAGGGCGCTTCGCGCTTCAAGAGGCCTTCGGCGCTGAGGCGGTTCATGATGGTGGAGGCCGATTGCACCGAAAGCCCGGTCATCCGCGCGACCTCGATCTTGGAGAGCTGTCCGAACCGACGCACGAGCGACAACGTGAGCCGCTCATTATAAACGCGCACGCCCGACTGATCGGCTCCGCTCACCGGCAGCGGCACGCCCTGACGTCCTTGCGGCGAATCGGCCATGCGAATCCTGCGCGCTCCCTCCAAAAGGCCAGGCATGTCCGGCCGTGGGCGTAACATCCTGGCCGGCTTGCCCGGCTCCCGATCACACGACATGAACTTGGCTGTCGCGCGGGCGGCTGTCAATGATAAATCAAACGCATTGAATTATCCTTGACAGCGACGCGGGCTTTGCGCTTAACAGACGAACGAACGGAGCGAAGGCGGCGCACAACCGCGATCTTTCCGGGCGAGAAACGTCATTCTGGGAGGAAACCATGTTCAACGCTCATCGCAGCCTCGCGACCGTCGCGGGCGCGGCGCTCGCCCTTGGCCTGATGGCTTCTGGCGCGCAGGCCGAAGTCGGCGCCTGCCTCATCACCAAGAACAACACCAACCCCTTCTTCGTGAAGATGAAGGAAGGCGCGGTCAAGGCCGCCGCCGCTCAGGGCGTGAAGCTCTCCGCCTTCGCGGGCGTCAAGGACGGCGACGCCTCGCCCCAGATCACCGCCATCGAGAACTGCGTCGCCTCGGGCGCCAAGGGCATTCTCATCACCGCCTCCAACGATTCGGTGATCCCCGCCCTGAAGAAGGCGCGTGCGGCCGGCCTTCTGGTGATCGCGCTCGACACCGCCATCGGCGACAAGGACGCGACCGACATGACGTTTGCGACCGACAACTACGAGGCCGGTATCCTGATCGGCAAGTGGGCCAAGGCGCAGC
>JAYVYJ010000126.1:0-3794 GCA_043784465.1 Hyphomicrobiales bacterium
CATGGCGACCGTTCATCGGATTGAGGTTCTCAATCCGCCTCATTCGTCCACGAAATCCGGCAATTATGAGTCCTCGCGAAAATGAGGGGATTCATGAGGTCTACGAGGGCAACGCGCAGGACTACGAGTTCTCCGCCGCCTCAATGCGCGAACATTGGGCGAGCGGCTACGCCGACACGCTGCGCACGCTTCGTCATCCCGAATGGCTGGCGCGCGCCTCGATCAAAGGCGGCATCGCCATCCACGATCTGCACCGCGAAGACCCCACCTGAGAGCCAAGCATGAGCGACGACGAGGCCAGGAAAGTAGCCGCGCTGATCCGGCGCGTGCGCGGCGAAATCTCCGACGATCTCGACGAGGAAATGGAACTGGAGCTTGACGACGAGGGCGCCGCCTCCACGCGGGAGGGGATGCTCGACCATCCGTCCCAATCGCACGAGTCGCGCAAGTTCTACTTCGCCGAGTTGCTTCGTCTCCAGCGCGAACTCATCAAGCTTCAGGACTGGATCGTCCACAAGAAACTCAAGGTCGTCGTGCTGTTCGAGGGACGCGACTCGGCGGGCAAGGGCGGCGTCATCAAGCGCATTACTCAACGGCTCAACCCGCGAGTCTGCCGTGTCGCGGCGCTGCCCGCGCCCAGCGAGCGCGAGCGCACGCAGTGGTATTTCCAGCGCTATGTCGCGCATCTTCCGGCGGGCGGCGAGATGACCCTGTTCGACCGCTCCTGGTACAATCGCGCCGGCGTCGAGCGCGTCATGGGCTTTTGCACGGACGCAGAATACGAGGAGTTCTTCCAGTCGGTCCCCGAATTCGAGCGAATGTTGCATCGCGCCGGGGTTCTGCTCATCAAATACTGGTTCTCGATCACCGACGAAGAGCAGAACCTGCGCTTCCTCATGCGCATCCACGATCCTCTCAAGCAGTGGAAGCTGTCGCCGATGGACCTGGAGTCACGGCGGCGATGGGAGGACTACACCAAGGCCAAGGAAGTGATGATCGAGCGCACGCATATTCCCCAGGCGCCATGGCACGTGGTCGAGGCGGTTTCGAAAAAGCGCGCGCGGCTCAACTGCATCGCCCATCTCCTGACGCAGATCCCCTATGAGGCGGTCCTGCATTCCCAGATCACGCTGCCGCCGCGCGAATATCGGTCCGACTATGCGCGCGAACCGATCCCGGACGAACTTTATGTGCCCAATCTCTATGGCGACAAGCTGCCGTAAGGGCTACGCCCTTGCCGGGCGCCTCGCGTTGCGGCTAAGGCTTGCCGGCGGGTGAGGGCGGGACAGTTTACCATGGCGGCGCAGGCACAGTCGGCGCAGGCACAGGCGGCGCGGGCGAGGGCGAGGGCGCGAAGGCAGGCGGCCCGGCCGCCCGATCCCCAGGCTCCCGCCACGCCCGAGGAGCCCGCACGCGAAACCGAACTTCGCCTTGTCGCCGACGCGGCGACCTTCCGGGCTTTGGCCTCGCATCCGTTGCTGGGCCCCAAGGCGCCGCTCAAGTGGACGCAACAGCGCACGGTCTATTTCGACACCGACGGCGCCGATTTGCAGCGTCACGGCATGACGTTGCGCGTGCGTAGCTTGCGCGGCCGCAAACTGTTGAGCCTCAAATTGCGCGAAGGTTCGTTCGACCGCGAGAAGATCGAGGTGCGGGCGCCGGGCGAGGGGCCGCAGATCGACCTGTTGCCGCCCGCTTCTCAAGAGTTGATCGCAGCGGCGACGCAGGCGCGCTCGCTAGCTCCGCGTTTCGCCTCGCAAATCCGGCGCGCCACGCGGCTTGTGGCTTTTGAGGGCGCTTCGGTCGAGGTCGCTTTCGACGAGGGCGAGATCGTCGCGGGCGCGCAGAAGGCGCCCGTGCGCGAGATCGAACTGGAACTCAAATCCGGCCCGCCGTCGAGCCTTTATCGCTTCGCGCTGGCGCTGCTGGAGGCGGCGCCGCTGCGGTTGGGCGTGGCGAGCAAGGCGGATCGGGGCGCACAGATGCTGTCGAAGCGTCCGCCGCAAGCGATGCGGGCGCCGCCGCCCGAAATCGAGCCTGACGTAAGCCTCGACGCCGCCACCGCCGCGATGCTGCGGCAATGCCTGACCCATTTTCTGGGCAACTGGGACGCGCTGTCCTCCGACAACGCCGACGATTCCGTGCATCAGACCCGCGTGTCGATGCGCCGCCTGCGCTCGCTGCTGCTGCTGCTCGGGCGCTCGTTTCCGTCGGGGGAAATTTCAGGCCTGCGAGCGGAAGCCAAGCGCATCGCCGACGCCTTCGGCCCCGCTCGGGATTGGCGCGTGTTCGCCGATCTCGTCGAAAATGGCCCGGCCAAGCACCTCAGCGCGCCGGGGCTTGCGGCTTTGATCGCCGAGGCGCGCAAACGCGCCGCCCTTGGACGCTCGGCCGCGCTCGCCGCGCAAGCGGATGTGGAGACCACCCGCTTCGTACTGGCTCTGCAACTCTATATCGCCACACGGGGTTGGCGGAACGCGCTGGCGGAGGCGGATGTGCAGGAGCTGGGGCAGCCGGCTGTCGCGTTCGCCGCGCGGGCGCTGGCGGCGACCATCGGCAAGGTCAGGAAACGGGGACGCGGTTTCGAGGCGATGCCGCCCGAGGCGCGACATGAGTTGCGCATCGCGCTCAAGGGGTTGCGTTACGCCGTGGATTTTCTGGGGCCGTTGTTTCGCCCGACGTCGGCGGTGCGGGATTACGCCGAAAAGACCTCCGCTTTGCAGGAGATGCTGGGCGCCGCCAACGACACGGCGGTGGCGGCGGGCCTGCTGGCTCAGTTCGATACGACCCGGCAGCCCGACCTCGCGTTCGCCTCCGGTCTGGTGCTGGGCTGGTGCGGCCGGGCGAGCCTCGCCGACGAACGCACGCTAAGGCGCGCGTGGCGCCGGGTGAAAAAGTCCGCGCCGTTCTGGCAGGCGGCGGAAGCGCCCGGACTTCAGGTTCACTAGAAGTGGCGGGCGTTCACTTCGCCCCGTCGTCCTTTTTCGTGGAATCGTGCTTCATCATCGAATCGTGCTTCATCTTGGAGCCATGCTTCATGGAATCGTGCTTCATCATGGAGTCATGTTTTTTCATGGCGCCGTCGTCCGCCTTCATGGCGTCTTCGGCGAAAGCGGGCGCGGCGAGCGCAAGGGAGGCGACGAGCAGGGTCAGCGACAGAATACGCATGCGAGATCCTCGGATTTGTCCGCCAACTCCGGGTGGAGGGACGGGGGAGCGGGCGCGCGAACCCATCGGTTCCACGCCCTCCATCCGCCCTACGCGGCTCCCTCCCCGTTTGTTACTCCGAGGGCGAGACCTCGCGGTCCTGAAAGTTTTGCTCGTAAGGGTATGCGGCTCAAAGGCCGAGGGCGCGCGCCCAAAGCGGGCGTGTACGCCTGCACTTGGTGGGCGTCAGCCTTCGATGGCGCAGGGTAAGGCCGGGCGGCCCATCTTTCGGCGCGCGAGGAAACGGTAGCGGCGCCTCATCGTCGCGCGGCCGCGACGGCGGGCCACGGGCGCGGCGACCCGCGTGCGGTCGACCTCGTAGACGCCATCGGCCCGCTCGACCAGCCGCTCCAGCCGCAAGGCCGACGCGCAGCGACGCCAGTGGGCGCGGGCTTCCGCCTCGTCGCCGAAATTGCCCAGCGTGACGTCGAGATCCCCGTCTTCGTGAACGAGGCGCACGAGATAGAGAAAGTCGGTGGCCTCGCAGACCAGCGCCGCGAGCGCGACGCCGCGATATTGGCGCGGCGAGAGTGCGACGCGCATCTGAACGCCGCCCAGGCGGCGCGCGATGACGACGCGCTCCGGCG
>JAYVYJ010000127.1:0-1644 GCA_043784465.1 Hyphomicrobiales bacterium
CATGGCGACCGTTCATCGGATTGAGGTTCTCAATCCGCCTCATTCGTCCACGAAATCCGGCAATTATGAGTCCTCGCGAAAATGAGGGGATTCATGAGGCGTTACCCAGCAAAGGTTGATGGCGATACCGCGCGATTTCAAATACTTACTAAATATATCTCCCAGCGATGCCTAAAATATGCCCACCGCGCCCAGCGGCGCGGCGGGTTTTGGCGTCAGGCGACCGAGCGCACGCTGGTTCCTCCCAGCGCCCGCTCCAGCGCCCCCGTGTACCAATCGACGAACTGAACGACGCCGTCCTCGTGGATCGCATTGTAGGGGCCCGGTTCGTAGGCGGGAGACATGATCCCGCGCTGGTTCTCTTCGACGATGCGGCGGTCCTCGTCGTTGGTGGCGTTCCACACTTCCGTAAGGCCCTCGATGGTGTAATCGACGCCCTCGACCGCCTCGGCGTTGACGAGCCAGCGCGTGGTGAGCTGCGTCTCGGTCGGGCTGATCGGGAGCACGCGAAACGAGGTGGCGTGGTCGCCCAACACGTGATTCCAGAGCGTAGGATAGTTGAACGTCAGCAACGAGCCGATCTTCGGCTCCTTAACCTCGGCGGCCAGCAACCTGGCCACCGCAGGTTCGCCCGACATCGTGTAGCTCCACGCGTGCGGGAGCAACGGCACGCGCGTCATGCGATACTTGCCGTCGTCGGACATGTGGAACTGGCTCGGCAGCCCCGCCGCCTCCATGCGCGCCTGATGGCTCACGATGGCGGGGTCGCTATCCGCGCCCGCGATGCCCGACACCGACGACGCCTCGGGAAAAGTGCGGCACAGTTCGGGATGGTTGGGCAGGCAATGGTAGCATTCGCGGTTGTTCTCCCACACCAGCTTCCAGTTGCCCTTCTCGACGATGACGGTCTCATGCGCCACCTTCGCGTTCTTCAGGTCGTGCGGCGCGAAATAGGGCGTCATCATGCGCGCGAACGTCGCAAAGTCCGGCGGCGAATCGGCGAGGCAGATCCAGACGTAACCGCCCGCCGTTTCGCAGGCGACGGGCTTGAGGCCGAGTTGCTGCGGGTCGAAGGGCTTTTGCATGTCGCGGGCGAACAGGAGCCGCCCGTCGAGGCCGTAGCTCCAGCCATGATAGGGGCAGACGAGCCTGACCGCCGAGCCCTTGGCCGCCGAGCAGATACGCGATCCGCGATGGCGGCAAGTGTTGTGAAAGGCGCGCATCTCGCCGTCGCCGCCGCGCACGACGATGACGGAATAGTCGCCGACCTGCATGGTGATGTAGTCGCCCGGCCGCTTCATCTCGCAATCGTGGCCGGCGAACAGCCATTGCTTGTAATAGATGAGATCGAGATCGAGCTGATAGACCTCCGGGTCCACATAAAACGGACGTGGCAGCGAATAGCCGGGCCGTCGCTGTTTCAGAAGGGTCTTGATATTGTCCCGCATGATCGCCTCGCAGGGGGATTTCCGAATCCGGTGCCGCCGAACCTTATCGTCACGGCGAAATAATGTTGGCGTCAAGTCCGCGCCATCGCCCAGAGCACATGGAATGTTCGGCGCGGCGACTAATTTGGGCATGAGGCCCCCAGCCGTGGACGTGCGGCGGCGATAAGCTGCTAAGAAGGGCGGCGCGGCCAAGGTC
>JAYVYJ010000128.1:0-5241 GCA_043784465.1 Hyphomicrobiales bacterium
ACGCCGCGCCAGGCCTCGACTACGATCAGATGATGGTCCTCGCCGAACCGCGCGCTGCGGGCGCTCTGGCCTATGTGGCGATCTTTAACAACGACGGCAGCCTTGCGGGCGCCTGCGGCAACGGCACACGCTGCGTCGCCGAGCGGTTGGCGCACGAGACCGGCGCGGGCCGCCTGACGGTGGAGACCGACCGTGGCCTCATCGAGTGCGAGCGGATTGGCGAGGGGGTCTGGCGCGTCGACATGGGCGCGCCGCGACTGACGGCGGCGGAAATCCCGTTCGCGGGGGAACGCGAGACCGTCGCCGTGACGATGTCGGGCGCGGAAGCTTATGGCCCGGCGAGCCTCGTCAACATGGGCAACCCCCATGCTGTGTTCTTCGTCGCCGACCTCGGCGCCGTCGATCTGGCCAAAGCGGGTCCGCCGCTGGAGACGCACCCGCTGTTCCCCCAGAAGGCCAACGTCTCGTTCGCCCAAATCCTGAGCCCGGGCCGCATAAGGCTGAAAGTGTGGGAGCGCGGCGTCGGCGCGACGCTCGCCTGCGGTTCGGCCGCCTGCGCGACCCTCGTCGCCGCCGTGCGCCGGGGTTTGAGCGCCCGCGCGGCGTCGGTCGAACTTCCCGGCGGGACGCTCGACATTGGTTGGCGCGAGGCGGACGGCCATGTGCTGATGACGGGTCCGGTCGAATTCGAGCGCGAAATCGAGTTGACGGCGTCCCTGTTCGCATGAGCCGCCGCTTCGACGCTTTGGACGCCGCGCGCGGCGTCGCGTTCGTGGCGATGGCCGCCTATCATCTGACCTGGGACCTCGCCTGGTTCGGGATCGTCGAGCCCACAACGCCGTTTACGCCGCCGATGCGCCTCGCCAGCCACGCCATCGGCGCGACCTTCCTGGCGCTGGCGGGCTTTTCGCTCGCACTCGCGCACGGGCGCGGTTTCCGGGCGCGGCCCTTTCTGACGCGGCTCGGCGGCATCGTGGCGGCCGCCGCTCTGGTGACGGCGGCGAGCTATGTCATCGCCCCGCAGGCGGTTATCGGCTTTGGCGTCCTTCACGCCATCGCCGCCGCCAGTCTGCTGGCCGTCCCTTTTCTCGTGCGCCCCGGCGTCGCTTCGTCCATGGCCGCGCTGGCGGCGGGCGGTGCGCTGATCGCCGCGCCGTCGCTCTGGACCTCGCCCGATCTCAACGTCCCCTGGCTGGTGTGGCTGGGTCTGGGGACCGAGCCGCCGCCGACGCTCGACTGGCGCCCGCTCCTGCCATGGGGCGGGTTTCTCCTGCTGGGCCTCGGCATTGGCCTCTTGCGCGTCCCGCTTCCTGACTGGACGGCGCGGGCGCCGCCTGCGCGCGCGCTCGCCTTTGCGGGTCGGCACAGTCTGGCCTTCTATCTGATCCACCAGCCCGTCATGATTGGCTTTCTCGGGAGCGCGCTGGCGCTGACCGGGGCCTCCGAGCGGCTGGCGGCGCAGTCTTATGTCAGAGCGTGCCGACCGGCCTGCGTCGAGGCGGGCGGCGAGATCGACGTTTGCGAGCGCGCCTGCGCGTGCGTGGCGCGCGCCGCCAAGACCGCCGGCATCGCCGCCGCCCTCACCGCCCCGTCGCTGGCGCCGAGCCAGCGGCAGCGGCTCGGCGCCATCGTGGACGCCTGCGGCGCCGACCCCCGCTAACGCGGAGCCGCAATCTGCGGCGGCGCGGGCGCGGGGCCATGGGAGGTCTTGTGCCAGTGAAACGGCCGCACGATAAGTTCGAACAGCGCGGCCCACGTCGCCGCCGACACCAGCGCGTAATACAGCGGCATGCCCAGCAGCGCGCGCCCGTAGGGCTTGAGCCCCCGCCGCCGCATCGCCACCAGTGCGGGGATCGCGACCACCTCGATCCCCGTCAGCGTGAGGATATAGGTGTAGACGTCGGCGAGCCGCGAGACCGGCGTCTCGTCCATCGTCTCGATGATTCCGCGCCACAGCGCCGTCAGGACGAACGCCGGCCCCACGAGGCCGGTCGCGACGGCTCCGCCGATCAGAATCAGCGCCGCCATCCCGCGCGCAAAACCCATTTCCCGGAAATAACGGGCGGGTTGGCGGGTATGGACGATCATCGTCTGCATCCATCCCTTCTGCCAGCGCATGCGCTGGCGGAACCATACGCCGAGTTGCGTCGGCGCCTCCTCCACCGTTTCCGAATCCAGCGCCCCGACGCGCGCGCCAAAACGCGCGAGACGCACGCCCAGATCCGCGTCCTCCGCAACGTTCCACGCGTCCCAGCCGCCCACCCTTCGCAGCGCGTTAAGGCGAAAATGGTTGGTAGTGCCGCCCAGCGCCACCGGCAGGCCCAGCGCCGACAGCCCCGGATTGACGAGTTCGAACAGCGCCGCATATTCCACCGCGAACATGAAGCTTGGCCAACTCTCGCGCCAGTTGGAGATCGTCAGCCGCCCCTGCAACGCGTCGAGACCAGGTTCAGCGGCGAAGCGGGCCGCCGCCCGGCGCAACTGGTCGGTCTCAGGCACGTCCTCCGCGTCGTAGACGCACAGCAGTTCGCCGCGCGCGCTCTCCAGCGCCACGTTGAGCGCGCGCGGCTTGGTGCGAGGCTGGCCCGGCGGCGCCACTACGACGTCGAAGCGCGGCCCCAGCCGCTGCGCCGCCAGCGCCGCCAGCGTCTCGCCATCGTCGGCCTCGACGATCAGTTTGATGTCGAGTTTGGGCGCAGGATAGTCCAGCCCCTCCAGCCCCGCCACCAGTTTGGGCACGACGGCGGCCTCTCGATAAAGCGCCACCAGCACCGTGTAGACGGGGAGTTCGGCGTCTTCGAGCGCGGCGACCGCCAGCGGCGCGCCGCCCGCGATGGTCGTGGCGAACCGCAGGCTCACGGCGCAGGTGAACAGCGTCCACAACAGCCCTGAAGTCACCGCGCGCGCCACCCACGGCGCGGCGCCCGCCAGCGCGATCAGCGCCAGGCCGAACCCCGCCGCGACAAGCGTCTGCGCGCGCGTGATCTCGCCGCGCGCGCTCAACGAGGGGTCGAGGCTTTCGAGCCGATGCGCGGCCTGGTCCGCGATCTCGCGCCCGAGTTCGACGCGGACCAGCGCGGCGAGGCGGCGCGGCGAGGTGATCGCGAGCCCTTCTATCGTCCGCCCGTTTTCCGCCGCGTCGATGAAAAATTTCAAAGCGGTCCCGCGCGGCGCAGCGATGGCGCGATAGGGCGTCAGCCGCGTAAGATAGACGAGGCCCAGCGAGAGCGCGCGGGCTGGCGATGTCGCGGGATCGAGCGACGCCGCGCCGACATGGAACGGCACGCCGAGACGGTCGGCGAGCGCGCGGTAGAAGAATTCCTCGCGCACGAGGCCCTCGCCAATCAGCGCGACGTCGGGCGCGACGCCCAGCGCATGCGCCCGGTCGGCGGCGAGGGCCAGCGTCGGCGCGGGCGCGCCGTAATCGAGCAGAAAGCCGATCTCGCGTGGGACCGTCCGCAGCGGTTGGGGAAAATAGGGCGAGGGATGCATCGCACCGCCAAGAATCGTGCGAGGCAACCTTACGTATTTCTCACCGCAAGTCACGCCGAGTTGCGTCGTCGCGGCAATCTATTGTGGCAACGCCGATTCTTCAGCCGGCCGTCTCGACCGGGGCCACGTCCACCGACACCTTCAGGTCGTGCCCGCCGAACGACAGGATGACTCCATCCACCGGCGGCACGTCGGCGTAATCGCGCCCACGCGCGACGACGATATGGTCATCGCCCTCCGCAATGTCATTGGTTGGGTCGAGGCCGAGCCAGCCGAAGGCCGGTCCGCACCAGACGCACACCCACGCATGCGAGGCGTCCGCGCCCACCAGCCGGGCTTTGCCCGGTGGCGGATAGGTGCGGATGTAGCCGCTAATATAGAGCGCGGGCAGCCCGAGGCCGCGCAGGCCCGCAATCATCACATGCGCGAAATCCTGGCAGACGCCGCGCCGCGCTGCGAACGCCGTAGCGGGCGGCGTGCGCGCGTCGGTCGCCTCGGGATCGTAGGCGAAATCGGCGTGGATGCGCCGGTTCAGGTCCAGCGCCGCCTCGTAGATCGGCCGGCCGGGGGCGAAGCTCTCCCGCGCGTAGGTCGTGGCGGCGGGGAACAGCGACACCATCCGGCTCGGATAGATCGCGAAGGCGGGGGAATCGGGCGCCAGCGACTGCGAGGCGACCGCCTCCGCCGCCACCGTCTCCCAAGGCGGCGTCAGCGCGGCGGCCGGCGGGGCGGGGCGCGACACCTCGACGCGCGAGGTCGATTTGATCGTCATTTCCGTGTGCTTGGTTTCGATGCGCATGCGCGCGACGATGTTGGCGAAGGCGTCGACGTGCTCGTTCCAGTCGCGCGGAGTCGGGGTCACCTCGACGCGGAAGCCCGAAACCCGCTGGCCCGGCTCCTCGCGCGGGCGAAGCCGGGCGACGCATTCGTTGACGACGACTGGCGCGCCATATTCGTAATCGGTGATGTGGGTGACGTCGTAGATCATCCCAGACCCATCACCTTTTCGGCCCGCATCAACGCGCCATGCAGGAAATAACGGCGCCCGACCGCTTCGGCCAGGCGGACGAGCTGATTTTCTACGCCCAGGATCGAATCGTCGGTGAGAGCGTCCGCAATCTCGGAGGCCAGACTCGCGCCCAGCTTGGTCGCCAGCCGCATCGGCTCCTCCGGGATGCCGTCCAGACGCAGCGCCGGCAGCGTCCCGATATGCTCGACGATGCGCTCGATCTGGAACGCGACGGAGCGCGGATTGTAGGGATCGAGCAAGGCGAGATCGCGCACAGGCGCCAGCGCGGCGCCGACAAGCGTGCGCGAGCGATAGGTGATCTGCGAATCGATGAGGTCGAGCAATACGTCGAGGTCCTGCTCGGTCGCCTTCGCGTCGGCGAACTCGCGCGAAATGCGGCAGGTGTTGATGCCGCGTTCGATGCGCCGTCCCAGTTCGTAGAAGCGCCAGCCCGCGCCGCGATTGAAATTCTCGTCGAACAGCCCCGACAGCGCCGCGATTGTGGTCAGTTGCTCGTCCACGCAATCGATCACCTCGGCGTCGCTCAGCGGCCTTGCGGGAAGCTCCACGAGGCCGGATTTCAGGCGTCCGATCAGGGTCCAGGTCTGCGCTGTGAGCCGCTCGCGGATCACCGAGGCGGAGAAACCCGCCGAATCGGCCAGCGCCAGCGCCGAGCCGTTGTTGTCCTTGGCGCGCAGCGCCGTCTCGGCGGGCCGCGTCGGCCTGACGTCCTCGTCGAT
>JAYVYJ010000129.1:0-7415 GCA_043784465.1 Hyphomicrobiales bacterium
TTTCGCGGGCCGGCGTCAACCCTTGCGGCGCGTGCGCCAGACGAACGTGTTGCTGGCGGCGTAATTCCACACCACGCCGATCAGCGCGCCTGAAAGGCCCGCCAGCCCCCAGCTTCCGTTCTGTTGATAGAGCACGGTGGCGACGTTGATGTTGGCGACGGCGCCGATGCCGCACAGCGCCGCGAAGATCAGGAAGCCGCCGATCTTGCCGACGCCCCGGTAGCGCCGGTTGCGGTAGGTGATCTCGTTGTTGAGCGCGAAATTGCTGCCCATCGCCATAACGGTCGCCACGATCTGCGCCGCCGTGAAATGCAACCGATCGCCCCCGCCGAGCAGGATCGTCAGCACGATCAAATGCACGACCAGACCCACGCCGCCGATCATCGCGAACAGCACGAACCGCGTCGGCAGCACGCCGCCGCTCGCATGATGCGCGACAAGGCCCAGAAAATCGAGGCCGACCAGCGGGGAGAGCTTGGATTCGCCCGCCGTGCGCGGGCGGAACACGTAAGGGACTTCTACGACCCTCATGCCGCGCCGGGACAGGATGAGGTCGACCAGGATCTTGAAGCCGTCGGCGGAGAATTTGGGCGCCAGTTCCGCGACGATCTCGCGACGCGTCATGAAGAAGCCGCTCATCGGGTCGGAGATCTCGACGCCTGCGACCTGGGAGAAAAACCATTTGCCGAGATCGCTGAGCTTTTGGCGCGCGGGCGAGAGGCCGCCGGGCTGCGTCGGATCCGCGATGCGCGTGCCGATGACGAGGTCGCCCTCGCCCTTGGCGAGCGCGGCGTACATGCGCGGCAGAACGCGTTCGTCGTGCTGAAGGTCGCCGTCGATGACGGCGACGAAGTCCGCGCTCGACGCCAGCCAGCCCTCGATCACCGCGCCGGCCAGCCCCGAGCGGTTGACGCGGCGCAGGCAGCGCATTCGCGGATCGCGGCGGGCGATCTCGTAAGCGACGTCATACGTGCCGTCGGAAGAATCGTCGTCGACGACCACCATCTCCCACGGCAGGTCGCCCAGCGTCTCCGCGAGCCGCTCGAACAGGCGCGGGACGTTGGCCGCCTCGCGATAGGTCGGGACGATCACGGAAAGGCTGGGACCGGACGGGCTCGCGGCGAGGGGCATGAACGTCTCGCATTGTGTCGGCGCCGGCTCAGCGGACATGGTGGCCTCGAAGGGGGCGGATACAAATTGGAAACCGCCGGGTCTGCCGCTCACGTTATGGCGCCGCAGGGAAAGGCGAAGTAAACGCCGCCAAGGCCCCCTGCGCGTAGGGTTTAAAAGCCTTAAAGAACAGGTCGCGGTAGACGTCGCGCTCGATCATGATTTCGTGGCGCGCGCCGTCGATCACGATGAGGTCGCCCGCGCGCAACCGGGAGGCGAAACGCTCGATGGAGCGGGTGTCGACGACCCGGTCGGCCCCGGAGGCGATTACGAGCGTCGGCGTGGCGATCGCGCGCGGCGTATCGGGCTCCGCGAAGCCGCGCATCAGCCGAAAGGCGGCGTGCAGCCAACCGATCGTGGGGCCGCCAAGGCCCAGCTGGGGATGGGCGGCCATCGTCTGTTGCAAGCGGGCGTACCGGGCGGCGTCGGAGGTCAGGAGATTGCCGGCGAAAGGATAGAGCGAATAGGGTTTCGACCCTCCGGCGCCGGGCACATAAGCGCCGCCGAGGCCCACGCCGTCGAGCGCTTCGACCAGCCAGCGCTCGGAGCGCGGCGCGGGGCGACCGTAAAGCGCGATCATCGGCGCGCTAAGTACGAGACGGTCGAACGGGCAGCGCCCGGAGCGTGCGACGTCCATGACGATCGCGGCGCCCATCGAATGGCAAAGGCCGATCCAGGGGCGCGGACAATTCGGCGTCAGCACGTCGCGCACCAGCGCGCGCAGGTCGCGCTCGAACAGCGAGAAATCGTCGATATGGCCCCGCAGGGGATCGCGCAACTGACGCTCGGAACCACCCTGACCGCGCCAGTCGAGCGTCGCGACGGCGAAGCCGAGCGCGAGCAGATCGGCCACGGTCTCAAAATATTTCTCGATATATTCGGCGCGGCCGCCCAGCAGCACGATAGTGCCGCGCGCGCCCTCGGGGCTCCAGCGCGCGGCGCGCAGGGCGACGCCGTCCGAGGCGACGAGCCGATGTTCGACCACGCCGGGCGGGCAGGGATTTTCGGGGATCGGGTAGAGCGCCATGCGCGGGCTTATGCCGTGTGCGGCTTCGGCGGGCAAACCGCGAGCGTGAAGCGGGCGATCAGCACGGCGGCCAGCGCGGCGGTTATCAACGGACTGACGGGCACGGCGAAGGTCATGGCCAGCGGGCGTGCGACTTCGGCGAGCAGGAAGGCGGCGGCCAGCGTCGCGATCTCGTAGGGGCGAAAGCCCGTCTCGCAACCCGCCTGCGCGAGGACGACGACGGGGACGATCAGCAGCGTCAGGTCGTAATCGAGCAGGAACGGCGTGGTCAGGCACGTAAGGGTCGCGGCCAGCGCGACGAGCGCGCGCCCGTCGCGGGGACGCGCGCGCGCCAGTGCGACAAGCGCCCCCGCCGCCGCAGCGCCCTGCGCCGCATAGGCCAGACCGACGCCGCCTCCCAGGACGCGCACGGCGGCGAACACGCTCTGCATCTTGGCGGGATCGACGAGGCCCTGTTCGAGCGTGGCGCGCGACATCGGGATTTCGGCCAGAAAGGCCGTCCAGGCGTCGAGGCCGAAGATAAGGGCGGAACCTCCCGCCAACGCGGCGGCGGTACCCGTCATCGCCGCGAGCGCGCGCCAGCGACCGGTCAGCATCAGCGCCATGGGTAGGAGGAGGGCGAGTTGCGGCTTGAAGGCGATACCTCCGAGAAGCGCCCCCGCCAGCGCTGGGCGCCGGTCGAGCCACAGGGCCGCGCACGCGAAGACGGCGGCGGTGAGAAAAGCGTTCTGGCCGTGGCCGATGGTAGTGAAAACCGCCGGGAAGGCGGCGAGCGTAAGCGGCGTCACAAGCCTCGGGCTAAGCGCGCGCAGCGCCGCGGCGAGCGCCGCCGCCGTTCCCGTCAACCACAGAGCCAGCGCGGCGAAATAGGGCAGGGCGCCCAGGGGGGCGCAGAGCAGCAGGAAGATCGGCGGGTAGAAGAACGCGTACCAGCCGAGCGAAGCGCCGAAGAACGCCTGTTCGGCGGCGTGATGCGCGGCGGGGTCGTAGGCGGCGGCGGCGTGTCCCTGCCATGCCAGCCGCCCGGCGCTCCAGAAGCTGACGAAATCCGAACCCAGCGGTTCGCCGCGCGCATCGACGCCCGTTCGCGACATGAACAGCAGCGCCGCCAGCGCCGCGGCGTGAGCGAACGCGAGCAGGATTGCGTAAGCGCGCAGCCGCTGCGGGTTCGCCCACGGCGCATCGCGCAGGAAGCGGAGCGCGCCGGAGGGGGGCGACGTGGTCGTGGCTAACGTCATCGGGGGCATCCGGGCATCGCGCAACCGTTGGCGCCCCCGCGTTAATCCCGGGTGAAGCCTTACGCCCCCGTCACGCGCCAGATGGCGTCGCCGACGTCGTCGGCGATCAGCAGCGACTTGTCGGGGCCGAGCGCGACGCCGACGGGGCGGCCGTAGGAGAACGCTTCGTCGGGCGACAGGAAGCCCGACAGAATGTCGCGCGGCGGCGCACAGGGGCGGCCTCTCTCGAACGCCACATGCACGACGCGGTAGCCGCTCAGCTTGCTGCGGTTCCATGAGCCGTGCTGGCCGATCACCATACCTTCGCCGAAACCCGGCAGCACGCCTTCGGGCAGCCAGCACAGGCCCAGCGAGGCGGTGTGGCCGCCGAGCGCGAAATCGGGTTGCAGGGCGTTGGCGACCATCGCGGGATTGGCGGGCACGCGGTCGTCCGCCACGCGGTCCCAATAGCAATACGGCCAACCGTAAAAGCCGCCCTCGACAACGCTGGTGAGATAATCGGGCGGCGTCTCGTCGCCCAGACCGTCTCGCTCGTTCACCACCGTCCACAGCTTGCCGGTCGTCGGCTCGAACGCCATGCCGACGGGATTGCGCAGGCCGCCGGCGAACACCCGGGCTTCCCCCGATGCGATGTCGTAACGATGGATCGCCGCGCGGCCGACTTCGGCCTCGAACCCGGAGTCGCCGATGTTGGTGAGCGAGCCGACGCCGACATAGATCGCCGAGCCGTCAGGGGTGGCGAGCAAGCTGCGCGTCCAGTGGCCGCCGGGCTTGAAGCTGGCGAGCCTGCGGCCCTCGCCCGACAGCTTCTCCGCGCCGGGCTCGAAAGGATAAGCGACGAGGCCGTCGGTTGCGCCAACGTAAAACGTGTCGCCCACGAGCGCCATGCCGAAGGGCTGGCGCAGGTTTTCAAGATAGACGTTGCGCACCTCCGCCACGCCGTCGCCGTCGCGGTCGGCAAGGCGCGTGATGCGGTTGGGGCTGACGCCCAGCGCCGCCGCGCGCTTCATCGTGGCGACCATCGCCAGCCCGAAGATCGAATCGGCGGCCTGATCTTCCTGAAGCGCCTCGGCGGCGAGCACGTCGCCGTTGGGCAGAACATGCAGCCAGCGCGGATGCTTGAGGCCGGTTGCGAAGGCGTTGACCTTGAGACCCGGCGCGGCGCTTGGCGAATGACCGGCGTCCCAGCCGCGCGCGGTCGGCATTTTGAGCGTCGGCAGCGCCCCTTGCGGGCGGGCGTCGGGGATGGCGGGGCGAGGCCCGACGGCCTGTTGCGAGGGCGTGCCGCGCAGCCGCCGCCAGGCGACGCTCGCCGTGCTGTATCCGGCGAGCAAACGCTCGAAGGCGCTGGAAATTTGCATGAGTTCCTCCGATGAATTCAGGGGGCGGCGTCGGCGTGAAGCCGCGCCCGCCGCTTTACATCCTCTATCGCTGCGACGACGTCACTTGTCGCAGCGTAATGAGGGGAATGACCAACGCCGTCCAGCAACGTCAGCGTCGCGCCGGGAATTTCCCGCTCCAAGGCGAGGGCGTGGAGGCTAAGCGACACAAGGCCGTCCTGCGCGCCCATGACGACGGCGGTCGGGACGACGATCTCGGGATATTGCGGCGTCTGCGCCCGGGCGGCAGCATACAGGCGCAAAAAATCCTCGGCGTTGGCGCGGAAGTGCCAAGGGCGGAACAGCAGCGCGAGCCGGGTTCGCTCGGCGTATTCTGCGGGAACCGGATTGGGGGCGAACACCGAGCGCACGCCTGCGCGCGCTAGGGCGCGACCTGCGTAGGGCGCGACGAGCCAGCAAAACAACGGACCCACGACCGGCGCCGCCGCGACGTGATAGTACCACGACACGCCCCCGGGCCAGGGATGGCTGACTGGGGAAATCAGCACGAGGCCTTGAACGAATTCGGGCGCGTCGAGCGCCATCGCGAGGCCAAGCACCCCGGCGAGCGAATGGACCACCACGATGGCCCGCCGCGCGCCCAGCCGCTCCGCCGCCTCCCGGATGAGCTCGGCCTGACGACGCGGCTCGGCGGCCTGGACGCCGCAGCGGTCGCTGTAGCCGTGGCCGGGCCGGTCGAACGCCAACACGCGAAACCCGCGCTGCGCGAGACGTTCGGCGAGCGCGAGATGTGGATCGGCGAAATTGCCGGAAGCGCCGTGAATCAGCAGCACAGCGCAGCCCGGCGCGTCGGGGGCCGTCTCGACAACATGCAGGCGCCCGCCTTTGACGTCCACGAAACGACCGACCGCAGGAAATCGCGTTTCCCACCGGCGGCTCAGCACGTAGGTCGAAAGCGCCAGAGCGGCGGCCAGACTGGCCGCCAGCGCCGCCCAAATCAAGGCGATCGGCTCCAGACCTGATTTTGCGCGCGCGACCGCGCCTCTTTCGCCAGTTCGTAAGCCGGGGCGAGCGCCAGCGCACGGTCGTAGACGCGAAGCGCCGCCTCGGGATCGCCCGCGTCCGCGACGATGGCGCCGAGGCCGAGCAGCGCCCCCATGTCGCGCGGCTCGCGCTTGAGGGTTTGCGCGATGTCGGTCATCGCGCCTCTGACGTCGCCGGACCCAAAGCGCAGACCGGCCCGCGCGCTCCAACTTTCCGACCAATCGGGATCGAACGCGACGATCGCGTCGAGCAACTGGCGGGCGAGCGCGCCGTCGGCGGCTTCCCGCGCTTTGCGGGCGCGCGTCATCAAAAGATCCGCCGTGTCGGAGCCCGACTGGCTGCGCAGATGGTCGATCTCAAGGATGATACCCTGCGCCTCTTCGGAAAAGCGCGTCTTGGCAAGACGAGCGTAAAGGCTATCCATCGCCGAGGGCGCGGACGTCGTCTCGTCTCCAAAGGCATACGCGCCGGACATAGCCAGCGCGATTGTCAAAACCAGAGTTTTAGGAAACCGCATGCGGTCAGCTTAGGCCCGCTTGCAGCCGGGGTCAAAGCCTCAGCCCTGACGCGCCTTGAAGCGCTTTTGCGTCTTGTTGATGATGTAGACGCGGCCCTTGCGGCGCACGAGACGGTTGTCGCGGTGACGGTTACGCAAGGACTTGAGCGAGTTGCGGACTTTCATGGGAATTCCCGACGTTGTGACGCTGCGGGATGGACCCACGGCCTGAGATGGGCGAGCCTATGCCCGATTCAGCCGCCGGGATCAAGATTTTCCCGCGCATAAAACACCAGTTTGGTGTCGCCATAGATGCGCTCGTCGAGGAGGGCCAAGCCCCGTGGCGCGGCGATCAGGGCCTTGGCGTGCTCCTCGACCACCGCGAACCCGCCCGGCGCGAGCCATCCGCCCGTCGTCAGCGCAGCGAGGGCTGGCCCCGCAAAATTTTGGTTATAGGGCGGATCGAGGAAGGCGAGGTCGAACGGCGGTCCCGAGGGTGCGCGGCCGAGTTGCGTCGCGTCGGCCCGCCAGATCCGCGTGACGCCGCCGAGCGCAAGGGCCTCGACATTGGCGCGCAGCAGGGCGCGGGCCTCTGCGCCGTTGTCAATAAAAAGCGCGAAAGCCGCCCCTCGCGAGAGCGCCTCGATCCCCAGCGCGCCGGAGCCGGCGAACAGATCCACCACGCGCGCGCCCTCCAGTCTGTCG
The DNA here is from genome assembly GCA_043784465.1 of Hyphomicrobiales bacterium. GTDB lineage: Bacteria > Pseudomonadota > Alphaproteobacteria > Rhizobiales > Beijerinckiaceae > Roseiarcus. Next base: position 7,021 of record JAYVYJ010000129.1, read on the forward strand.
GGATAGCGATGGGTCAACACGTCAAAGAGCGTTTCGCGCAGCCGGTCGGAGGTCGGCCGGATGTCGCGCGAAGCGGGCGAGTTCAGCGCCCGGCCTCGCAGACGGCCGCCGACGATTCGCATTATTCGCCGCGCGGACGCCGGGGCCCACCGCCCTTGCCGCCCGGACCCTTTCCGCCGGGGCCTCGCGAGGGGCCGCCGGAAGGGCGCCCCTTGCCGGGGGGGCGGGCGCCCTGCGGCGGGCGCCCCTCGCCGCCCTTGCCTCTCGAAGCCGGTCCGTCCGAGGCGCGCGGCGTGCGAGAAAAGCGCGAACTTTCCGCGCCCTCGGGGCGACGCGACGGTCTCGCAGGTCCGCCCTCGGCGGAGCGCGGCGTGCGGGCGAAGCGCGAACCTTCC
>JAYVYJ010000130.1:0-3518 GCA_043784465.1 Hyphomicrobiales bacterium
GGGCGGGCGTGCCTTTGATTGTCGACAACACGGTGGCGACGCCCGCCCTGTTGCGTCCCATCGAGTTCGGCGCCGACGTGGTTGTTCATTCGCTAACCAAGTTCATGGGTGGGCATGGCGTCGCGATGGGCGGCGCCATCGTCGACGCGGGACGCTTCGACTGGCGGGCCAACGCGCGCCGCTTCCCCGGCCTCTGCGAGCCCGACCCCTCCTATCATGGCCTGGTCTACGCCGACCGTTTCGGCGCGGACGCCTATATCGCCCGCGCGCGCTCGGTCTATCAGCGCACCACGGGCGCCGTGCTGGCGCCGATGAGCGCGTTTCTCATCTTGCAAGGCATCGAGACGCTGAGCGTGCGCGTCGAGCGTCATGTCGAGAACGCGCGCGTCGTCGCGCACGCTTTGCGTGACGATGCGCGCATCGCGTGGGTCGAATATGCGGGTTTTCCCGATCATCGTTATCGCGCGCTCGCCGACAAATATCTGGGCGGCAAGCCGCCCTCGCTGCTGACCTTCGGCGTCAGGGGCGGCCTCTCGGCGGCCAAGCGGTTCTACGACGCGCTGAAGCTCGTCAAGCGCGTCGTCAACATCGGCGACGTGCGCTCGCTGTGCTGCCATCCCGCCTCGACGACGCATCGCCAGATGACCCCGGAGGAGCAGGCGCGCGCGGGCGTCCTGCCCGAGACGGTGCGGCTCTGCGTCGGCATCGAGCATGTAGAGGACATTCTCGCCGATCTCTCGCAGGCGCTGGCGCTCGCGATGGCGGTCGATTGCGCGCCCGCGATGGCGGCGGAATAGGATGCCCGTCGCCCTCGCCCGCCCCGTCGGTGTCGCCAGTCTGCGCGAGCGTCGCCAGCGGCGCGGCGCGTTCGCCGACCGGGGCCGGCTTCTGCGCGTCGATCTCGTCAACAACATGCCCGACGCGGCGCTGCTCTCGACGCAGCGCCAGTTCGTCAAACTGCTGGAGGAAGGCGCACGCAATTACGATGTGACGTTGGGTCTGATGACGCTGGACTCGGTCGAGCGCAGCGCGGAAGCGCGCGCCGAAATGGCCGAGCTTTATCGCCCATCTGCATTTTTGCGCGCCACTCCGCCCGATGCTGTGATTTTCACCGGCGCCGAGCCGCGCGCGGCCGAACTCGACGAGGAACCCTATTGGCGCGAACTGACCGGGCTGTTCGACGCCGCCCGCGCGCTCACGTTCGCGACGCTGGCTTCATGTTTGGCTGCGCACGCGTTGGCGCTCCATCGCGACGGCGTGCGGCGGCGGCGGTCGCCTCAGAAATGGTCGGGGCTCTATGCGCTCTCGCTGGCGACGCCGCATGCGCTGACGCGCGGCCTGCGTGCGGGCGGCGTTCCTCATTCGCGCTGGAACGGGCTCGACGAGGCCGAACTCGTCGCCAAAGGCTATCTCGTGCTGACGCGCGCGGGGGCGGCGGGCGTCGACATGTTCGTAAAGGAGGGCGACCATCTGTCGCTTTTCTTCCAAGGCCATCCCGAATACGACGGCGACACGCTCGCGCGCGAATATCGCCGCGACGTCGGCCGGGCGCTCGACGGCGGTCAGCTTCCGCGATTGCCGGTCGACTATTTCGACCCCGAGACCGAGCGCCGCCTGGCGGGACATGTCGAACGCATGTTGCGGGGCGAGGAGGCGCCGCATCTGCCCAATTCCACGCTGGCGGCGCCGCAGGCGGACTGGCGGCGGCGCGGGGCGAAAGTCGTCGAAAACTGGTTCAACGAAATATCGGCGCGCAAGCAGGCGGCCAACGGCCCGAGCCTGCGCGTGCGGTGGGGAGGATGACGATGTATCACGACCCGACGCCCGATCTTGCTGCAAAGGCCCCCGCCGTCACGAGCGAAAGCTTTCGCGCCGCGATGCGTGAACTCGCCTCCGGCGTCGCGCTGGCGACGACGGCCCACAAGGGCGCGCGCGCGGGCTGCGTCGTCTCTTCGTTCGTTTCGCTGTCGCTCACGCCGCCCTCGCTGCTCGTTTGTCTGAACCACAATTCCTCTACGTGGCGGGCCATTCAGGCCAGCGGCGTGTTCGCGCTCAACATTCTGGCGGGCGATCACGAGGCGCTGGCGCGACGCTTCTCCGATCCCGCCTTTGCGGGAGACGCGCGATTCGCGCAGGGCTCGTGGGGGGCGGGGGGGACCGGCTCTCCCCTCCTCGCCGACGCGCTCGCCGCGATCGACTGCCGGGTGGAGCGCGTCGTGCCCTATGCGACGCATGTGATCGTGATCGGGGCGGCGCTCGGCGTCGTGCGCGGGCTGGAGACTTCCGCGCTCGTACATCGGCGCAGCCGCTTCGGGATGTTTTCTTGAACCGCCCCGCCCTGTTGAAGCCGCAGGCCGCCTGGACGCGCGCGCTGGAGACCTTGGCGCACGCCACCCGCGACCCGGCCCGCACGCTGCCGCACGCCGTCGCCGAATGGGCGCAACGCCATGGCGACCGCCCGGCGCTGGTCGGCGTGGAGGAGAGCTACAGTTTCGCCGGGCTGGCGGTGCGGTTGCACCAATATGCGCGCTGGGCGCTGGCGCAGGGCGTCCCCAAGGGCGCCGCGGTGGCGCTGATGATGCGAAACCGGCCTGAATATGTCGCCATCTGGCTGGGGCTGACGCGGATCGGCGCCATTGTCGCGCTGATCCCGCCGGACCTGAAAGGCGCGGCGCTCGCGCACGCCCTGCACGCGGCGGAAGCGGAAATCGCCATTGCGACGACGGAAGGCGCGGCCGAATTGCGCGACGCAGGGTTTGCGGGCGAGGTGTGGACCTATGATAGCGGCGAGCGGCGGCTCGACGTGGCGCTGGCGCTTTATTCCGCCGCGCCGCTGAACGAGGAGGACGCGCCCGCGGTGACGCTGGACGACCGGGCCCTGCGCATCTTCACCTCCGGCACGACCGGCCTGCCCAAGGCGGCGGAGGTGAGCCATCGCAAGATCGTCACCTGGACGCACTGGTTCGCGGGGCTGGCGGGGCTTGACGAAACGGACCGACATTACAACTGCCTGCCGATGCACCACAGCGTCGGCGGCGTTGTGGCCGTGGGCGCCCCGCTGGTGAACGGCGGCGCCTGCGTGATCGCACGAAAGTTCTCGGCGAGCCGCTTTTGGGACGACGTGGCGCGGCATGAGTGCACGTCGTTCCAGTATATCGGCGAACTCTGCCGATATCTCGCGGGGGCGCCGACGCATATCCGCGAGCGGCGCTCCCAGCTGCGGCTGGCGCTGGGCAATGGCCTAGCGGCGCCGGTGTGGACGGCTTTCGCCGAGCGCTTCCCGCAGGTGCGGGTTATGGAGTTCTACGCGTCCACCGAAGGCAATGTCTGGCTCTACAATGTCGAGGGCCGCATCGGCGCCTTGGGCAGGCCGCCTCCCTATCTGGCGGCCAAGGCGCCGCTGGCGCTCGCAGCGTTCGACGAGCAGACGCAGGCCCCCGCGCGCGGGCCCAACGGGTTTTGCCGTCGCGCGGACGTCGACGAGCCCGGCGAGGCGCTGGGGCGCATCGCGGGGGACG
>JAYVYJ010000131.1:0-27806 GCA_043784465.1 Hyphomicrobiales bacterium
TCGCCATGACGGCGCATGGCCATCAACTATGCCCGTCCGGTCGTCGCCGTTTATAGTCCAGATAAACAAAGTCCGCGTCGTCGTTCTCGCCCCGGACGCCTGCTTCGCGCCGCGTCTCCCGCCACTGCGCGGCCTCAACCCCAGGAAACAGAACATCGGCCTCGGGCGCAGCGTCCACCAAGGTCAGATAGAGCCGGTCCGTCCGCGCCCACGCGAGCCGGTACACCTCGCCCCCGCCGCCGATCATGACCTCGGCCGCGTCAACGACCAAGGCCAGCGCGGCGTCGAGGTCGCCCGCCATGCGCACGCCGTCATGAGACCAGCGGGAATCGCGCGTAAGGACGATGACGTCGCGGCCCGGAAGCGGACGCCCGATCGAATCGAACGTCTTTCGCCCCATCACGAGCGGCTTGCCCATCGTCAGCGCACGGAAGCGTTTGAGGTCGCTCGATAGCCGCCAAGGCAGCCCTCCGCGAGCGCCAATAGCCCCGTTGCGACCCACCGCCGCGATAATCGATAGCGTCACACCGCCACCTGCGCCCTGATGGCCGGCCACGGATCGTAGCCCTCGAACGCAATGTCCTGCGCCGTCCACTCAAACAAAGTGCGCCCTGGCGCAAGGCGAAGCTGCGGCAAGGCACGCGGCGTGCGCGATAATTGCTCGCGCGCCTGCTCGACATGGTTGGCGTAAAGATGCGCGTCGCCTAGCGTATGCACGAAATCGCCGACGCCCAGCCCGCATTCCTGCGCCACCAGATGGGTGAGCAGGGCGTAGCTCGCGATGTTGAACGGAACGCCGAGAAACAGGTCACCCGAGCGTTGATAAAGCTGGCATGACAGCCGCCCCTCCGCGACATAGAACTGGAACAGGCAATGGCACGGCGCGAGGCTCATTTCGCCGATGTCGGCGACGTTCCAGGCCGAGACGATCAGGCGACGCGAGTCGGGATTGCGCTTGATCTCGCCGACCACCTGCGCGATCTGGTCGTACACCCGCCCGTCCGGCCCCCGCCACGCCCGCCATTGTTGACCATAGACCGGGCCGAGGTCGCCGTGCTCGTCGGCCCATTCGTCCCAGATGCCGACGCCGTTCCCCTTGAGATAGGCGACGTTGGTGTCGCCGGCGAGAAACCACAGCAATTCATGGACGATGGATTTGAGATGCAGGCGTTTGGTCGTGACCAGCGGAAACCCCGCGCGCAGGTCGAACCGCATTTGACGGCCAAAAAGCGAGCGCACCCCCGTACCTGTACGGTCGCCCTTGACAACCCCGTGGTCGAGCGCCTCGCGCACAAGATCGAGATAAACCTGCATGTCCCCGGCTCCTGACGCGGGGGATAGACGATCCCGCGCGGCGGGTGGAGTCCGCCGCGCAAGCAATCAACAGTTAATGCAAACTTACCGTCTCTAACTGGTGCTCCCAAGCGTTGGCGATGGCCGCGTCCTTGGAGTCCGTCAGCAGGATCGGCGAGCCGTCGGCGCTCAGCAGCGCGAACAATTGCAGACCGGGGCGGATCTGCGGCGCGTTGGGAAACAGCCGCTGCGCGTCTTCCGAGCGGATCGTCTTGAGATAGGCGACGGCCCCGGCGCCGAGGTGGGCGAATTCCTGCGGCGTGAGGTCTGCGACGATGGCGTGAGCGCTCATTATTTTTCTCCTTCGCGCGAACCTTTAGTCTCGCGCCTGTATGCTTATCTTCTTTACGACCCTGTCCGGCTGAGGTTTCACGACGTCGATCCACAGCAGGCCGTTAGCCAGCTCCGCGCCCAGCACCTGACAGCCTTCGGCCAGAAGGAAACTGCGCTGAAATTGCCGTGCGGCGATCCCGCGATGAATGTATTCGCGGGACTTGTCGTCGCGCTGACGACCGCGAATCCACAGCTGGCTCTCCTCCTGCGTCACCTCGATGTCCTCGCGGGCGAAGCCCGCGACGGCCAAGGTGATCCGGATGCGATCCGGCTGAGCGGACGCGGCGGGGAGCCGCTCGATATTGTAGGGAGGATACCCGTCCGAGCCCGTCTTGGCCGCCCTTTCGAGCGCCCGCTCCATCTCGTCGAAGCCGAGAAGAAAAGGCGAACCCATCGTCGTCAATCGCACCATGTCGAAAGCCCCAGCCAGGCGCTTTGCCGGCCCGGTCTCGCGCGAACGCGACGGCCTGCCAGCGTATCCAGAAACGCCCCGTTAGGCGACGCGTCTGGTCATGATATGTGCGGTCTCCCGCGCGCTTCAAGTGCGACCCTCAAGTCTGGCGCCTCCGCCGCTCATGAGGCTGCGCGGCAAAGCTGAATGCCTGACTAACGGAAAAAGCCAAACGTGAGCCTCGGCGTAAAACGACAATGCCCCACTTGCGGCGCGCGATTCTACGATCTTGGCCGCCGCCCGGTGTGCCCGCGCTGCAAGGCCGCGGTCGGGCCCGAAAGCCCACCTGCCGAAGGCGCCGCTCCGAACGTCGTGAAGAAAGCGCGCGCCCGCTCCGCACCGCCAGTCCCTGTGGAGGCGCCCGCGCCTCCACGCCCGCGCGGCGCCGCGCCGCGCTGGTCCCCGCAACAGAGCGCCGCCCTCGACTCCGTGGGCAGGTGGCTGAAGGCCGGCGAAACGCCCGTATTCCGGCTGTTCGGCTATGCGGGCGTCGGCAAGACCACGCTCGCGCGCCACATCGCCGAGCAGGCGTCGGGCCGCGTCGCCTTCGCCGCCTACACCGGCAAGGCCGCGCTGGTGCTGCGCTCCAAGGGTTGCGTCGGCGCCTCCACCATCCATTCGCTGATTTACAATGCGAGCGAGGACAAGCAGGGCAAGCCGAGCTTCAAGCTCAACAAGGAGGGCCCGGCGTCGCGCGCGGCGCTGATCGTGATCGACGAATGCTCGATGGTCGACGAGGAGGTCGGGCGTGACCTGCTTTCCTTCGGCAAGCCGGTGCTTGTGCTCGGCGACCCCGCCCAGCTTCCCCCCGTGCAGGGCGGCGGCTTTTTTACCAGCGGCGAGCCCGACGTGATGCTGACCGAAATCCACCGCCAGGCGGCGGACAACCCCATCGTGCGCCTCGCCCAGACGATACGCGAAGGCGGCTCGGTGGAGTATGGCGTCTATGGCGAGAGCTGCGTAATCCGCCGCGCGGAGGTCAACGCGGAGATCGTGCGCGGGGCCGATCAGGTGCTCGTCGGCCTCAACAAGACGCGCCGCGCCTATAACCAGCGCCTGCGGGCGCTGGCGGGGCGCGACGCTCTGCTGCCGACGCCGGGCGACAAGATCGTGTGCCTGCGCAACGACCGCGAGAAGGGCCTGTTGAACGGCGGCCTCTGGCGCGTGGCGGAAGCGCGCGGGTTGACCAACGACTACGTCAAGCTGGCGCTCGATTCCGAGGATGAAGCCGAGCGCAAGGGAGTCGCCGTCGCCGTTCACAAGGCGTTCTTCGAGGGTAAGGAGGCCGACCTGCCCTACCCTGTACGACGCGAATCCGACGAATTCGACTACGGTTACGCACTCACCGTCCACAAGGCGCAGGGGTCTCAATGGGACCATGTCGCGCTGTTCGACGAATCCGGCGCGTTCCGCGAGCATCGCGCACGCTGGCTTTATACGGCGGTCACGCGCGCCGCGCGCAAGCTTACCTGGGTGCGTTGAGCTTGAGCCTCGTGCATAGTGACATCGGGGAGGACATGCGCTGGTGACCACGCGGCTGACGATTCGTCTGGACTTTACGCCCGAGCGCAAGCTCGGCCCCGGCAAGATCGCGCTGCTGGAGGCGATCGCCGCCACGGGGTCGATTTCGGCGGCCGGACGGCGTCACAAAATGTCGTACCGCCGCGCCTGGATGCTGATCGACGAATTGAACCGCCAGTTCGCCGAACCGGTCGTGCGTGCCCAACCGGGCGGGGCCAAGGGCGGGGGCGCCGTGCTGACGGCGGGCGGCCTGCGCATCGTCGCCGCCTACCGCGCCGCCGAGCGCAAGATCTACGAGGCGACCGCGAGCCATATCGCCGAAATCGAGGGCCTGCTCGCCCCTTAATCGCGCCGATCACAAATCTTTGCCGGGCGGGCGGGCGTTCACCCGTTGCGGGACGCCCTTTATGGGCGCATGTCGCGGCGACCCTCCCCAAGCTCCAGGACAAGCGTGAACGCCCCTCTGCCCCGCGTGCTCGACCGCGTCGCCAAACGCAACATCGTCATCGGCGTGATGCTGGCGATGTTTCTCGCCGCGCTCGATTCGACCATCGTCGCCCCGGCGCTGCCCACCATCGGTGCGGCTTTGGGCGGCGCGGCGTTCCTCCCCTGGGTCGTCTCGGCCTATTTCGTCACCTCGACCGCCGTCACGCCGCTTTATGGCAAACTATCCGACATTCACGGCCGCCGCCCCATCCTTCTGATCGCCCTGAGCCTGTTCCTGCTGGGCTCCGTCGCCTGCGCGCTCGCGCCCAACATGGCGACGCTGATCGTCGCGCGCGGATTGCAGGGCGTGGGCGGCGGCGGGTTGCTCGCGTTGGCGCAAACTGTGGTCGCCGACATCGCGTCCCCGCGCGAGCGTGCGCAATACGTTGTCTACATCACGACCGTCTGGGCGGCCGCCAGCGTCGCTGGGCCGGCGCTGGGCGGATTTCTGGCGCAATATTCGTCCTGGACCGTGATTTTCTGGCTAAACCTGCCCATCGGCGCCTTGGCTTACGGGCTCTGCGACCGTCTGCTGCGCGATCTCCCGCAAGTGCGCCGTCCCCACAGGCTTGACTGGCTCGGCGGCGCGCTGGTCGTGGGCTCCTCGGTGGCGTTGATGATGATGCTGACGCTGGGCGGCGGGCAGGCGCCATGGGGATCGCCGCTGGTCGTGGGCCTGGGCGCGGCGGCGTTCGTGCTGGGCGTCGCTTTCGTCGCGCATCTGCGGCGCGCGCCAGAACCCCTGATCCCGCTCGATATTTTCGCCAATCGCGTCGTCGACAAAGCGGCGGGGGCGATGTTCTTCGGCATGCTCGTCTATATCGCCGCAACCGTCTATCTGCCGCTCTATTTCGAGCTATGCCTTAGCCTCGATCCGACGTCGTCGGGCCTCGGCCTCATCGTCGTGCTGGGCGGGAGCGTCGTCGGCTCCAACTTCACAGGGCTCAACCTGCCTCGCATCCGGCACTACAAGATAATGGGCATGATGGGCCTGCCCGTCGCCGCGGCGGCGCTCGCGGCGTTGGCCTTGTTCGCGCCCGTCCTGGGCCTCTGGGGCGCGCTGGGCGTCGTGCTGTTCTACGGCCTCGGCCTCGGCGCTCTCTTCCCCACGCTAACCGTTTGCGTGCAAAACGCCGTCGACCCGCGCGACATGGGCGCGGCGACGGCGACGCTCGCCTTCGTGCGCAGTCTCGGCTCGGCGCTCGGCGTCGCTGTCTTTGGCGCGGTGATTTTCTCCTACGGCTTGGCCGAACCCGGCGCGGGCGCCAAAACCGACCCCGCTCTGGCGATGACGGCGTTTCGCGTGGCTTTCGGGCTGATGGCGGCGGCCATCGCCGCCAGCTTCCTGTTTTTCGCCGCGATGGAGGAGCGACCGCTGCGCGGCCCCGCCGCCAAAGCGCCGGAGCCGGAAATCATCTGAACGCGCTTTAGGCGATGTGCTGGCCGCCGTTGGCCGAAAGCGTCGAGCCCGTGATGAAGCCGGCGTCGTCGGAAGCCAGGAACACCACGGCGCGCGCGATCTCCTCCGGCTCGCCAAGGCGACCGACGGGGATATGCGGCAGGATATTCTTGGCGATCACGTCCGGCGCAATCGCCTTGACCATGTCCGTGGCGATATAGCCGGGGCAAATTGCGTTGACGGTGACGCCGACCCGCGCGCCCTCCTGCGCGAGCGCCTTGACGAAGCCGAGGTCGCCCGCCTTGGCGGCGGAATAATTGACCTGCCCCGCCTGCCCCTTTTGCCCGTTGACCGAGGAGATGCAGATGACGCGGCCGAACTTGCGGCTGCGCATGCCTTCCCACACGGGTCGCGTCATGTTGAACAGCGAATTGAGATTGGTGTTGATGACGCCGTACCATTGCTCGGGCGTCATCTTGTGAAAAAACCCGTCCTTGGTGACGCCGGCGTTATTGACCAGCACGTCGACCGGCCCGAGATCGCTCTCGACCCTCGCCAGACCTTCGGCGCAGGCGTTGAAATCGCTGACGTCCCACTTGTAGACATTGCAGCCGGTCGCGGCCTTGAACTTCGCCGCCGCCTCGTCATTGCCGTGATAAGTGGCGGCGACCTTGTAGCCGGCCGCCAATAGCGCCTTCGAAATCGCTTCCCCGATGCCGCGCGTGCCCCCGGTGACGACAGCAACCCTGCTCATAGCGAACTCCTTGTGGTTTCACTCCCGAAGGCGGGGGCTCTACAGGCCCCCGGCCCCTTGTGACGTCAGCGTTCGACGGTCAGCGCAATGCCCATGCCGCCGCCGATGCACAGTGTCGCCAGACCCTTGTGCGCATCGCGGCGCACCATCTCGTGCAACAGCGTCGTCAGCACGCGCGCGCCCGAGGCGCCGATGGGATGGCCGATGGCGATGGCGCCGCCGTTGACGTTGACGATGTCGGGGTTCCAGCCCAGATCCTTGTTGACGGCGAGAGCCTGCGCCGCGAACGCCTCGTTGGCCTCGACGAGATCGAGATCCTTGACCGACCAACCGGCCTTCTGCAACGCCTTGCGCGACGCCGGGATCGGCCCCGAACCCATCACCGCCGGATCGACGCCCGCCGTCGCCCACGAAACTACGGTCGCCAGCGGCTTGAGGCCGCGCTTTTCGGCCTCCTCGCGCGTCATCAGCACCAGCGCGGCGGCGCCGTCGTTGATGCCCGAAGCGTTGCCCGCCGTCACCGAGCCTTCCTTGTTGAAGGCGGGGCGCAACTTGGCCAGCGCCTCGTAGGTCGTGCCGGGGCGGATGAACTCGTCCTCGCTCACGATCTCGTCGCCCTTGCGGGTGGTGATCGTGAACGGCGCGATCTCGTCCCTGAACTTGCCGGCCTTCTGCGCGGCCTCCGCCTTGTTTTGCGAGGCGGTCGCAAAGCGGTCCTGATCTTCGCGGCTGATCTGCCATTTGGCGGCGACGTTCTCGGCCGTGACGCCCATGTGATAGCCCTGGAAGGCGTCGATCAGGCCGTCTTTCAGCATCGTGTCGGTGAATTTGAGGTCGCCCATCTTCTGGCCGCTGCGCAGATGCGCGGCGTGGGGCGCCATCGACATGGATTCCATGCCGCCCGCGACGATCACCTTCGCGTCGCCGTTGGCGATCTGCTGGAGGCCGATGGCGACGGCGCGCAGGCCTGAGCCGCAAAGCTGGTTGAGCGAGAACGCCGTCGCCTCCTGCGGGACGCCCGCCTTCATCGCCGCCTGACGCGCCGGGTTTTGCCCCTGCGCGGCGCCCAGAATCTGGCCGAGGATCACCTCGTCCACTTCCGCAGCGGCCACGTTGGCGGCGGCGAGCGCGGCCGTGATGGCGGCGGCGGCGAGATCATGCGCCGGGGTGTTGGCGAACTTGCCGTTAAACGAACCGACCGCCGTGCGCTTGGCGCTGGCGATCACGATATCCCGACCCGACATGGACCACTCCTCAAACCACGATGTTCCACTCTTCGCCGCCCGGTCTTGGTTCAGCGGCCAGAGGGCGCCAGTCGCCCTTAGACGTGCGACGAAAGACTCTCGGCTTTCCTCTTAGACAAAATGGCGTCGCGACGCCACCGATTTGGCCGTCAACGGGCCTCGGGCGGGATATTTGCGATGCCGGCCGAAAATTCGGCGATGTCCTCGACCGAAAACGCCAGCCGCCTGCGCTGCGTCGACGGAGGTCGCGTGACGCGCGAAAGACCGGGGCGCCATTCGCGCGCCGGGCGGATCGGGCGCGGCACGAAACCGCCGCCGCAATTGGGGCAGACGTTGTAAAGTTTGGTCTGCACGCAATCGGCGCAGAACGTACATTCGAAAGTGCAGATGCGCGCCTGCGCAGATTCGGGCGGCAGATCGCGATCGCAATATTCGCACTTGGGCCGCAGCTCCAAAGCCATGCTCGCCTCACAAAAACGCCCGCCAAAACGGCGGGCGCTCCAAGATGTTATAAAACCAGCGTCAACGGCCACGCAAATCGAAGATCACTTTTGCTCGTGATAGGTGGTCTTGCCGTCGGCGCCCTTTTCCCAGACGTACCAGACGTAATCTACGTTCGTGCGGTCGCCCTTCTTGTCATAGGAGATGTCGCCGATGACCGTCTTGAAGGTCTTGCCAGAGTGCATGTATTCGGCCATTTTCTTGGCGTCGAGCGACTTGGTCGCCTCGGCGGCTTCTTTGAAGATCTGCATGGCGGCGTAGCTGTAAAGCGTATAGCCCTGCGGATCGTAGTTCTTGGCCTTGAACTCGGCGATCACGTCTTTGGCGTTCGGGTTGTTGCGCGGCTCGGGGCCGAACGACATCATCGTACCTTCGACGCCGGGGCCGCCAATCTGCGCGAACTCGTCGTCGGTGATGCCGTCGCCCGAGATCATCACCGTCTTGAGGCCCTGGTCGCGCATCTGGCGAACCAGCAGACCGCCTTCGGTGTGCAGGCCGCCCCACATCAGAAATTCCGCGCCCGAAGCCTTGACCTTCGAAACGACCGCCGAATAGTCCTTCTCGCCGGGGTTGATGCCCTCGTAGAGCACTTCCTTCTTGCCGCCGGCGTTCATGAAGCCTTTGGCCGCGTCGGCCAGACCCTGCCCGTATGGGGTCTTGTCGTGAATGATGGCGATCTTCTTGTCCTTCAGCTTGCCAAGCGCGAGATCGGCCCACAGCTTGCCCTGCTGGTCGTCGCGGCCGCAGGTGCGGAAGGCGTCCCACAGCTTGCGGTCGGTGACCTTGGGGTTGGTCGCCGAAGGCGTGATGAACAAAACGCCGTTGTCGGCGTAGACTTCCGAAGCGGGGATCGTGACGCCCGAGTTGAAGTGCCCAACCACGAACTTGACGCCGTCGCCGACGAACTTGTTGGCGACCGACACGCCCTGCTTGGGATCGGACACGTCGTCGCCCGTCGAGACCACAATTTTCTGGCCAAGGATGCCGCCCGACTTGTTGAAGTCCTCAGCCGCCTGACCGACGCCCTGGGTCAACTGCGCGCCGAAGGAGGCGTTGGGGCCTGTTACAGGCCCGGCGACGCCCATCTTGACGTCGGCCGAGGCCGAGCCCGCGAACGCGAGGCCGGCGGCGAGCAAAACGCCCGACAACCCGATTTTATTCATGCTATGGATCTCCCAGTGAAACAGATCCAGAGCGCCGTCCGCGCCCTGTTTCTAACCTCGAGTTAAGCCTGTTTTCCGCTCGGAGTCACGCGCCTGTGAGCGGACGCACGCCGAAATATTGTAAAGAGCAAGGTTAAACCTGCGGCCTCGGGGTCCAGAAAATCCCTTCGGTGTGGAACAGCCAGCGATACTGCGATCCCATTTGCATGGCGCGCTTCGCCCGGTATCCAAACGCGGCGAAGAACAGAAGAACGACGAACGTCACGCCGAAATAATAGCCCGAGAACAGATCTTCCTCGAACAGCGCCGCATGCAGGAAATGCATGGCCCCCGCCAGCGCCAGCGCGGAAGGCACGACCAGCGCCAGCGGGCTCCACGAATTGGCGAACGAACGCCCCGCCGCCATCGCCGCAAGAAGACTGAGAAAGTCGATGAACAGGCGAAGCGAGATTTCGACGCCGCCGGTCTCGGGCAACAGGTAGTTGAGCATCAGTGCCCTCCTTCAAGATAGGCGGCGCGCACTTCCGGCCGCGCCAGCAACTCCTTGCCCGTGCCGCTCATCGTAATCGAGCCGTTGACCATCACATAGCCACGATGCGCCAGCTTGAGCGCATGAAACGCGTTCTGCTCGACGAGGAACACCGACAACCCTTGCGTGCGGTTGAGTTCCTGTATCGCCGAGAAAATGCCCTTCACGATCAGCGGCGCGAGGCCCAGCGACGGCTCGTCCAGCAGCAGCAGCTTGGGCCGCGTCATTAGCGCGCGCGCAATCGCCAGCATCTGTTGCTCGCCGCCCGAGAGCGTGCCGCCGCGCTGGCTGGCGCGCTCCTTCAGGCGCGGGAACATGCGATAGGCCTGATCGAGGTCTGCGTCGAAATGCGCGAAGCCGTCGATGGAGGCCCCCATCTGGAGGTTTTCGTAGACCGTCATGCGTGGGAAGATGCGTCGCCCTTCGGGCGATTGCGCAATCGACATTCGCGCGATCTTGTGCGCGGGCAGGTTGGTGATGTCGGTCCCGTTAAGCGTAATCGTGCCCTTGCGCGCGCGCGGCGTGCCGAAGATCGTCATCATGGTGGTGGACTTGCCGGCGCCGTTGGCGCCTATCAGCGTGACGATCTCGCCCTCGTTGACGTCGAGGTCGATGCCCTTGAGCGCCTGAATCTTGCCGTAAAACGTCTCGATCCCGCGCAATTGCAGCAGCGGCGCGCTCATTTTTGCAACTCCGCTTCCGCGCTCATGCCTGAATCTCCGCTTCGACCTCGGCGAGTTCCTCCTCGTCGGCGACGCCGAGATAGGCGGCGATGACCTTGGGGTCCTCGCGCACTTCCTGGGGCGTCCCGTCGGAAATCTTGGTGCCGTAATCGAGCACGACGACATGATCGGAAATCTTCATCACCACCGACATGTCATGCTCGATCAGCAAGATCGAAACGCCGTGCGTATCGCGAATCGTATTGAGAAGCGTGTTGAGTTCGAGGCTCTCGCGCGGATTGAGGCCGGCGGCCGGCTCGTCCAGACACAGCAGCACAGGGTCGGCGCACATCGCGCGGGCGATCTCGAGCCGCCGTTGCGCGCCATAAGGCAATTCGCCTGCGGGATCGTCGGCGCGATCAAACAGACCGATCTTATCGAGCCAGTATTTGGCCCTGTCCACCGCCCACGCCTCCGTCTTGCGATAATGCGGGGCGCCGACGAGGCCCAGAACTGTCCACCCGCTCGCCTTCATCAGTTGGTTGTGATGGGCGACCATCAGGTTTTCCAACACCGTCATGCCCTGAAACAGCCGGATGTTCTGGAACGTGCGCGCGACCTTCGCATGATGGGCGATCAGATGGCCCGGCATGCGTTCGAGCAGGTAAACCTCGTTGTCGCCGATCCTGGCGCTGCGCCGTGAGGAGCGCGTCAGCGCCTCGACCGCGACGCGGTCGGCGGCCCCGGTTCGCGCCAGCGCGAGACGTCCTTCCGTCGGCTTGTAAAAGCCGGTGACGCAGTTGAACACCGTCGTCTTGCCCGCTCCGTTGGGGCCGATGAGGGCGGTGATGTCGCCGCGCCCCACCTGAAACGACAGCTTGTTGACGGCGGTGAGGCCGCCAAAGCGCATAGTCAGATGCTCGACGACGAGCAGGGGGTCGCTCTGCCAGCGCATCAGCCGTGTCCTTCCTTCACGAGATCGCCGGAAACGGCCGTGCGCCTCGTCAGATAAATCGAGGGCGAGCGCGTCGAAACGAAGCCGCGCGGGCGCACCACCATCATCACCACCATCGCCAGACCAAACAGAAGCCCGCGATATTGGGTGGGATCGAAATTGGCGACGCCAAACCACGTCGACATCAGGTCCGTCAGCCACCCGAGTTCGCGCAGCATCTCGAATCCGCCGACGAGGAACACCGCCGCCAGCGCGACGCCGATCTGGCTGCCCATGCCGCCCAGCACGACGATGGCGAGGATGGTCGCCGATTCGTTGAAAGTGAAGCTCTCGGGACTGACAAAGCCCTGCCGTACCGCGAAGAACGAACCCGCCAGCCCGCCGAAAAACGCCCCCAGCGCAAAGGCGGTGAGTTTCGTGTTGGTTGTGTTGATGCCCAGCGACCGGCAGGCGATTTCATCCTCGCGTAAGGCTTCCCACGCGCGCCCGATGGGAAGGCGGCGTAGCCGTAGCGTGACGAAATTCGTCAAAAGCGCCAGCAGCAGGATGACGTAATAGAGGAACAGTTTGCCGTGTATCGGCGAATAGTCCAGCCCGAAATACGCGTCGAAGCCGTCGTCGGCGTCAGCGAAGCGAAGCCCGAAGAAAGTGATCTTGGGGATGGAGCTGATGCCTGCCGAGCCGCCCGAAAACGCCGTCCAGTTGATCAGCACCGTGCGGATGATCTCGCCGAACGCCAGCGTGACGATGGCGAGATAGTCGCCACGCAGACGCAGCACCGGGAAGCCGAGAATCATGCCCCACAGGGCGGCCAGAACGCCCGCGATCGGCAGGCAAATCCAGAACGACAATCCGTACGTCGTCGCCAGCAGCGTGTAGGCGTAAGCGCCCACGGCGTAGAAGGCGACGTAGCCAAGGTCGAGCAGGCCCGCGAGGCCAACGACGATGTTGAGGCCCCAGCCCAGCATGACGTAGATCAATATCTGGATGCCGTAGCTGTCGACCCATTTGAGCGCCCCGCCCGCGCCGAGGAAATAGACGACGACGGCGGGATAGACGAACAGGAACGCCAGCCCCAACGGCCCGATCACCTGACCCGCGAAGGCGCCAAAGCCCGTTGGCGCGCCCACGTTCGGGGTCGCCTTCGCGCGGGCCGGCCGTACGCCTGCGCTGACCACGAGAAACCGCCCGACAAAGGCGATGGCCATGAAGACGATGACCGCGACCGGCCGGAAGATCAGCATCAAAGCGCCGTCGTTGGCGTCGGACTCGGTCTTGAACATGATGATGGGCGTGCAGAGCGCCAGCGTCACCAGCGCGGCGAACACGGCTTCCTTCAGCGCGCCTCCCGCGCCTTTCGCGTCATCGGCCGCCATGTTCAGACCTTCTCAATTTCGGGTCGGCCCAAAAGGCCGGACGGCATGAAGATGAGGGTGATGGCGAGGATCGAGAACGCCGCGACGTCTTTGTACTCAGGGACGCCCTGTGTCGGAATCATCTGCCATAGCGTCTCGATCAGGCCGATCATCAACCCGCCGAGCACCGCACCCGGCAACGAGCCGATCCCGCCCAGCACCGCAGCCGTGAACGCCTTGACGCCGGGCAAAAAGCCGTCGGCGAAATTCACCACGCCATATTGCAGCACGTACATACAGCCAGCGACGGCGGCGAGCGCTGCGCCGATGATGAATGTAATTGAGATCGTGCGGTCGACGTCCACGCCGATCAGCGCCGCCATCTTGCGGTCCTGCTCGCAGGCGCGCTGGGCGCGGCCCAGATTGGTGCGCTGAACCAGATACCAGAACACTCCCAACAGCCCCGCCGTCACCACGACGATCACCATCTGGCGGATTTGCAGGGAGATCGTGTGTTCTCCGAAGTGGAAATTGACGATCTCGGCGAACATCGGCGCGATCGGCTTGTTGCGCGGTCCCTGAGCCACCTGCACGAAATTCGAAAGAAAGATGGACATGCCGATGGCGGAGATGAGCGGGGCGAGCCGAAACGAACCGCGCAACGGGCGATAGGCGAGACGCTCGATGGACCAGTTCCACGCCGAAGTCAGCCCCATCGCCGCAATCAGCACCACGACGAGCACCAGCGGCAGAAAGCCCATACCCAGCGTCTTCGTGAAGAACAAAAAGACGATCAGCGCGATGAAGGAGGAGAGCATGAATACGTCGCCATGGGCGAAATTGACCATGCCGATAATGCCAAACACCATCGTGTACCCGATGGCTATGAGCCCATATATGGACCCCAACGTCAGCCCGTTAATGAGCTGCTGGATCAAATTATCCATGCGGCGATTTGCCCCTGTAGAGCGCCGTCCGCGCTTCTCGGGCCGCCTGCACGAAACGCGCCAACCCCAAGGGGCCTCGGCGTCGCCTGCTCGTCCCGACCGCTTCCCCCATACGCCGTCGCAATCGACGTGCGACGACGCCATGGGAATTGACGCTTTTTTAAGCTGCGGTCAAGCGAACGTGAGCAAGCGAGCGTGGGAATGCTGCGCCGACGACTACAGAAGCGGAGTCGTCAATTAGCCGCAGGCTAGGCGTGGACGCCGCCGACGCCGCCAAAGAACAGCCAAAAGACGATCAGGATGAGGAGTATGCCGCCGATCCCGATGCCGCCGCCGTAGTACGGGCCCCCCGAACGCCACGCATAACCACCGCCTCCCAGAGCGAGGACGATGAGGACGATGAGCAGGATGGTGAGCATGACGCCTCGCAAGAGCTTGAGGGGCTGGCGGGACCTTGCAAATGGCGGGACGCCTTTGGTCTGGCCTTTCAGCTACGCAATCAAACGCTTCAACCCGCTTTAGGTTCGCTCCTTGCGCACGAAATTGTGCGGGCGGACGCCCCGCGAGAGAAACGCCGGGCGCGGCGGGGACGACGCTAATCGGGCGGTCGCGAGCCAAGGAATTGCGCTATATCCAAGTCTACATATCGACGGCTTTTCCCATTGACGAGGCCGAACGCGGGCGTCATGCATCCGCGCGGCCGCAGGCGCTTCGCAGAGACGCCTGGCGCGCGGCGGGACCGCTGAAGAGGATCTTCCCTTATGGTTCAGGTGGCGATGACGGTGAATGGCAAGGCCGTGACGGCGGACCTGGAGCCGCGCACCCTGCTTGTGCAATTTCTTCGGGAGACGTTGCGGCTGACAGGCTCGCACGTCGGCTGCGACACCTCGCAATGCGGGGCCTGCGTGGTGCATCTCGACGGCCGCGCGGTGAAGTCCTGCACGATGCTGGCGCTCGCCTGCGAGGGCGCGCAAGTGACGACCATAGAAGGGCTTGCGCAGGGCGCCGCACTGCATCCGATGCAACAGGCGTTTCAGGACAATCACGGTCTGCAATGCGGGTTCTGTACGCCGGGCATGGTCATGACCGGCGTCGACATGGTCAACCGGTTGGGACACGATCTCGCCGACGCGACGATCCGTCACGAGTTGGAAGGCAATCTCTGCCGCTGCACCGGCTATCACAACATCGTAAAATCCATCGCCCAGGGCGCGCGCGACATGGGCGCGCCGGCGCTGGCTGCCGAATAGCCCCGTAAAAAGCCTAGATTACGGAGATTTACATGCATGCTTTCGAATATGCCGCGCCCTCCTCGGTCGCGGACGCGCTGACGGCGCTTGCGCAGGATGACGCCAAGCTGCTCGCCGGGGGGCAGACCCTGTTGCCGACCATGAAGCAGCGTCTCGCGACGCCCTCAGTGCTCGTGGACCTGCGCAAGGTTGCGGGGCTTGCGGGCGTCACGCATGAGGGCGACGCGCTCGTCATCGGCGCGATGACGACGCACGCCGAGGTTGCGGCTAACGAAACGGTGAAGCAGGCCCTGCCCGCGCTGGCGGCGCTGGCGGGCTGGATCGGCGACCCCGCCGTACGCCATCGCGGCACGCTGGGCGGCAGCCTCGCCAACAACGACCCTGCGGCCGATTATCCCGCCGCCGCGCTCGCGCTGGGCGCCACCATCGTCACCGACCGCCGCGAGATCGCGGCGGACGATTATTTTCAGGGAATGTTCGAGACGGCGCTGGAAGAGAACGAGATCGTCACCAAGGTGAAGTTCCCGATTCCCGAGAAGGCGGCCTACCAGAAATTCCGCAACCCGGCTTCTCGCTACGCGATGGCAGGCGTGTTCGTCGCCAAGACCAAGGGCGGCGTGCGCGTCGCGGTGACGGGCGCAAGCTCTGGCGGCGTCTATCGCGAGAGCGCGTTTGAAGAGGCCCTGACGGCGAATTTCTCGGCCGACGCGATCAAAGACATCAAAGTTTCGCCGGACGAATTGATCACCGATCTGCATGCGGATGCGGATTACCGCGCGCAGCTGGTCGGCGTAATGGCGCGGCGGGCGGTCGCGTCCGCGTAACAGGACGGGGGCGTTGATCGAAGCGGCGCGGCTCAATGAGTTTATCCTCGCCGCGCTGCTGATCGAACTGACGCCCGGCCCCAACATGACCTATCTGGCCGCGTTGACGGTCGCGCGTGGCGTTTGGGTCGGCCTGAGCGCGGTCGCCGGCGTGGCCATAGGCCTCGCCGTGCTGGGAGTGCTCGCCTCTTTCGGGTTGGCGCGCCTTATTGAAGCGTCGCCAACCATCTACTCGCTTTTACGATGGGGCGGCGCGGCGTTCATGCTATGGCTCGCGTGGGACGCTTGGCGCGGCGCCGAGGCCGAAGACAAGGCAGGCCCGGTCGCGCTTGGGGCCTTTGGCCGTGGCCTAGTCTCCAACATCCTCAATCCCAAAGCGGCCCTTTTCTACCTAGCGGCGCCGCCGCAGTTTATCGACGCCGCGCGGGATACGACGCAGCAATTGCTGACTTTGGTCGCCGCTTATGTCGCCGTCGCCACCCTCGTTCATCTGGGGGTCGTCGTCCTGTCCGGCTTCTTGCGCACTGGCGCGGGTTTCAGCGGTACGTCCGCCGTGCGGCTGCGCAAAGCGATGGCGATCCTGCTGGCCGTTGTGGCGCTTTGGCTGATCTGGGCGACGCGGCGCTGACGGCTGGACAAAACGTCTGTATGAGATCGACTTCAACCCTGGGTCACTTGCCGCATGAACGCCAAGCCTGACGAACTTCCCCGCTCCGTGGACGACACCCTCGCGCTGCTGGCGCGCGCGCATTACGTCGCCGAGCGCGCGCTGGCGACGGTGGTGTTTTTGGGATTGAAGCTCGGCCGTCCGATCCTGCTGGAAGGCGAGGCGGGTACCGGCAAAACCGAGATCGCCAAGGTGCTGGCGGCGGCGCTGGGGCGCAAGTTGATCCGCCTGCAATGCTATGAGGGGCTCGACGTCTCGACCTCCGTCTATGAATGGAATTACCCCGCGCAGATGATGGCGATCCGCCTCGCGGAGGCCGCAGGCGAGCATGACCGGGAGCGGATCGAGGGCGACATTTTCGCCGAACGCTATCTGATCCGACGTCCGCTGTTGCAGGCGCTGGAGCCGCAGGAGCATGGCCCGCCGGTGTTGCTGATCGACGAGATCGATCGCGCGGACGAAGCGTTCGAGGCCTATCTGCTCGAAGTGCTGTCGGATTTTCAGGTGACCATTCCCGAGTTTGGCGTCATCAAGGCGCCCGCCCCGCCCATCGTCATCGTCACCTCCAACCGAACGCGCGAAATCCACGACGCGCTGAAGCGGCGCTGCCTCTACCATTGGGTCGGCTATCCCGACGCCGCGCGCGAACGCGCGATCCTCATGGCCAAGGCGCCGGACGCGCCGGCGCGGCTGACGGCGGAACTGGTCGCCTTCGTGCAACGGTTGCGCGAACAGGACCTGTTCAAGGCGCCGGGCGTGGCGGAGGCGCTCGATTGGGCGAGCGCGCTGACCGCGCTCGATGCGGTGAGCCTCGACCCGCAAGCGGTCAACGACACGTTGGGCGTGCTGCTCAAATATCAGGACGACATCGCCCGCATCCAGGGGCCGAAGGCGGCCGAATTGATCGAGGGCGCGCGCGCCGACGTTCTGTCTGCGGCGCTTGCCTGACGCCATGATGACAGGCGCGCTGCCCGAAAACATCCTGCATTTCGCGCGGGCGCTACGCGACGCCGGCCTGCCCGTCGGCCCCGGCGCGGCGCTGGATGCTCTGGCCGCAGCGGAGGCGGTGGGCTTCGACCGGCGCGCGGATTTCCGTGCGGCGCTGCATGCGGTCTTCGTCAAGAAACACGAACACACGCTGCTTTTCGACCCGATCTTCGACCTCTTCTGGAAGCGTGGGGGTTTAAGCGAAACGCTGGTCGCCGCGATGATGCCGCATGCGCCGCCGCAGGCCAAGCCGCCCACGTCTCGGGCCGGGGCGGCGCGGGTCGCCGACGCGCTGTTCAAATCGCCGCCCAGCGCCCCGCCAGAGCCGCCCGGGCGCGAGATCGATTCCCGCCTCACCATGTCTGCGCTCGAAGTGTTGCAAACCCGCGATTTCGCGCAGATGAGCGCCGACGAGATCGCCGAGGCGCGCGTGAAAATCACGCGGCTCGTGATGCCCGACGACCGCCGCAGGACGCGCCGCCTCGCGCCGTCGCGCACGGGTGCGCGCGTAGATCCGCGCCGCAGTTTTCGCGGCTCGCTGCGCGGCGTGATCGATCTGGAGTTCCGTGAGCCGCGTCGCCGTCCCCCGCCCGTCGTCGCGCTCTGCGACATTTCCGGCTCCATGGCCGATTACACGCGGCTGTTCCTGCATTTCCTGCATGTGCTGGGGCAGACGCGGCGTGTCTCGACGTTCCTGTTCGGCACGCGGCTCACCAACGTCAGCCGCGCGCTCAAGCGCCGCGATCCCGACGAAGCGCTCGCGGCTTGCGCGGCCGAGGCGCGCGACTGGTCGGGTGGCACGCGCATCGGCGCCTCGCTGCACGAATTTAACTTGCACTGGTCGCGCCGCGTGTTGGGTCAGGGCGCGATCGTGCTGCTGTTCACGGACGGGTTGGAGCGCGATCGCCTCGACGAACTAACCGTGGAGATCAAGCGGCTGCATCTGTCCTGCCGGCGCCTGATCTGGCTCAACCCGCTGCTGCGCTTCGAGGGCTTCGCGGCCAGGGCCGGGGGCCTGCGCGCGATGCTGCCCCACGTCGACGAGTTCCGCCCGATCCATTCGCTGGCCAGCATGGACGAGCTGGTGCGCGCGCTCGCGGGCGACGCGCGCGCCGCCGACCCGAAAGCGTGGCTACGCGCAGGCTGAGGCCGCGCGGGGGTCCCGCCGCGCAAGGCGGCCGAGCAAATAATCCACCTCCGCGCGCGCGGTCGCGCTCATCGAAGCGGCCGGTTTGCGCTGGGAATCGTGCGCCAGCAGCCCGCGCTTCATCAGCACGTATTTGCGCACCGCGAGGCCGGCTCCCGGCTGTTGTTCATAGCGCAGCAACGGCAGATGCGCGTCGAACAAGTCGTGCGCTTCGTCGCGCGGAAGCGACAAGACGTCGATCAGCATTTCGGGAAAGGCGTAGCCGGTCATCGCGCCGTCCGCGCCGCGCTCTGTTTCGAAGTCGAGAAACAGGCCGCCATTGCCGGTGAGGATGGAAATCGGCCGCATCCGGCCTTCGCGTTGCAAGCCACGCAACGCTGAAATCTTCTCCAACCCCGGCCAGTCTTCGTGCTTCAGCATCACGCAGGAAGGGTTGTCGTTCACGATGCGGGCGATCACCCCCGGCGTCATCACCACCGAAAGCGTGAGGGGATAATCCTGAATGACGAAGGGCGCGTCGGCGCCGATGGCCTCGACAGCCAATGCGTAATAGCCGACGATGGAATCGTCGGTGCGCAGGTGCGACGGCGGCGCGATCATCACGCCCGCCGCCCCGGCCTCCATGGCCCCACGCGCAAGCGCGCGCATTGCGGCGAAGCCCGGCGCGGAGACGCCGACGATAAAAGGCATCGGCGCACGGCGCACGCAGGCTTTCACGATGTCGAGCGATTCGGCGGAGTCGAGTTTCGGCGCCTCGCCGAGGATGCCGAGAATCGTGCAGCCGGAGGCGCCAATGGCGGCGTAATGATCCACCAGCTTTTCAAGGCTCGCGAAATCCACGCGACCGTCAGGCAGAAACGGCGTCGGCGCAATGGGAAACACGCCCCGCCAAAGCTTTTGCGTCATGCATCCCTCCGCCGAACGCCTCACGCTAGCATGGCGGAACGTCGAGGCCGACGAAATCGAACAACGCGCGCGCCTCGCGTTCGGGCCACGAGACCAGCGCCTCTTAGCCGATTTTCCACGTCGAGCGGATTCCGCCGCACCTGCGCGAATCGCGCGCGCGAAAACGCGACGCGGATCGCGCCGATGTGCGGCGCAGCCCAGCGACTTGTCGACCCCGCGGGCGGCCTGCGGCGACGTGGATAGATAGACGCGCGCGATCTCACCCGTCGCCCGCCCTGCCCGGCAAGTGACGCGAAAAGCTCGGTCTCGCCAAGCGCGGCGATGTCTCCGTGGCTCGCCAAAATCTGTTCGAGCAGGTCGTGCCGGAGCGTGGCGGGCCGAACACGAAAGCGAGCCTGTCGGTCGGATCGTCCGCGCCGGAGAGCGGCCGGGGCGCGGCGGGGACGAGGCGCACGCGTTCCCCCGCCGCATCGCCGCGCCCGCGCGCGCTCCTCAGCCCCGCGCCCGCCTGCGCGGCGGCAAACGCCCGCTCCGTGTCTCCGGCCTCGTCATAGGCCCTTGCGAGCGTACAGATCAGATAGAGGCGCCCCGACGCGCCGAGCGCGTGCGGATAACGCGTCCGCGCATCCATGACGGCCAGACAAGCGGGCGCTACCCTTCCCAGCGTCGCCAGCCCGAAATGTGCGTGCGGAAATCGGGGATCGTTGCGAAGCGCCGCCGCTTCCTCCGCCGCCACCCGCAGAACCGATTTGGAATAGGTCGTCGAAACGAGCGCGCTGCGGTCGAGCGCGGTCGCGATCAGCGGCACGGGCGAGACCGTGAGGATGAAGCGGGCGCCGGGGTTGCGCGCGCGCACGAAAGCTATGGCCGCGTTGAGGTCGGCGAACGTCTCCGCCACGCCGAAATTCTCGAACACATGCCGGGACTCGTCGAAAGCGCCGCCAACGACCCCCGGACACACAGGATAAACCGCGCCGCTTTCCCGGCAGACCCAGGCTTCCGTCAGGCCAAGCGTGAACACGAACACGTCGAGTTCCTCAACCGCGCGGCGCACGGCGGCGAAATGCTGGCGCCGATCGGCCTCCGCTTCGGCTGGGCTTGAGAAGCCGCGCGGCTGTATGGCGGGACGGAATGGGTCCAGCGCCCGCCCGTCTTTTCCGGGCCAGAAGCTTTCGGCCGGCGTGAACGCGCCGTAAGCGCGCTGGAGAAGCTGGAGCCACTGACGCGGGGTGTAGACGTTGCCGTATCGGGCGGTGAACACGCCGTAGTTGAACGCCGGCGCCTGGTCGGCGAACAGCGGATGCGCGCTCTCGGTGACGAGGAAATGAAAGCCCGTTCCGCACAGGAAGTTCGAGATATGCTGGGCAAAGCAGCTTCCCGCCGTGGCGATCTTGTCCTGCGGCGACAGCGTGAATTTGGTGCGAACGACGGGATCGATTTCAGCGGGCGCGATGTCCGCGATGGAATCCTTCCAGAAGCAATGCGCGGGCAGCCCGTCATAGCCGTGGCGCTTCATCGGCCCATCTCGCTCCGCAAAGCCCCGCCAATCTGGTCCAGCACAAGGGCGCCCCAGCCCGCGTTGGCGTGAATCCAGTCGCGGCCATAAAATTGGGGACGGCGGAAGCCTTCGGCATCCGTTACGCCCGGCGCCGTCGGCGCCAGCCGCACACCCGTCTGCGCGGCGATTTGCTTGTAAATAAGATCGCAAACCCGCCAGACCTTGCGCCGCAAAGCGGGCGGCGCCACGCCGTAGCGGTCGATTTCGGCGTCCACGGCGCGGTCGCTGGTGCGCAGCGGCAGCGCGACGAAATCGCGCATCGGCGGCGGGGCGGGAATGAGCAGGATCGGCGCGGCGCAGGCGGCGCGCACGGCGGCGATCATCAGCGTTACGTCAACGAATTCGCGCGCCAGAAACGCCTCGACCAGATCGTAGGGAGCGAGTTCGGCTTGCGGGTCGCACGCCGTGTCGTCGCCCGGGGCCAGAAAGTCGAACCGGCGCGGGTTGTTGGCGGCCGACAGGGGGAAATGCTGGCCGCCCCAGAAGGCGGCGACGACGAGCGCTGGCCGCGTCGCCTGCAGCGCCGACACGATGAGGCCGGAAAGCCCTGCCCCCAGCCTCGCCTCGCCCCCGACCTTCTCCAGACGGCCGGCAAGCTTGCCGACGAAGGAAACGGTTTGCAGGGGGAAAGGCGCCACGCCGCGCGCTTCGCGCTCCCGCCAGGCTTCCTCGACGGCCGCCACATGAGAATGGCCGATCAGCAAAACCAAGCCGTTCGGCGCCGCCGCCAACACCGGCGACCTGGTCGTTCTTCGCGCCGCGGCGGCGCGCGTGATCGCCGATCTTGCGGCGGCAGCCAGCCTGAAGTTGGCTCACTAGCGCCGCGAGCCGACCTTGGAAAATCTGCGGCGAACGATAAGCGTTGACCATCGCCAACGCCGAACGCCAAGTAGGTTTGACGCCCGCGACGAAACGAGCGCGCACGGTCCCGCATAGCGGTCTCGATTTCGCGCAGACTGTCGAGGTCGCAATTTGCGCCGGCGACATCGCCGCCAGATGCGATCTGTTTGCGATCGGTCTGGAATCGTCTCGCCGTCAGATTTGTACACGAGACGGTCGCACCGACTCGACGGCGCGAACCTTTAAGGTTCAGGGAAACCACTGTAGTGGCGCGACGCGGCCTGACTGTCTTTTAGGCTCAGATGGGCCGCGCAAAGCTCTAAATACGCTCGAGTCAACGCCGGCGCATATCCAAGCGTATTTATTGGTGGGCGGCATCGGGACGGCCCGTCTCTCCAGGCATGGACTTACCTACCCTGGCGCGGGCGCACCCGATGTTTGTTTGTCAAACAATCAGGCTTGGCTTTCCGCGAATGCACGCATGACCGGGTGCAGGCCGGCCAAGACGAAGCGCGGATTCCCGAAGGTCTACCTCGACGACATGATGTGATTGCGCACCACTGGATAAACTTGCGCCTCCCAGCGCCGTCCGTTGAACACGCCGTAGTGTCCGACGCCCGCCTGAAGATGATGCGTCTTCATATAAGGGCGCAGTCCCGTGCAAAGGTCCTGCGCGGCGAGCGTCTGTCCGATAGAGCAGATGTCGTCTTTCTCGCCCTCCACCGTCAGCAGAAAGGTCTTGCGGATCGCGCGCGGCTCGACGAGCCGACCGTCGTACATCATTTCGCCCTTGGGCAAGAGACAGCGCTGGAACACCTGATCGACCGTCTCCAGATAGAACTCCGCCGTCATGTCCATCACGGCGAAATACTCGCGGTAGAATTCGGCGATTTCGTCGGCCTTCGCATGGTCTCCCGAGGCCCGCGCAGTCCATAGATCAATCAGCGCCCCCTGATGGCGCGCGGCGTTCATCGCCATGAACGCGGACAGCTGCACGAATCCCGGATAAACCCGCCGCCCCGCCCCCGCGCATTGCAGCGGCACGGTGGAGATCAGATTGTCGCGAAACCATTCTATCGGCTTCTCGTTGGCGAGCTTGTTGACCCCGTTGGACGAAACCCGCACGTCGATGGGCCCAGCCATCAGCGTCAGACTTTGGGGCTGCGTGTTGGCGCCCTCCATCGCCAGCACGGCGGTCGCCGCCAGCGCGCTCACCGTCGGCTGGCAGACCGCGACCACATGACAATCCTCGCCGATATGGCGCACGAAATCCGCGACATGCCTTGTATAGGCCTCCAGCCCGAATACGCCCGCCCTTGCGGACACGTCGCGCGGGTTGGTCCAGTCGGTCAGATAGACCTGGAAATCCTTGAGCAGCGTGCGCAGCGTCCCGCGCAGCAGCGTCGCGAAATGCCCCGACATCGGCGCGATCAGCAGCACTTTGGGGTCGTCCTCGCCCCCCTCGCGCACGAAGCGCGTCAGCTTGCAGAACGGCGTCTGGAAGGAAACATCATGGCGCACCGGCGCGCGCTCGCCACGCGTCTCCACGTGCGCGATCCCGAAATCCGGCCGCTCATGAGTGAAGGCGAACAGCGAATAGGCCTCCGCCGCCGCCCCGCCCCAGGCGAAGGGCAGCGCGGGAAACGTCGTGTTGAACGCGCCCATCGGCCCGGCCGCGAAGCCGGCGAAGGCGCGCGAGGCCGCGAACGCGTCCATGACGAACTGATAGGTATCGTATAACATCGCGCGCGAACGCCTTTCAGCGGGTTCGGAGCCGGCGCCTGGCATGGCGATTGCTCTCTCCCCTTTAGCAGATAAGGGAGAACGACCCTATGGCCGCCGCCACCCTCACCCTGAGTAGCAAGAACTATTCCTCATGGTCTATGCGAGGATGGCTGATGTGCAAGCTGGCGGGCATAGATTTCGACGAAGTTACCGTCGAACCCGACGATGCGGACGCCCGCGCCGAGATCCTGCTGCTCTCGCCCTCCGTCCTCGTGCCCTGCCTCACCTATGACGGCGTCCGGGTCTGGGACTCTCTCGCCATCGGCGAATTCCTGCACGAGATTGCGCCCGACAAGGGCCTCCTGCCCGCCGATCGAGCCGCCCGCGCCCATGCGCGCGCCATTTGCGGGGAGATGCATTCCGGCTTCACCTCATTGCGCCAGGCGCTGCCGATGAACATCAAGGCCTATCACCCCAACTTCAAAGTCTGGTCGAAGGCCGAGGCCGACATCGCGCGCATCAAGACGATCTGGACCGAGTGCCTCGCGCGCTACGGCGGCCCCTACCTGTTCGGCCCCGTCACGTTTGCCGACGCCATGTACGCCCCCGTCGTCACGCGTTTCCGCACCTATGACGTCAAGCTCGAGGGCCCGCTCGCCGATTACGCCGAACGCCTGTGGTCGCATCCTGCCGTCGCGCAATGGCGCGAGGGCGCGCACGCCGAGAAAGAAGAGATCGAGGAACTGGAAGTGGAATTTTGATCCGAGCGCGGCTCTTAACTTAGCGGAAAGCATGTTGCGCGATTGTCGCCAGGGACATCGGAGTTCCGGACATGGCGGCGCTGGCTAAGGTTTTCGACACTGCGGCGCTGCGTCGCTCGATCTATAGCAAGGACAAAGCGGAGCGCGCCGATCTCGCGCAACTCCTCGCGCTCAGCACGCAAGCGGGCGACGATCAGGACTATCTCGCGCTCGTCGCCGACGTCGGCCGCGACGCGCTGGACCTCGACGTCGAACCCCGGGGCTACGTGAGCGACGCCGACGCGCGATGGCTGATTTCCGAGATCGGCGACGTCGGGGGTCTGAGTTGCCGCGCCGAGTTCGAAACGCTCAAGGCGGTTATCGGCCATGCCGTCAGCGTGCCCCCGTCGCTGGCGGCCTTCGCCGTGGGCGAGGTCAAGCGCGCGGTGCTCGGCGGCCGGCGCGGCCCAGCGGGCGCCGATCACCCGGCCGGAATCGTCACCGCCGCCGATGTCGAGGCGCTGCGCCTGTTCTGCTTTGCCCCCATTGCGGGCGCAGCGATGCATGTCGACCGCGCGACGGCGGAAGCCTTGTTCGAGATCGCCCACGCGACGGCGCAAGCCGACAACGCTCCCGAATTCGCCGATTTCTTTGCCCAGGCGGTCGGCAATCATTTGCTTGGCGCTGTGTTTCTCGACCCCGCGTCGCGCGAAGAGAGACTGAGCCTGACTCGCGCACTCGACCGCCCGGCGCCCGGCTTCGGGCAATTCCTCTCCGGTATCGCGGGCGGCCTTTTCGCGCCTAATGTTTCGGACGGACGCAAGTCGGTCGACCGGCTCGCGCAGGAGATCGTTAACGAAGAAAACGAGGAGATCGGGGACCGTCTCGACGCCGCCGCCGAGGTGGACCTTGTCGAGGCGCGATGGATTCTCGCGCATCTCACCCGTCCGGGCGAACTGAGCGCGGCAGAAAAGCGGCTGCTGGCGTTCCTGCGCGACGAAGCCGCCTCGGCGCCTCCCGAAATCACCGCCCTGTACGCCCCCTCGGAATGACGCGAGGCGACCGTCCCGACATGCGAATTAACGCTGTCGCAAGCCCGATGCGCTGTAATCGCGGCGTGGGGCAAGCGTGGAGCGTTCGATGTCGAGTGAGGGTCCGGAGGCGGCGCGGTGGCGCCGCGCTATCTACGGCAGGGGCGCTCCCCGACGCACGGACTTGATCGGCCTCATGACGCTCGCGGCCGCCAGCGACGATTTCGACGTTCTCGCGCTCATCGCCGACGTTGCGCGGGACGCGCTGCTGCCGGAGAGACATCTCGCGTGCGTGGATGCGGACTGGCTGATGGAAGTTTGCGGCGACGGCCACGGCCTCAACGCGCGCTCGCAATTCGAGGCGCTGACCTCGGTGCTGCGGCACGCCGTCTGCCCGCCCGCCGAACTCGTCGCCTTCGCCGCACGCGAAATCGAGCGCGCGATCTTGACCGGCGAACGCGGCTTCATCGGCGGGCGAGACGGCGAGCCGGGCCGTGTCATGGCGGGCGACGTCGAGGCTTTGCAGGAAATCCGCCGGACCGCCCGGCCCGATCGCGCCCTGGCTGAAGTGTTGTTCGACATCGCTCACGCGACCGCGACCGCCGACAACGATCCCGGCTTCGACGCCCTCTTCTGTGAGACCTTGCGCGCCTATCTGGGCGCCGAAGCGCCGGCGGGTATGCGTTTCGACGAATTTCTGGCGACGTTGGCGGAAAGTCCGGCGCCGGACACGCCTTGCTCCGACGCCCTCGACGGCATGGCCGATGCGGGCTATCGCGAGGCCGCCGAGGCGACCTCCGCGCGATGCGAAGCGGCCGCGCGGCTGCCCGCTCCCGCCGCGCGCTGGGCGGTGACGCATCTGAGCCGGGGCGCGCTGTCTTCGGCGGAGCGCCAGCTGGTGGCCGCGCTGCGCGATCCCGCCGCCGCCATGACGTTGCGCGCGGCCTAAGGTCAGGCGTCGTGCGCCGCGGCTCCCGGCGCGGGCGGCGCGCGTAAACCCAGCGCCTCGCCCGCTTTGCCGAACGGGCGCGCCAGCGAGCGCGTTACCGTCGCGTAATCTGCGTATTCCTCGCCCACGCCGAACTGGCGGACTTCACAACGCGCGCCGGGCACATGCAGCGTCCCGAACGCCCAGTCCCAGACCGCCAGCGCGAAGCCCAGATTCTTGTCGAAATGGCGGGGGTCCAGCGAGTGATGGATCTGATGATGCGCCGGGCTCTGGAACAGCCGGCCCGCGAGGCCGCGGAACGGGATCCACAAATGGCTGTGGCGCAGGTGGCCCCAGGTCAGCATGAAGATCGCCAGCACGATATTGCTATTGAGCAGCGTCAGGCGCCCGACGCCGGGGCCAAACACCCAAGTCATCGCGCCGAACGCGAGGCCTGTGCACAGTGCGATGGCGTTCATGAAGAATACGATCTCGACCGGATGTTGACGCATTTCGGTCAACACCGTCATGACTTCCGCCGAATGGTGCACCTTGTGGAACGGCCACAGCCACGAAACGCGATGAAACGCATAATGGGAAGCCCAATAGCCAAATTCGTAGGCCAGCAGTTCGATGAGCGTCGTGAGAAGCAGCGCCAGCCCCGAGGGCGCATGCCACAGGCCGACCGGCGCCACATGGCTCAGCAACGCCACGACCCGGTCGCGCCAGAACAGCGCACCCACCGCCAGCCCCGCATAACTCGCCGCCAAAATCAGCGCGTTGAGCGTCCACAACCGTAGATCGACCCACGACGAGGGATGCGCCAGAACGCGGGCGGGAAAAATTGCGCGCATGAACGCCCTAAGTTGCAGCGTCCGTCCCCGCTCGCGACGCCGCCATGCATACCAGCCCAATGTGACGAGCAGCGCGCCACATAGCGCAGGCGCCCCATAAGGCCCGCCGGCCGAAAATTCCGCCGCCGCAGCGTCGAACATCTGTCTTACCACCTGACGCAACGCTTCCATGCGACCCTCGCGCAGGCGCGGCGGCGCCCTTGCACGAGCCTAGAACGGCGCCGTTTGGGAACCGTTAAGCGGGTCGCACAGCCCTGTTTGGCGCCGGACAACGGACAAGGTCGAGACTTAAACCCGGGGCTTTCGTCATGGCTGGGCTTATCTCAGCCCTGACGATGAGCACGGCTGGTCAATATCGCTCGGCAGGTGCGGCGCAGATTTATTTGCCGCAGGTTTTCTCGGGTAGGAAATCAAGCTTCCTGAGCCTGGCCGCCAGCGCGAAGCTGCCATAATCCAGCTTGAGCGAGCCGGACACGCCGTTTTCGTAAAGATCGAACGCCATCGTATAATCGGGCGCGGCGTCCTTGTTGGCCTCGTTGAAATAGGAAATTGTCACCGGCCAGCGCTTGAGGTCGGCGAGTTTGGGCGCGACTTCGGAATCCGGGCTCGCACCCTTGCGCTCCAGCCCGATGATGGCGAGCGTCGAATAGACCTTCTTGCCCGTGTCCGAGCCATCGAACACCCGCGCTTCCAGCA
>JAYVYJ010000132.1:0-6277 GCA_043784465.1 Hyphomicrobiales bacterium
CGCGATCACATCGCGCACGAAACGCTCGACGCGCCCCGCGATCTCGCGCGTCCTGTCGGGGCCGACGCCGCTCATCGGGGCGCCATGCGGATAGCGCCGTCGAGGCGGATGACTTCGCCGTTCAGCATCGGGTTGAGGACGATGGATTCGACCAAAAGCGCAAACTCCGAAGGCGCGCCGAGGCGGCTGGGGAAAGGAACCTGTTTGCCCAGCGAGTCCTGCGCCTCCTTGGGCAGCGACGACAACAGGGGCGTCAGGAACAGGCCCGGCGCGATGGTCATCACGCGGATGCCATAGCGGGCGAGTTCACGCGCGATGGGCAGCGTCATGCCGACGATGCCGCCTTTCGAGGCGGCGTAGGCGGCCTGTCCGATCTGGCCGTCGAACGCGGCGACGCTGGCGGTGTTGACGATCACGCCGCGCTCCTCGCCTAGCGGCTCTGCGGCATGCAGCCGCGCGGCGAATTTGGAGAGCACGTTGAATGTGCCGAACAGGTTGATGTTGACGATCTTCGTGAAATCGGCGAGCGGCAGCGGGCCCCCGTCGCGGCCGATCACTTTGGCGGGCGGTCCGATCCCCGCGCAATTGACGAGAATACGCGCTTTGCCATGAAGCGCTTCGGCCTCTTCGAGCGCGTGCCCGACCTGCGCCTCGTTCGTCACGTCGACCTTGAAGAACGCCCCGCCGAGAGCGTGGGCGTGCGCCTGCCCGAGTTCGGCGTTCAGGTCGAACAGGGCGACCCTGGCCCCCGCCGCCGCCAGCCGCTCGGCGGTCGCCCCGCCCAAGCCCGAGGCGCCCCCTGTCACGACCGCCGCCATGCCCTTGATGTCCATGCCCGAAAGCCTTTCCGCCCGTTCTCGTCGCCAGGGGGTTTTAGGGCGCCCGCCCTTTCCCCGCCATCCGCTGGACGCCTGACCTGCGCCCGTGTCGTTCTGGCATACACGCACGCCGCGATAGACGTTCGCAATCGGAAAATCTTGCGAAAAAAATCTCGCGATACGTGGTCCTCCCCTCAGCCGCCTGTCGGGCGTAACCGTCGCAACAGCTTCGACAGGCTTTGTGGCGGGACGCCCCCCCTTTGGGCGTGGACCGCCATTGGTCCCTGAGGAGCCTCGCGTGACGCTACAAGCTGAGGAAAGGACGAGCCGCCGGTTTCCGCCTGCTCACGAACTGACCTTCCTCGCGGGGTTCAAAAACCAGACGCGCGTCGTCAAGGCGCTGACGATCCGCGAAATCTCCGAGCGCTACGGCACGGAAGGCCTTGGCTATTTCTGGGTGTTCGGCGAGCCGATGCTGTTGTGCTTCGGCGTCATGATCCTGTGGACGGTCCTGAAGAACAACCACGGCGGCGCCGTCGGCGTCGGATTGTTCGCGCTCACCGGATATTCGCATGTCCAGTTGTTCCGGCATTGCGTATTCAACGCCTCGCAGGCGATCTCGCGCAGCGTCTGGTTGGCCTATCACGCCAGCGTCCACCCGCTCGACATTCTCATCGCCAAGACGGCGATGGGGAGCCTCGGCATTTTCGGCGCTTTCGTCCTGGGTTATTTTATTCTCTACGTCTTCGGCGGCGTGGAGCCGCCGCGCGACCCGCTTCTGGTCGTGGCGGCTTGGGCGCTGGACACGCTGTTCTGCTTCGCCTTCTCGCTGGTGATCGCGGGGATTAGCGAACTCTCGCATCTGGCCGAAAAGCTTATTCATCCGCTCATGTATCTGACGATCCCCCTGATGGGCTCGTTTGCGCTGACCGACTGGCTGCCCGTCGCTGCGCGTCAGGTGCTGGTCTGGTCTCCGCTCGTCAATGCGGTGGAAATGTTGCGCGCCGGCGTTTTCCCCCTCGACATCAGGACTTACTGGGACCCCGGCTACATTCTGTTCAGCAGCCTCGTCGGCGTGACGATCGGCCTGCCGCTTGTCTCCCATGCCCGCTATCGCCTTGTGGTGCGGTGAACCTGGCCCCGCCTCGCAAGTTCAAGCCCTGGGTCCCGTTGGCCGCAAAGCCGTTGGGAGCGCCGCCTTGGTGAACGCTCGACCTGCGCCCCGGCGGGGCGAAACTTCGCAAGTTCTGCGGCCCGAAGAACAAAGGCTAGGCGACGCCTTCGCGCAAACGGCAAGGGCGCGCACGCGGCTTCGGCGACTTGCGCTTTACGTCCTCGTGTTCGCGCCGACCCTGCTGAGCGGGCTTTATTTCGGCTTCCTAGCAGCGGGACGCTACGTTTCGGAGACCGCGTTCGTCGTGCGGGGCGTCTCGTCGAGCCGGGCCTCCGGCCTTGAGGCGTTGTTTCGCTCGTTCGGCATAGCGCGGACGGTCGACGACACCAACATCGTCGAGACCTATCTGGGGTCCCGAGACGCCCTGCGCGACCTCGCCACGGCGTTGCCGCTGCGCGAAATGTACGCCCGCCCCGAAGCCGACCTGCTGTCGCGCTACCCGCGCCCGATGCTGGGAGAAGGGTTCGAGCCCCTGTACGATTATTTTCAGAGCCGCGTCCGGGTCGTGGAGGATTCCGAGCGCGGCCTGGCGCATCTGTTCGTCGAGGGTTTCCGCGCCGACGACGCGCTCAAGATCAGCCGACAGTTGCTCGCTCAAGCCGAATCGTTCGTCAACAAGCTCAACGACCGCGCACAGAGCGACGCCCTTCGCAATTCCCAGACGGAGGTCGAGCGCGCCGTCGAGAAAGTCGTGGCCGCGCAAAACGACCTCACCTCGTTCCGCAACGCCGCCTCTCTGGTCGACCCCGAGAAAAACGCGGTCGCGCAGGTCGACCTCATCGCGCAATTGACCAGCGAGCGCGTCGAGATCCTCGCCCAGATCAAACAGAGCGAATCGCTCAACCCCAAAAGCCCCGGCATACTCTCGCTCAAAGCCCGCGCCGACGCGCTGTCGCAACGCATCGCCGCCGAGACCGACAAGCTCGCCGGCAAGGCGGAGAGCCTTAGCGGCAAGGTATCGACCTACGAAAGGCTGTCGATTCTCAAAAACCTCGCCGACAAGACGCTGGCGGGGGACGTGCTTTCGCTGGAGAACGCCAGGCAGGAGGCGTTGCGCCAGCAAATTTACGTCGAGGAGGTCGTCAGCCCCAATCTGCCCGACATCGCCACCGAGCCGCACCGGTTGCGCGCTGCGGCGCAGGTGTTTTTCGTGACGATGAGCCTGCTCGCCGTCGCGTGGATTCTCTCCGTCGGCGTTCGGGAGCATCGCGCTTGACGCCGGAAATCGCCGACGAGGCGCAGATCGCGCCGATCGAGATTACGTTGCGCCCGCTGGCGCGACGGTCGCAGAGCGAGGTGACCGCTTCGCCACAGCCGCAGGCCAGGCCGCGCCGGCGGGGCGGCGTCGCGTGGTTGTTCTGGACGAGCGTCGGGCTGCCGGTCGGCGTGGGCGGCCTCTACCTGTTCGCCTTTGCGGCGCCCCGGTATGCGTCGGAGGCGAGTTACCTCGTGCGTTCGGCGGGCGCGGGCGCCGGAGCCGGCGTTTCCGGCTTCATGCAGACGCGCGGCGTCTCGCGCGCCGTGGACGAGACTTTCGCCGTCAACGAATATCTGGCTTCGCCTGACGTGGTGGCGAAGCTGGCGCAGGAGAACGGCCTGCGCGACATACTGGCCCGGCCCGAGGCGGATATGTTCAATCGTTATCCCGGCCCGTTCACGCGCGACAATCTCGACGCGCTCCGGCGCCGGTACAACGTGATGCTGACGCAGACGGTCGACGAGGGCACGGGCATCAGCCGGCTAGAGGTGGTCGCCTTCCGGCCCGAGGACGCGCAGGCCGTCGCCGACGCCCTGCTCAAATATGCCGAGGACATGGTCAACCGGCTCAACGAGCGCGCCTACCGCGACGCGTTGGCGACGTGCAACACGTTCGTCGACGCCGCTTTGTCCCGCCTCAAAGATACGGAGACGGCGCTGACGGCCTATCGCGACGCAACCGGCAGCGTGGACCCCGGCCGCGACGCAGCCGCCACGATGAAAGTCATCCAGACCCTCACGGTCCAGCTTTCGCGCAATGAGGCTTCAATCCTCGAACAGGCGGCGACCGCGCCGCGCAGCCCGCAAACCGCAGGCTTGCGCGAGCGTGCCTCGGCGCTGCGTCAAGAGATTGACCGGCTGAAGCAGAAGGTCGTGGGCGGCGACGCTTCCGTCGCTAGCAAGATGGGCAAATTCGAGGAGCTGGCGCTGCGCCGGGAACTGGCCGCCAAGACGCTGGAAAACGCGGTGCAGAGCCGCGACAAGGCGCGCGAGAACGCGGAAAACCAGCATCTCTACGTTCAGGTCATTCGCGCCCCGAGCCTGCCCGACGTCGCGCGCTACCCCCGCGCGTTCGTCGATCTGGCCTTCCTGATCGCGACCTCGGCCATGATTTTTTGGGTAGGGCGCGAATTCGTCCGCGCGGCGCGGGAGCATCGCGTATGAAAATGCCCGGCGCGCGGGCGCTCGACTTTCTGTGGCGCCCGACCCTGGCGTCGCCGGCCCTGTTCGCCGCCGCGCCGAGCGAACGCGCGGGAAGCGGAGCGCGCACGATTACAGTGCGAGACCTGGGCAAACATTACGAGACCGCGGTGGGCGTTCGCTGCGTGCTCGACGACATTTCGTTCACGGTTGGCGAAGGCGAGAAACTCGCGGTGCTAGGCCGCAACGGCTCGGGCAAGTCGACGCTGGTGAAACTGCTGGCGGGCGTCGAGCAACCGACCTCCGGCTCGGTCGAGCGCAACCTTTTCCTGTCGTGGCCGCTGGCGTTCTCGGGGGGCGCAGACGGCGGCATGACGGGCGCAGCCTGCGCCCGCTTCATCGCGCGGCTCTATGGCCTCGACGAGGGCGACGTGGTCGGATTCGTCGACGATTTCGCCGAACTGGGACGGCAGATTCATGTCCCCATCAACGTCTATTCCTCCGGTATGCGGATGCGGCTGATGTTCGCGCTGACGCTGGCGGTCGAGTTCGATTGTTTTCTAATCGACGAGGTGATCGCGGTCGGCGACCGTCGGTTTCACCAGAAATGCTTCGACGCGCTGTTCGTGCAGCGCGCGCATTGCGCAATGGTGCTGGTCAGTCACGATATCGGAATAGTCAAGAAGTTCTGCAACCGGGCTCTGGTGCTGAAATCCGGGCGCGGCAAGGTCTACGACGATCTCGAATTCGCGCTGGGGATTTATGCGACGCTGTGAAGCGGCGGCGCGTATACGCGCTTCCGTCGAAGCCGCGTCCATATTTGAAACGCTCCTGCATTTTGGCCGAACCAACTTAAAGGCTCTCACAATGAGCGATCGTCAGGACATGCCGGACCTGAATCGAAAGATCGAAACCCTGCTCGAACTGACCGGGAACCGCTCGCAGCCCAATTTCAATGCGCTGCTCGATCTCGTCAAAGATATCGACTTCATCAAACTGAACGTCAAATTCTTCGGCTATGAACTGGCGCGGAGCCTGGCGGCGGCGCTTCCGCCGCGCGACGTCGCGGCGCCGATTTTTCATACGCTGGGATGGAAGCCGACCACCCAGGCAGATCTCGAAAGCGACTGGGCGGCCTATTGGCTCAAGGAACTCAAGATCGCCTTCATCTATCACAGAAAACTTTGGGAAAGCGTGTATCTCCTTCAAGCCCTGCACAACCACGGGCTGCTTCGACCCGGCGTGAGCGGTTTGGGATTTGGGTGCGGGGAGGAGCCTTTTCCCAGCTATTTCGCCAGCAAGGGCATGAAGACAACCGTCACCGATCTCGCGCCGGACGAGCAGGCGAGCCGGGGTTGGGCCTCGACAGGCCAGCACGCCAGCAGTTTGGAGCGTTGTTTCATGCCCTCGCTAGTCGGACGTGAGGAATTCTTCGCGCTGACGAAACTGGAATTCGTCGACATGAACAACATTTCGTCCGCGTTGCGAGATTTTGACTTCTGCTGGTCGATTTGCGCGCTGGAACACCTCGGCTCGATTGAAAACGGCCTGGCCTTCATCGAAAATTCTCTCGCCGCCCTCAAACCGGGCGGAGTCGCAATCCATACAACCGAATTCAATTTCCATGACGACGGCCGCACCATCGACAATTGGGCCTGCGTCTACTTCCAGAAGCGGCATTTCCTCGAACTCGCCGATAGATTACGGCGAAAGGGCTACGAGGTCCCGCAGATCGATTTCGATCTGGGAAGCGGGCCTATGGACAGGTTCATCGACCTGCCGCCTTATGCGCATCAGGTGTCCGGTTCGATCCGTTCGCTATGGGGAACGGAGACGCACCTGAAGCTCGCCAACGACGGTTTCGCCTCCACCTGCTACGGGCTCGTCG
>JAYVYJ010000133.1:0-5354 GCA_043784465.1 Hyphomicrobiales bacterium
GCGGCCGGGGCGGCGTCGGCGGTCGGAGCCGGAGAGGGCGTCTGAGCCTGCGAGGGCGCGCCGAACCCGACCAGCGCGGCGATCGCCAGCGCGGGAACAAGTCCAGAAAGGAATCTGGAGAGCTTCATCGTATTATGACTCCAACAAGGAAAAGAGTTCAGAGGGCGTCGTTGTCTTTTTCGCCCGTGCGAATGCGGACGGCCTGTTCGAGCGCGTAGACGAAGATCTTGCCGTCGCCGATCTGGCCGGTGCGAGCCGAGTCGATGATGGCGGTGACGACTTTGTCGACCATGTCCCCGGCGACCGCGACTTCGATCTTGAGCTTGGGCAGGAAGCTGACGGCGTATTCGGCGCCGCGATAGATTTCCGTGTGGCCCTTCTGCCGGCCGTATCCCTTGACTTCCGTGACCGTTAGACCGTGAACCCCGATGGCGGTCAGCGCGTCGCGGACCTCTTCGAGCTTGAACGGCTTGATCACCGCCATGACTATTTTCATGTGCTACGCCCCTTGTGAAACGGCAGGGGAAACGCGAACGTCCCTCCCGCAGCCTGCGCTGCCAATCGACTGACGCGTAAACGTCTGCCTTGGCCCCTCCTTTCAAAGGTCGTGCCAACGCCCGGCGGCCGCCTTTTTTCGGCGGCAATCACGAAAGAAAGATGGGACGGTAATGATTTTGCCTAATCGATAGGCGATTGCTAGAATTTTGGGCGACTAACCCTTCGTCGTCTCGCGCTCAGGGCGCCTACGAACTAGGCCCTCCTGGCTCGTTGTCGCGGCAAGCGCCCCCTGCGATGTGTACAGCATACCGCGGGTCAATCCCCGCGAGCTCTGCGCGCTGGGCGAATCTTGCGCGTAGAGCAGCCAGTCGTCGGCGCGGAACGGACGATGCAGCCACACGGCATGGTCGAGGCTCGCGGTCTGGAAGCCGCCGCGCGCGATGGAATAGCCGTGCGCCACCAGCACGGTGTCGATCAGCGTCATGTCGGAGAGATAGACGAGCGCCGCGCGATGGATCGCGGGATCGTCGGGCAGAGGGCCCTTGAGACGAATCCACAGGTTCTGGCGCGGATCGCCGAGAACGCCGGGCGTCGCAGGATTGTAGCGGCGCAGGTCGAGCGGCCTGATCTCGATGGGGCTGATGCGCGCGAAGAAATCTCGCGCCCGTTCCGCCTGCGGCCCCGGCATCAGGGCGGCGAGCGCGACCGGATCGGGCGTCGAATCGGGAGGCGTGACAGCGGGGGGCGGCAAAAAGTGGTTGAGCGCGCCCACTTCCTCCGTCTGGAACGAGACCGACATCACGAACATCGTCTCGCCGCGCTGGCGCGCCACTACGCGGCGCACGGCGAAGCTGCGTCCGTCGCGCACGCGCTCGACCATCAGTTCGATGGGCTCGTTCGGGTCGCCGCCCAGAACGAAATACGCGTGCAGCGAATGGGGCGCGCGCCCCTCGACGCTGCGCTGCGCCGCGACCAGCGATTGCGCGAGCACCTGACCGCCGAACACCCGCTTCCAGCCGTTCTGCGGCGAGCGGGCGAGCCACAGGTCCGGTCCCGCCGGCTCAATGTCCATCAGAGAAAGAAATTCGGAAATTTGCATCTTTCGGTTTTGTGCGGCGCGGAGGGAGGCGTCAAGACGCGCCGCGACGTATAGGGCGAGGGACTTCCGGGGGGCGGTTATGAAACGGCGGATGCTGTTCTTCGCGCTGGCGGTCGCGGCGCTGGCCTGGGCGCTCGTAACCCTGCGTGAGGGCGGCGCGGGCGTAACGCGCGAAGCGGTCGCCATCGGCGCGATCCCCGCAACGCTGTTCCACCCGCCCTCGGGCGCGCCCAAAGCCCTCGTCGTCGTCGCGCACGGTTTTGCGGGTTCGCAGCAGATGATGGCGCCGCTCGCCACCACGCTTGCGCGCGACGGCTACCTCGCCCTGACCTTCGATTTTGCGGGCCACGGGCGCAATCCCCTGCCGATGCCGGGGGGGATCAAGGATATGGCCGAGAGCACGCGGGCGCTGACGGCTGAGGTCAACGCGGCGCTCGACTATGCGCGCACGCGGCCGGAGTTTAACGGCAAGCTCGCTGCGCTCGGCCATTCGATGGCGTCCGATCTCGTCGTGATGGCGGCTACGGGCCGGCAGGACGTCGACGCGGTCGTCGCGCTCTCGCTGTTCGGCGCGGGCGTCACGGCGACGAGTCCGAAGAACCTGTTGGTCATGGACGGCGCTCTTGAAGTCGCCATGCTGCGCGACGCCGCGCGGCGCATCGTGGCGCTGACGTGCGCCGACCCTCGACAGGGCGAAACCTACGGCGACTTCGCCGCCGGCACGGCCCGGCGCTACGCCTATGCGCGCGGCGTCGAGCATATCGGCGTCATCTGGAGCCTCGACGCGCAAAACGCCGCGCGCGACTGGCTCGACGCGGCTTTCGGCGCCGCGCCTGCGGCGACGGGCGTGGACCGGCGAGGGCCGTGGATCGGGCTGATGGGGTTGGCGCTGTGCGTGTTGGTGGGTCTCGGCGTCGGTCTGGCGCCTCAGATCGCCGCGCAGGCCCCTCTCGCTCCGGTGGCGCCGGGGCGATTCTATGCGCTCGCCGCCTTCGCCGCGCTGGCGACGCCGCTGCTGTTGTGGAAAGCGCCGACCGACTTCCTGCCGATCCTGCTCGGCGATTATCTGGCCGCGCATTTCGCGGTTTATGGCGCGCTGCTGTGGCTGGGGCTGTGGCTTCTGCGCAGCCCGGGCGGCCCTGCCGGGACACCGCTTGCGGGCGTGCTTGTCGCGGGCGTCGCACTGGCGGCGCTCTACCTTTTCGCCTTCGGCGTCCCGCTCGATATTTACGTTACGTCTTTCTGGCCGGTCGGTCAGCGATGGGCGCTGATCCCCGTCGAGGCTCTCGCCGTCGCGCTGGCGTTCAGCGCCGAGGAGCGTCTCGCGCGGGGTGAGAGAGCCCCGCGCTTCGCCTATTCGGCTTTGAAACTGGGCTTCGTCGTCTCGCTGATCGCCGCGATTGCGCTCAATCCGATGCGGCTGTTCTTTCTCGCCATCGTGGCGCCGGTGGTCGCCGTGCTGTTCGTCGCCTTCGGCTTTCTCAACCGCGCCGCTTACCGGCGCACCCTTTCGCCTTATGTCGGCGCGCTGGGCGCGGCGGGCGCGCTCGCCTATGCGATCTGCGTGACGTTTCCTATGGTGGAGTGACGCGGCGCAGCGTGAGGTTGAACCTGCCGCCCTCGCCGAGCAGCGTCGAGGTTGCGTGATAAACTCGGTCGACGCCATGAAAGGCGAGGCGCGAGGGACCGCCGAAGGTGAAGCCGTCGCCGGAGCGCAGCCGGAACGCTTTCGTCGGGCCGCCTCGCGTCGCGCCGCCGATCCGAAAGCGCGCGTCGTCGCCCAGTGACAGCGACAGCACGGGTACGTCGAAATTGCGCTCGTCGCGGTCCTGATGCAGGCCCATCTTCGCCTCGCCCGCATAATAATTGATGAGGCAGGCTTCCGGGTGCGGCGCGTAGGGCAGAAGCTGCGTCCACAGGTCCGCGATTTCGGGCGGGATCGGCGGCCAGGGGCGCCCGGTGTCGGGGTGATGCGGCTGATAGCGGTAGCCTTCACGATCCGAGACCCAGCCGAGCGCGCCGCAGTTCGTCATCCGCACCGAGAACGGAACGCCGGTGCGCGGCATCACGGGCGCAAAGAGGGGCGCCTGCGCGATCACGGCGCGCACGGCGGCGAGGACTTTGGACTGGCCCGAAGCGTCGAGCAAAGCGGGGTGGAGATGGGCGCCGGGGGCGGCTTCGAGCGGCTTCATGGGGTTTTGCAGTTTCCTTTTGGATGCTCTAAGGCGCGGGCTTCTCCCGAGCCCGAGCCATGACCGAACCGGTGGATTATTCGACGACCCTTTATCTGCCCAGGACGGATTTTCCGATGCGCGGCGGCTTGCCGCAGAAGGAGCCGGAGATTCTGGCGCGGTGGGCGGCTCAGGACATTTACGGGGCTTTGCGCAAGGCGTCGGTGGGCCGTTCGAAATTCGTGCTGCATGACGGGCCGCCTTACGCCAACGGCCACATCCATATCGGCACCGCGCTCAACAAGACGCTGAAGGATCTGGTCGTGCGCTCGCAGCAGATGGGGGGGCGCGACAGCAACTATGTGCCCGGCTGGGACTGCCACGGCCTGCCCATCGAATGGAAAGTTGAAGAAGAGAATTACCGCTCCAAGGGCAAGGCGAAGCCGGACTTCCGCGACCCCGCCGCGATGATCGCGTTCCGGCAGGAATGCCGCGCCTATGCCGCGCATTGGCTGGGCGTGCAGCGCGAGGAGTTCAAGCGGCTCGGCGGGTTCGGCGATTGGGACCATCCCTATTCGACGATGAGCTTTGCCGCGGAAGCGCAGATCGCGCGCGAGATTCACAAATATGCGGGCAATGGGCTGCTGTATCGCGGCTCCAAGCCTGTAATGTGGAGCGTGGTTGAGAAGACGGCTTTGGCGGAGGCCGAGGTCGAGTATGAGGACCATACAAGCGATACGGTGTTTGTTGGATTTCCAGTAGCGGGGCGACCAGAAGAGAGTGTTGTGATCTGGACGACTACGCCTTGGACGATTCCCGGAAACCGGGCGATCACGTTTTCGAAACGCATCAAATATGGCGCTTACCGGATCGACGAGGCGCCAGGAGGCAACTGGGCGAAGCCCGGGGCTGTGCTTTGGCTTGCCGACGCGCTTGCTGACAGCGTGATGACCGCATGTAAGGTGATTCGCTATACAAGGGTGCGCGATATCAGCGGCGACCAATTGGAAGGGACCACGTCCGTACATCCACTTTGGGGTTATCCTAACAGAAACATCGGCGCGGGCGCATTTCGTGGCCCGGACTATGACTTCCCGGTGCCTCTCCTCGACGGCGACCACGTCACCGACGACGCGGGCACAGGTTTCGTCCACACCGCGCCCAGCCACGGCCGCGAGGACTTTGAAATCTGGATGGCGTCGGGGCGCATGCTGACCGAGCGCGGCATTGAAACGCGCATCCCTTACACGGTCGATGAAAACTCGGTTTACACCAACGAGGCCCCCGGCTTCGAGGGCAAGCGCGTGCTGACCGAGAAGGGTGAAAAGGGCGACGCCAACGAGGCGGTCATCCGCGCGTTGATTGAAACTGGCAACCTGCTGTCGCGTGGAAAACTCAAGCATCAGTACCCGCATAGCTGGCGCTCCAAGAAGCCCGTGATCTTCCGCAACACGCCGCAATGGTTCATCGCGATGGACAAGCCGATGCCGAGCGGTCTGTCGCTGCGCGAGACGGCGCTACACGCCATCGGCGAGACGCGGTGGGTGCCGGCGACGGGGGAGAACCGGATTCGCGGCATGGTCAAT
>JAYVYJ010000134.1:0-5579 GCA_043784465.1 Hyphomicrobiales bacterium
GCAACCCGTCTTCCTGTGCGCTCCCCGCCAGCACGACGCGCGCGGCCTCGCTGAAGCCGAAGCGCAACATCTCGTCGCGACCCAAGCGATCGAACTCCGCGGCGTCGCCGATAAGAATCGCGCGCCGCCCGGCCAATCGCCGCCCCGCCTGCGCCGCGCGCACAAGTCGTCCAAAACCCAGTCGTGCTACCGGCGTCAGCGCCATGGCGTAGAGCGCGAACAAGTCTTCGACGCCGCGCGAAAGTCCGGCGGCGTCGGTCAGCACGGGCAAGAGCGCGACCACCGCCGCCGCGCCCAGCCCGGACGTCGCCAGCAGCGCGGGCAGCGCCC
Organism: Hyphomicrobiales bacterium; assembly: GCA_043784465.1. Taxonomy (GTDB): domain Bacteria; phylum Pseudomonadota; class Alphaproteobacteria; order Rhizobiales; family Beijerinckiaceae; genus Roseiarcus. The sequence goes on from JAYVYJ010000134.1 coordinate 331, forward strand.
GCTCGGGCGCCGCCAGCGTCCGGAAGGCGTATAGGCCGCAGAATTTGCCGATCAGCAGGAAGACGAGGCTCGCGACGATGGCCGCCGCCACGTCGTAGCCAGAAAGCGCCGCCCATCCATTACAGGTGGTTTGCGCCCCCGCGCTCGCCGTCATCATCACGGCGATGTCGAGACTGGCGCCGAGCGGCGCGACGAGGCCGTGCGGAAGCCGCCAACGCGGAAAGACAAGCGCGTGAGTATGCGGAAGAGACCGGATGCCGGACATCGGAGGCCCTTGCGGAAGGACTCGCTGATCGAGTCTTGCTTGCTTGCTAGATGCATGCAACTTTACGTAAAGGCAAGCACGAAAATTGGCGGCTGTGGATAGCAACCCTTGCAAGTCCCATTCTGGCGCAATCTTGAGCCTGCAACTCGCCAGGCGGCCCGATGATGTCAGCCCGCGCGTCGCCGTCGTCGCGCCGTCCGCTTGACCCGTCGCGGCGTCGTTTTCGTCGTCAACGCCGATATCGTCGGCGGCGCCGAACGGCACGCCGCCGCACTCGCCCGGGGCCTTGCCACGCGAGGCTTCGCGACGGATGTGTTTGCGCTGCGGCGGGCGGGGGAAGCCCCCCGCCGAATTCGCGACCTCCGCGCGCATGTGCGGGCGGGACAAGTGAAGCTGGTGGTGGCGGTCAACGAGCGGCCGGCGCTGCTCGCGGCGTTGGGCGGCCTCCGGAAGCAAGCGCGCGTCGTCGGCGTTCTGCACTCGACCGTGCCGCGCAACGGCTTTGAACGCCTCGTCCGTTTCGCCCATCTGCCGGCGCTCTACGCGCTGGACGCCATCGTTTTCGTGTCCGAGCGGCAACGCGCCTATTGGCGCCGTACAGGTCTGTTGAGGGCCTCGCAAACGATCCGCAACGGCGTGGACATCGTGCGTTACGCGCCCGACGGGCGACGGGCGGCGCGGCGAGCCGCGCTTGGCTTTGCCGAGGCTGATGTCGTGGCCGCCTTTTGCGCGGTGTTGCGGCCGGAGAAGAACGCAGGTCAGTTTCTTCAAGCGCTCGCGGCCCTGCGGGCCGAAGGGGCGCCGCTCAAGGGCCTCGTCGTCGGCGACGGCCCCTGCGCGGCCGCGCTGCGTGCGCAGGCTGAGGCGCTGGGGCTGGACGGCGCCGTGACGTGGACGGGCATGCAGGCGGACGTGCGGCCCTGGCTTGCGGCGGCGGATTTCGGCGTCAACGCCAGCGTCGCCATCGAAACTCTGTCGCTCGCGGCGCTGGAGACGATGGCGATGGGGCTGCCGATGGCGATGAGCGACATCGGCGGCGCCGCCGAGATCGTGGACGCCCGCAACGGCGCGCTGTTTGCGGCGGGCGACCTCGCGGCGATGACGGCGGCGATGCGCGGCCTGCTCGACGGCGCGCGCCGCCGGACGGCGGGCGAGGCCGCCCGCGCCCGCGCCGTCGCGGAGTTCGACGAGGAAGCGATGTTCGACCGCTACGCCGAGACGTTCTGCCGCCTGCTCTAGACGAAGCGCAAAATCTCGTCGCGCGGCGCGCGCGTGGCGCGATAACGGTTGGCGGGATGGTCGGGGTCGGCGTAGCCGAAGGACACGCCGCACAGCACCTCGCGGTCGGCGGGAATCGCCAGCGTCTCGCGCAGCGTCGGCGCATAGGCGGCAAGCGCAGCCTGAGCGATCGTCGCAACGCCCTCCGCTTCCGCCGCCAGCAGGAAGCTGACCAGAAAACCCCCGACGTCGAGCGCGCCGTAGGCCCCCATGCCCGCCGGCATCGTCAGCACCGCGACATGCGGGGCCCCAAAGAACCGGAAATTCTCCAGATGCTGTGCGGCGCGCCCCGCCCGATCTTCCCGAGCAATGCCCAACGCGGCGTAAAGCCCGAACCCGACCTCGCGCCGCCGCGCCATATATACGCCGTCGAAACCGGGAGGGAACGACACGTCCGGCGCCGGGGGCGCTTCGCGGGCCGCCTTGGCCAACAGCCGCTCGGCAAGAGTTCGCGTCGTCTCGGGCTGAGTGACGACAAGCCCCCACGGCTGCGTGTTGCTCCACGAAGGAGCCAGCCGAGCGGCGTCAACGATGCGCAAAATCACGTCGCTTGGCACAGGCTGGGGCCGAAACGCGCGGCACGAGAACCGCGCCGCCAGCGTCTGTGCAACCGATGTCATCGGGCGGGCCCGATCGAAGCGCTCTCGAACGGCGTGGTCTGGTACATCTCGTTGATCCAGTTCGACAACAACAGATGTCCATGTGCGCGCCAGGTGTTGGGCGGTGGGTTCTGAGGGTTATCGTCGGGGAAGTAATGACGCGGCGGCGCGATCTTCACGCCGGCCTGCACGTCGCGAAAATATTCGTCGGCCAGGGATGTCGCGTCATATTCGAGGTGATCGAGCACATAGAGCCGACGTGAGGCGGGAGCCGCCGCGATGCTGACGCCGCGCTCGGGGTTGCTGGACAGCACCTCCAGCCCCGCGCGGCCCTGCAATTCCGTCGTGTCGACCTGCGCCCAGCGTGAGATGGGCGTCGCGAAATTATCGGCGAAGCCCGCAAGATAGGGCGAAGTCGGCGCCAGAATTCCCTGCGGGAACACGCCAAACGCCTTTTCCGGCAGCCGCCGCTTGCGCGCGCCATGGAAATGATAAAGCGCCGCCATCGCGCCCCAGCAAACAAACATTGAGGCGTGGACATGGGTGCGCGTCCAGTCGAAAATCTGCTGCACCTCCGGCCACGAGCGCACCTCCTCGAACGGCACGGTCTCCAGCGGCGTGCCGGTGACGATGAAGCCGTCGAACTTGCGCCGCCGCACCTCCTCCCAGGTGGAGTAGAACGTCATCATGTGATCTTCAGGCGTGTGCTTTGGTGTGTGGGAGCCCAGCCGCACCAGCGAAAGCTCGACCTGCAAGGGCGTGGCGGCGAGCAGGCGCGCAATCTGCAATTCGGTCTTGATCTTGTTGGGCATGAGGTTGAGCAGGCCGATCTGCATCGGGCGGATGTCCTGCCGCACGGCGGCGGCCTCTGTCATCACCCGCACGCCCTCGGCCATCAGCGCGTCGTAAGCGGGCAAAGTATCGGGAATTTTGATCGGCATGACGAGGCCCTGCGACAATAGCATCAGGGCGCACGAAGGCGGCCCTTTAGCAATTTATTTAACGTGGCTGCAAGCCGGCCGGCCAAATCACCACGAACTTTCAACATCTAGCATGGGCGCGGCGCGGGCGCCAGACGCCCGCGCCGGAAGAGTCAATCGTCCTCGTCTTCGTCTTCCTTGACGTCACGGCGCCCGTCCGCGTTCTCGGCGTCTATCTTCGGGCTGCCCAAAGCCGAATTGACCGGCATGTCGTTCTTGCGCCGCAACTCGTCGATCCGGTTTTTGAGATCGTCGGCTTCCTTCCTAAGGTCTTCGCGCTTCTTGTCCCCGTCCATCGCGTCCTCCCGTTCTCCGGTCAGGTTATGGGAAAACGCGACGTTGGGCGAGGAGTTCCCTCACACGGAGGCGGCCTCGACGCGGCGGCGCATCACCTCGTTGGCGAGCGCGGCCAGCCCCATCGCCAGCGCGGTGGCGAAGAACACGGCGCGCATGCCGAAGTTCGCCGCCACCGTCGCGCCCGCAAATGGCCCGGCGATCTGGCCGAAATATTGGGCCGACTGCGAGAAGCCCAGAATCCGCCCGATGGCGGCGTCGGGCGCGCTGCGGCGGATCAGCGCCGTGATCGCGGGCATCAACCCCGCCAGCGCGAGTCCCATCAGGAAGCGCAACGCCACAAGCTGCCACGGGGCCGTCACCAGCGCCTGCGGGATCAGCAACACGCCGGCCAGCGCGAAGGACACGCCGATGACGCGCCAATGCCCGCGCCGGTCGGCGAAACGGCCGATGGTCGGCGCCGCCAGCATCGCGGCGAACGCCCCCGCCGACATGGCCGCGCCTGCATAAAGCACCACGTCGTCGCCCGGCTTGGCCACCTGCGACACATAGAGCGTGACGATGGGCTCGACGGACATGTTGGCGACCAGCAGCAACGTCGCGGAAGCCAGCATCAACGCGATGGGGCGCCAGTCCGGCACGACGTCGCGCAGCGCGGGCAGCCGCCCGTCCTTGCGCTGCGGTCTCAGGCTGCGGTCCTCCCGGATGCAGAACGTAGTGAGCAGGAACGCGCAGAAGATTGCAGCGCCAGTCATCAGGAAGGTTTCGCGCAAGCCCATGATGCGCGGCAGGAAGCCGCCGATAAGCGGTCCGATCAGCGAGCCCGACAGCGACCCGATGGAAAGCTTGCCCAGCGCCCAGGCGGATTGGGATTTGGGCGTCTGGCTGGCCACCAGAATCACTGCGCCGGACGTGTAGCCGCCCAGCAACCCCGCGAGCGCGCGCAGGCCCACGAGCTGATAAACGTCATGCGCCATGCCCATCGAGGAGATGGCTATGGTCATGCCGAGACTGGCGCGCACCAGCATAGGCTTGCGGCCGTACAGGTCGGCGAGCCAGCCCCAGATCGGCGACACCAGCCCCGCGGCGAAGAACGAGGCGCTGAACGCCGCCGCCGACCAGAACACCACCGCCTTATCGTCCGTGACGCCGAGATCGCGCACATAATTGGGCAGGAACGGCAGAAGGATCGTCATCCCCGCCATGTTGACGAAGGAGCCGAACAGGCAGACGTAGAGGTTACGCCGCCAATAGGGATTTACGCCGCTTTCGGGCGCCAAGGCCGCCTCCGGTTTTCGTGAGATGAACCCGCATTGCAAGAACAGGGCCGGGTCTCAGCCGCTCAAGCCACCCGCCAGCGTCGGCAAATCGAGCGGCCGGAATCCGTAGTGCCGGATCCAGCGCAGGTCCGCGTCGAACAGGTCTCGCAGGTCCGGCAGGCCGTATTTGAGCATCGCGATGCGATCCAGCCCCATGCCCCACGCGAACCCCTGATAGTTATCCGGGTCGATGCCGCAATTCCTCAGCACGTTGGCGTGAACCATCCCGCAGCCCAAAATCTCCAGCCAGTCCTCGCCCTCGCCAAAGCGGATTTCACCCCCTGAGCGCCGGCACTGGATGTCGACCTCCATTGAGGGCGAGGTGAACGGGAAAAAGCTCGGGCGCATCCGCATCTTCACGTCCTTCACCTCGAAGAACGCCTTGCAAAACTCTTGCAGCAGCCACTTGAGATTGCCGAGGTTGGCGGTTTTGTCGATGACCACGCAGGCCGCGCCAGCGGTGCAGGCAGCGGACGCGTCGATGCGGGCCACGGACGCGGCAACGCGGTCTGCC
>JAYVYJ010000135.1:0-9113 GCA_043784465.1 Hyphomicrobiales bacterium
CCCCCCACGATATGGGCGGCGTCCCGAGGTTCATGTGCGAGGCGGTGGACGTCCGCCCGCATGAACTCAACGATTTCGACCGCGACGTGGACGCGGTGCGCGGCCTTTTGAGCGCCAGGAAGATCATGTCGGTCGACGAATTGAGGCGCGGCATCGAGGCCATCCCGGAGGCCGAATATCATCGCCTGACCTATTACGGCCGCTGGATCCGCTCCATCGCCGACAATCTCTTGGCCAAGGGCGTGTTTACCGAGATCGAATTGCAAGCGGAGTTGGAGCGGTCATGAGCTTCGCAGCGGGCGACGTGGTCCTCGTTAGAAACGATTGGCCGGAGACGCGCGGCACCGCCCACATCCGCACCCCGCACTATGTGCGTGGACGCCGGGGTCGCGTCGTCAGTCGGCTCGGCGCCTTCCCCAACCCGGAAGAACTCGCCTTCGCGCGCCCGGCGCCGTTGCGTGCGCTCTATCATGTGAGCTTCGCCATGCGCGAGCTTTGGCCCGAGGGCGCCGAAGACGAAGTGGTCGTCGAACTGTTCGAACATTGGTTGGAGCCACTATGAACGTGCGCGAAGCCGACGGCGAGGCGCTGCTCAAAGCGATCAGAAAGCTGCTCGTCGCCAAGAACGTGATGAGCGAAGACGAGATCGCCGCGCAGCGTCGGGCGGCCGACGACGCCGAACCGGGGCAAGGCGCCCGCATGGTCGCGCGCGCCTGGATGGACGAGGCCTATCGCGCGCTGTTGCTGAGCGACGGCGCGAAAGCCGCCGAGGCGATGAACATCCCCATGCGCGGCATGCCGCCGCTCGGCGTTTTGGAAAACACCGACGCGGCGCATCATCTCGTCGTCTGCACCCTGTGCTCTTGCTACCCCAAAGCGGTGCTGGGCTATCCGCCCTTTTGGTACAAATCCTCCGCCTACCGCGCCCGCGCCGTGCGCGATCCGCGCGGTTTGCTGGCTGAATTTGGCACTGTGCTGCCGACGGAATTGAAGATTAAAGTCGTCGATTCCTCCGCCGATTACCGCTGGATGGTGCTGCCGAAGCGGCCAAGCGGCACGGAGGGGTGGACCGCCGAACGGCTGGCGGCGATTGTGCGCCCCGGCGATATGGTGGGCGTGACGGTTCCGACCGCCTGATCTGCGCCCCTATTGCCCTCGCTTTGCCCTTGTCGCAAACCGCACCGCCTCCTCCGCCGCGCGAAACAACGCCTTGGCCTTGTTGACGCACTCCCGATGCTCCGAAGCCGGATCGGAATCGTAGACGATCCCCGCCCCCGCCTGCACGTGCATTTGTCCGTCCTTCACGACAGAGGCGCGAAGCACGATGCAGGTGTCCATCTCCCCGCCCGCGCCGAAATAACCGATGCAGCCGGCGTAGATGCCGCGTTTATCCTTCTCCAGTTCGTCGATGATCTCCATCGCTCGCACTTTTGGCGCCCCCGAGACTGTGCCCGCCGGAAACCCCGCCGACAGCGCCGTCACCGCGTCCAGCCCCGCCTTGAGCTTTCCCTCGACGTTGGAGACGATGTGCATGACGTGGCTGTAGCGTTCGACGAAGAACGAATCCGTCACCTTGACCGACCCGATCTCGGCGACGCGGCCGACATCGTTGCGGCCGAGATCGAGCAGCATCAAATGCTCGGCGCGCTCCTTGGGATCGGCGAGCAATTCGGCCGCGAGCCGCTCGTCCTCCGCCGGCGTCTGTCCTCTCCAGCGCGTCCCTGCGATGGGCCGGATCGTCACCCGCCCCTCGTGGACCTTCACCAGTATCTCGGGGCTCGAAACCACGATCTGAAAGCCGCCGAAATCGAGAAAACTTAGATACGGCGACGGATTGACCCGCCGCAGCGCGCGGTAAAGCGCAAACGCCGGCAGTTCGAAGCGGCTTGTGAAGCGTTGCGACAGCACGATCTGAAAAGCGTCGCCCGCGCGGATATAGTCCTTGGCGCGGCCCACCATGGCGAGGAATTCCGTCTCGCTCGTGTTGGACACAGGCTCCTGCGCCCGCAGCAGCGGATCGACGGCGGGGCCGACATGTTCGAGCGGCCCCTCCAGCGTCGCCACCACTGCGTCGAGTCGCGTCTGCGCCGCCTCGCGCGCGGCGCGCGCGCTCAACCCCCGCTGCGGCCTGATCGGCGTCACCACCACCATTTCGTCGCGCACGCTATCGAACACGACCATGACGGTGGGGCGGATCATCAGCGCCTCGGGAACGCCGATGGGATCGGGCTTGGCCGGCTCCAGCCGCTCCATCTGCCGCACCATGTCGTAGCCGAGATAACCGAACACCCCCGCCGCCATCGGCGGCAAACCGGGCGGCATGTCGATGCGCGACTCCTCGATCAAAACCCGCAGCGCGTCGAGCGGCGGAGCGTCGAGCGCGACAAACGCGCCCCCATGACGCGCGATTTCGGCGCGGTCGCCGTTCCCACGAAAAATCACGTCCGGGTCGAGCCCGATCATCGAATAGCGCCCGCGCTGCGCGCCGCCCTCCACCGATTCTAGCAAGAACATGTTGCCGCTCCGGCTCGCGGCGAGCTTGAGATAAGCCGAAACCGGCGTCTCCAGATCGGCGACCAACGTCGTGGTGAGCACGGAGGCGTGGCCCTCCCCGTAGAGGGTCTCGACGTCCATCAGCCGCCCTCGGCGCCGCGCATCACGCGTTGGTCGATCGAGACGCCTAACTCTCGCTTGAGCGCCCCGACATATTGCTCGACCAGCGCGCTGCCGGTTTCGGCCTTGAGCCTTTCGGCGATGCCCGCCGTCGCGGGATCGGCGGCAAGCGGCGGCGGCGTCGTGTCCGCCGTCACCTTAAACACCAGCCGCCCGCCCTCGGCGGCGGCGGCGCCGGCTCCTGTCGGACCGACGGCGAACACGGCGGCGGCCAATTCGGGCGCTACTCCCGCGCCGCCCGCCCGGCGAATATCCTTCGCCGTCTTGGCCTCGGCCCCCGCCGCCTTCGCCAGTTCGGCGATGTCCCCGCCCGCCTCCAGCTTTTTGACGGCGTCGGCGGAAGCTTCCGCAAGGCGCCGGGCGCGCTCCTCGGAAGTCCACGCGGCGGCGACCTTGTCTTTGACGTCCTCGAAGCTGCGGTCATGCGCGGGGTCGATCTTGGTCACCGAGAACCAGACAAAACCCCGGTCCTTGGTCGCAATCGCCTCGTCGTCGACGCCAACGTCGGACGCGAACACGCCCGGCAGCAACTGCGCCTTGTCGGGCACGTCGGCGTCCACGCCGACGCCAGTGCGCCCGTCGCGGTCCACGGCGACATACGTCTTCGCCTCGACGCCCGCCGCCTTCGCCGCTTCTGCGACCGTCTTTCCCGCCGCCTTGGCTTCCTCGATCTTGTCGTGCAAGCCCTGGACCTGCGCGACGGCCCGCCCGACGGCGATCTCCTGGGCGATCGCGACTTTCACCTCGTCGAACCCCTTGATTGTCTCAGGCTTCACGCCCGCGACGCGGATCAGCGCATAGCCGAAGGCGCCCTTGACCGGCGCCGACACCCCGCCCTCGGGCAGCGCGAAGGCCGCGTCCGCCACGCCCGCGTCAAACGCGGTTTTCCTGGTGATTTCCCCGACATCGAGGTCGGTCGCGGAGAGGTTGCGCGCCTTGGCGAGATCGTCGAACGTCGCACCGCCCTTGAGCCTGGCTTCCGCCTCCTGGGCTTCGCCTTGGGTGGGATAGACGATCTGCTGGAGTTTTCGCGCCTCGGGGGTCGTGTACCGGGTCTCCCGGTCCTTGTCGTACTGCGCCCGCACGTCGTCGTCGGAGACCTGCGCCGGCTTGGCGAGCGAGGTCGGCGTCACGACGAGTGCGTCGAAGGTGCGGTATTCAGGCGCGCGCCACGTCGCCTTGCGGCCTTCGAAATAGGTCGTGAGCGTCTCCTCCCCCGGCGGCGGCGGGTCGCCCCCGGCGGAGGGCGGGAGGAGGAAATAGGCGATCTCGCGCGTTTCGTTCTGCGTCGCCTGCAACGCCTCGACGAGGGGTTTTGGCGCCGAAATCCCGCCCGCCAGCGCATATTCAAGCTGCTGGCGCAAATAGACGTCGCGCTGGTCGCGAAAGAAGTCGCGCTCGCTTGTTCCGGCCTCGCGCAGCATGGCGTCGAACCGATTGCGGTCGAAGCGCCCGTCCAGACCCTTCAGGCTGGGATCGTCCCGCACGGCGGCGGCGATGCTCGCCTCGGAGATCGCCAGGCCCATCGTCCGGGCGCGCTCGTTGAGCGCCGCCTCGTCGATCATGCGGTCGAGCACCTGCGCATCGACCCCCAGCGAGCGCGCCTGCTGGGCCGTCAGCGGCTGGCGCAACTGACGTTGCAGCCGATAAGTCTCGCTCTGCACGGCGTTGGCGAACGCCGTCTGCGAAATCGACACGGCTCCGACTTTCGCCACCGTAGTGGAGTTGAAGCCGCGCAGCATGTCGCCCACGCCCCAGACCGCGAAACTCACGATGATAAGGCCCATCACGACCGTCATGACGGCCTTGCCGACCGCGCCTTGCGACGCCTTGCGCATTCCATCCAGCATGGGCGCCTCCATAAACGCGCCGCTTGGCTTTGCATAGGCTCAGGGGCCATGTTACGCGCGCGCCACGATAAAGAGAGGGGAAGACCATGACGCCCGACGTGCGGCCGCTGATCGCGGGCAACTGGAAAATGAATGGCCTCAAGGCGTCGCTTCAGGACATTCAGAAAATACGCGAGGGCGCTCCCGGCCCCGAACTCGTCATCTGTCCCCCCGCCACTTTACTCGGCGAAGCCGCCGCTTTGCTCAAAGGGGGCCCCGTGTCGCTGGGCGCCCAGGATTGCCATGCCGAGCCCAGCGGCGCCTTTACCGGAGACATTTCCGCCGAGATGCTGAAGGACGCAGGCTGCGCTTACGTCATCGTCGGTCACAGCGAGCGTCGCGCCGGCCACGGCGAGACCGACGCGATCGTCCGCGCCAAGGCGCAGGCGGCGCTCCGCGCGGGCCTCATCCCCATCGTCTGCGTCGGCGAGACGCGCGCGCAGCGCGAGGCCGGCGAGGCGACGGTTGTGGTGTCCTCCCAGACGCGCGGCTCCCTGCCCGACGGCCCCGCCATCCTGGCCTACGAACCGATCTGGGCGATCGGCGCCGGCCTGACCCCGACGCCGCAGGACATCGCCCACATGCACCTGACGCTGCGAAATCTGTACGTCGCCCTGCGCGGCGCCGAGGGCGGCCGCGCTCGGTTGCTCTACGGCGGCTCGGTCAAGCCTTCCAACGCGGCGGAACTGCTGGGCCTTCTCAACGTCGACGGCGCGCTGGTCGGCGGCGCCAGCCTGAAAGCGCAGGATTTCCTCGCCATCGCGGCGGCCTGCCCCTGATGGCCGACGCGCGATTCTGGGACGAGCGTTACGCCGGCGCCGACTACGCCTATGGGGAACGCCCGAACGCGTTCCTCGCCAAGCTCGGTCCCCGCTTCCAAGCGGGCGAGCGCGTTTTGGTCCCCGGCGACGGCGAAGGCCGCAACGGCGTCTTCCTTGCGCAGCTTGGCCTTCGCGTCGAAACGCTGGACCTCTCCCCTACCGGCGTCGCCAAGGCGCAAGCGCTGGCTGCCGGGCGAGGCGTGGCGCTCGACGCTCGCGTCGCCGACGTGCTGACATGGGACTGGCCGCTGGCCGCCTATGACGGGATCGCCCTGCTGTTCCTGCATCTCCCCGAGGCCGAGCGCCGCGCCGTGCATGCCCGTGCGGCGGCGGCGCTGAAGCCCGGCGGGCGTCTCGTGCTGGAGGCGTTCACGCCCGCGCAACTGAACCGCCAGCGCGAAGGCGCGCGCGGCGGCCCACGCGAGGCGGCGCTGCTCTATGCGCCCACCGATCTGCGGGCGGATTTCGCCGCGCTGGACATCGAGCTTCTTCAGGAGGCCGAAGAGGATATGGACTCCGGCGCCCTGCATGTCGGGCGCGGCGCCGTGGTCAGGCTTGTCGCGCGCAGATCCTAGGCGCTTGCGGGATCAAGCTTGTCCTGCGTTTTCGTGTCGAAATCGCTGGCCTCGTGGCGTTCGCGCAACTGCCCGGCGGGATCGCCCGTCGCGCGATTGACCATGCGCCCGCGCTGCACGGCCTTCCTTTCCAGCAGCCGGTCGGCCCAGGCAAGGACGTGCCCGTACTCATGTACGCTGAGGAACTCGCCCGCGCCGTAGCTCCAGCCCTTCACCGTCCCGCCGTACCAGGGGAAGATCGCCATGTCGGCGATGGTGTAGTCGTCGCCCGCCACAAAAGGCGTCACGGCCAGTCGGCGGTTGAGCACGTCGAGCTGACGTTTGGTCTCCATCGCGTAACGGTCGATGGCGTATTCGACCTTGATCGGCGCATAGGCGTAGAAATGCCCGAAGCCGCCTCCTAGGAACGGCGCCGAACCCATCTGCCAGAACAGCCAGGAAAGGCACTCGGCCCGCTTGGCCCGCTCCGTCGGCAGGAAAGCGCCGAATTTCTCGGCCAGATAGACCATCATCGCGCCGGATTCGAACAGCCGCACGGCCGGGTTTTCGCTGCGGTCGAGCAGCGCGGGAATCTTCGAATTGGGGTTGACGTCGACGAATCCCGAACCGAACTGTTCGCCCTTTGAAATGTCGATCAGCCAGGCGTCGTATTCGGCGCCGCTGTGTCCTGCGGCGAGCAGCTCCTCGAACAGAATCGTCACTTTGACCCCGTTGGGAGTGCCCAGCGAATAAAGCTGAAAAGGATGACGCCCGACCGGCAATGCCTTGTCATGGGTCGGCCCGGCGATCGGTCGGTTGATATTGGCGAAGCGGCCTTCGCCGCCCTTTTTCCAGACCCAGACCTTAGGCGGCGTGTATTCGGCGTCGGACATGGCGCGCTCCTGGCGAAATCGACGATCCGTCCATACCCCGTTCTCGCGGCACGGCGGAAGGGGCCGCGAGTTACTGGGCTGACAAGTTCGTGAAGGGTCGCGCTTGTCCGTCTTTCGGCCAATTGGCTGGCGCGCCCCGCCGAACTATGGGATGGCGGCCAAAAAATGCATCATATGGGAGAACGCACTTGAAGCTTCACTACGCCCTCGCGGCGGCGGCCGTCGTGCTCGCCGGCCCCGCTTTCGCGCTCGATTCCGAGGTTTCGATGAAATCTACGCTCTCGGCCGACGCGGTTTGGAAGAAGGTCGGCGCGTTCTGCGACATCGGCAAATGGCATCCGATCATTGCATCCTGCACGTTGAGCGCCGATGGCAAGGAGCGCAGTCTCGTCGCAAAGAACGGCGCGACGGTGACCGAGCGGCTGGAATCGCGCGACGAAGCTGCACGCACCTACACTTATGCCATCGTTGGCGGTACGCTTCCCGTCGCCAATTACCGTTCGACGATATCGGTCACTCCGGACGGCGCGGGCTCGACGATCCGCTGGACCGGCAAATACGACGCCAAAGGCGCGCCGGACGCCGACGCGCAGGGCTTGATCGACACGATCTACTCGACAGGCGAAAAGGCGCTTGCGACGCCGTAAGCCTTGGGGGTCCCCGTCGCGCGAAGCGCGCGGGGCCTCCTCAGCAGACGGCGTGTGGTCGCAGGGCCGCCGAAGCAATCCCTTCCAGCGCCATCCACGCTCGCCGCCTCACGCCTTCGGCGTCCCCGTCGCGCGAAGCGCGCGGGGCCTCCTCAGAACTCGCCGGCCCGCCGCGCCAGTTCCTTGACCTGATCGAGTTGCTCCGCCGTCAGCGTCCCGATGGCGGCGTCCAGCTTGTCGTCGTTCAATCCCGCCGCCTTGGCCAGCCCGTTCCAGAGCGCCGCGCGCACCACGTCCCTCGCCACGCCCCGTCCCGTCATGTAAAGATGGGCCAGCCGGTTCTGCGCGATCGGGTTGCGCCTTGAGGCAGCCAGCAGAAACAGCCGTGCGGCCCCGGCTTCGTCCTTCGCCACGCCCACCCCATTGAAAAGCATGATCGCGTATTCGACCTGTCCGGCGATCACATTCTCGTCCGCCGCCCGCTTGAGCCATTTGGCGGCCTCGTCGGTGTCGAGCGGCACACCCTTGCCCTGCCGCGCCAGCACTCCGTAGGAATAGGCGGCCTCGCCGTCGCCTGCGTCGGCGGCTCGGCGAAAAAATTCCGCCGCCGTGGCAAAATCAGCCTCCTTTGCGTCTTCCCCTTGTAGCGCCAGCACGCCCAGATTGTAGAACGCCCCCGCGATTCCCTTCTCTGCCGCTTTTGTAAACTGCGCCTTGGCCGCCGCCTTGTCCTGCGCGACGCCCGCTCCCGAAATCAGCGCCACGCCGTATTCATAAGCGCCACTCGCGTCGCCAAAGGCGGAAGCCAGCTTCCACCAGCGCGCGGCTTCCGTCTCGTCGCGCTTCACGGCGAAGCCGTCGTGATAGATCTCGCCGATCAGCGCCATCGCCGCGCCGTCTTTCGGATTCGCGGCGAGGCGCTTGGTGGCCTCGCGAAGCGCCGTCAGATAATAGCCGCGCTGATAGGCCCCGAAGGCGAGATCGCCGGGGGGATCGCCCGGCTTGGGCTTGAGCGGCGCGTCGGGGCCGATCTGGCGGGTGTAGGGGGCCTCGAAGGTCGGCGAGTTCGGGTCGAACGCCAGCGCCGTCCCGGCCATCGCCAGCCAGAACGCCACCGCCCTCATGCCTGCGCCGCCGCCCTCGCCGCCGCAGCGGGATCGGGCGCGTCCCATACCGCCCCGCCGAGCGCGACAAAATCCGCCCCTGCGGCGAACAGCGGGCCCACTTCCTCCAGCGCCGCCGCATAGGCGACGCAAGGCGTCTGGAAGATCGGCGCCCACCAGTCCACGCGCGCAAGCGTCGCTTCGAACGAGGGTGCGGTTCCGTCAGGTCCTGGCTCGCCGAACATCACATAATCCGCGCCGGCCTCCCCCGCGCTCATCGCATCGTCACGCAGGCCGACGCCGCCCGCCCCGACGATACGCTTGCCTTTGAACGATTCGACCGCCTCCGCGACACCGGCGCAGCTCACATGGACCCCGTCCGCGTCGAGCCGCGCCGCCAGCCTCGAATCGTCCTCAATCAGCAGCGCGACGTCGAGCCGCTGGGCGATCTCCATCAAGGGCGCCACGATTCTTTTGGCGTCCGCGCCCCGGGCCAGCCGCACCAGGACGCTGGCGATTTCGCCCGCCAGCAG
>JAYVYJ010000136.1:0-17807 GCA_043784465.1 Hyphomicrobiales bacterium
TCCCGGCCGGCCTCTCACACCGGACGAGGTGCGCGACTACCAGCTTGAACGCGCCAGCGCCGCCGAGCAATTCTCGGCCCGATTCCTGGCCCGTCTCGCCGCGCTCAACCAATGCGTCGCCGACAGCGGCGAGACGCTCGAAGGCGGGCTGTTCTATTGGGACCAGTCGGCGGAATTCGTCGGCTTGCCGCCCGACCCCACCCTCGCCCCCGCGCGCCGCAACCTGTGGCGGGCGAGCCGGTTCAAGCGCTCGATGCTGGAAGTCGGCGTCAACGCTTGCCATGGCGCGCTTATGTGCCTTTCGGCCAATCCCGATCTGGTCTGGACGGGCGTGGACATCGGCTTGCACGCCTATGTCGAGCCCTGCGTCGCCTATCTGGCCCAGGAATTTCCCGGCCGGGTGCGTTTCTTCAAGGGCGACTCTCGCGAGGCCCTGCCCCGGCTTGCGACCCACCACGCACAACTCGACTTCGACCTCTTCCACGTCGACGGCGGCCACACCGACGATCTGTGCCGGGCCGACATCTCGAATTGCCTTCGCCTCGCGCGCGGCGGGCGGGGCAGACACCTCGTGCTTGACGACATCAACGCAAGCTGGATTTTCGACGTGTATTGCGAATATGTCGCCTTGGGCCACCTGGCCACCGAGACGCTGTTTTCGGACTGGGAGGACGTGAGCCGCAACGTGCTCGCGCGCATACTTTGACGGTCTTCGCAACGTTCTGGCGCGGGCCGCTGCCCGCGCTGGCGCGCGCCTGCCTCGCAACCTTCCCCGCGCGCGGAGCGCCGCTTGCGCTCTACGCTTACGAACCGCTCGACCTGCCCCCCGGCGTCGAGCGCCGCGACGCCCGCGAAATCGTGCCCGACCCCGCCACCGCCGAGCGCTATCGTGTCGCCGGGCGGCTCTCCGCCGCGACCTTCGCCGACCGGTTCCGCTACGAATTGCTCGCGCGCACCGACGTGTGCTGGGTGGACGCCGACATGGCGCTGCTGCGCCCCACCAACCTTTCCGAGCCGACGATCTGGGGCCGCCAGCCGGAGGCCAAGGGCAAGGCGCTCATCAACAACGCGGTCTTGCGTTTAAGCCCCGGCGACCCCGTCCTCCTCGATATGCGAACGCGGGCGCGGGCGGTAGAGGGGGCCGATATCGGCTGGGGCGCCATTGGCCCTTATCTCCTCACCGAGATCGCGGAGGCCCACGGAGTCGATGCGACCGCCTCGCCCCCGTCGCGCTTCTTCCCCGTCGCGCCGGACGATTTCTGGCGCCTGTTCGATCCCGCCTCCTGCGCCGAGATCGCACAGGCGGCGGCGGGCTCCGACATGCTGCATCTTTGGAGCGAACTCTGGCGCCGAATGAACTGGGATCTTGACGCCGCGCCGCCCCCCGGCGCCTATCTCCACCAGGTTTTCGCCGAGGTCGGCGCCTTGGCCGTGTTTTCCCGCACCGCGTCGCGCGCCGAAGTCGAGGCGCTGGCCGCTCGCTGGCGCGCAGGAGCCCCCGCATGAACGATCTCGCCGCCGTCTTCGAAGGCCACGCCGCCCAAAACCATTGGGGCAATGCGGAGAGCGTCAGCGGCGACGGCTCGACGCTCGACTACACCCATAACCTGCGCCACGAACTGCCGAAATTCGTACGCGCTTTCCGCGTCGTGTCGCTGTTCGACGCGCCCTGCGGCGATTTCAACTGGATGCGCGCGGTCGAGTTTCCGAACGGATTTCAATATACGGGCGGCGACATCGTCGCGGCGCTGGTCGAGGCCGCCAGCGCACGGTACGAAGCCCCGGGGCGAAAATTCCAGCGCTTCGACGTGACGAGTGACATCTTTCCTGACGCCGACTTGTGGTTATGCCGCGACTGCCTATTCCACCTGCCAAGCGATTCGATATTGGCGGCGCTTCGCAGTTTCGCGCAATCGCGCATCGGCTTCATGATGACGACGACCCATCTCAACGTGTCGAATTTCGACAATAGCGAGGTGGCGGCGGGCGGCTTCCGCTTGCTCGACCTCTACAAGCCGCCTTATCGTCTGCCGCGCGAAGTGCTGTTTCGCATCGCCGATTACGTGCATCCCTACCCGGCGCGCGAGCTTTGTGTATGGTCGCGCGCACAAGTGTCGGCGGCGGTCGGCGGCAGAGGGTGAAAACCGGCTCGCGCCGACCTATATGGCGCGCGGGGAGACTTGCGCTTGAACCGAGAAACGCCACCCAACACCCTGCCCCGGGACATCCCTTCGCGTTGGGGCGCGTTCGCCAATCTCGCTTTCGCCGTGATCTGGGCGGCGAGCACGGTTTCGAATTTTGGCATCGCCATGTTCGACGCGGCGACCGGCTGGTTCATGGCGAACATGAGCCCGGACCCGATGGTGGTGTCGCTGATTCAGGTGGCGACCAGCCTGCCGTTGTTCCTGTTCACGATTCCGGCCGGCGCGTTGGCCGATCTGGTGTGCCCGCGCGCGTTGCTGCTCAACGTCAACGTGGCGGTGCTTTTGGTGTCGGGGGCTTTCGCGGTCGCGGTGGCGCTGGGTTTCGCGACGCCTGCGCTTTTGCTGGGCGTCACCTTCGCGCTTGGCCTTGGCGGGGCGCTCGCGGCTCCGGCGTGGGTGTCGATCGCGCCCCAACTCGTCCCGCGCCACGATCTCGATCAGGCGACGGCGGCCAACACCGCCGGTTATAATCTCAGCCGCGCGGTCGGCCCGGCGCTCGGCGGTCTCGTCATCGCCTGGGTGGGCGTATCGGCGCCCTATTGGATCTACACGCTGTCCAACGTTTTCGTGGTTGCGGCGCTGCTCTGGTGGCGCCCGCCCAGACGGATGACGTCGAGCCTACCGGCCGAACGGTTGACGTCGGCGATCAGGACCGGCGTGCGCCACGCGCGCAACAATCGCCATCTGCACGCGACCTTGGTGCGGACGTTGGCGTTCTTCCCCTTCGCGTGCGCGTATTGGGCGCTGCTGCCGCTGGTGGCGCGCGTCCAGCCCGAACAGGGCGCGGCGTTCTATGGCCTACTGCTGGGTGCGATCGGGGTCGGCGCCATGATCGGCTCGGCCTCGATCGCGTGGCTCAAGACCTGGGTGGGGCCCGACGCGCTCGTCGCTTGGGTCAGCGTAGGCACGGCGACGGCGCTGGCGATGCTGGGCCTCGCTCACGACCCCATCCTGGCCCTGGCGGCCTGCGCGCTGGCGGGCTTCTGCTGGACGCTGGCGATTTCGACGCTTTACGTTTCGGCGCAGGTCGCCTTGCCTGACTGGGTGCGCGGGCGCGGGCTCGCGATCTTTCTCACCTTCATCTTCGGCGCTTCGACCTTCGCGAGCGTGTTGTGGGGCCAGATCGCAGCGCTGCGCAGCATCGAGGTGTCTTTCTACGTCGCCGCCGCCGGCATGCTGCTGTCGATCCCGATAAGCTGGGGCTCGCGGTTGCAAACGGGGGCGGGCGAGGATCTTGAGCCCTCGCTGCACTGGCGTACGCCGCGCGTCGCGTTCGACGTGGGCTGGCGGCAGGGGCCGGCGCTGGTGACGATCCGCTACCGGATCGACCCCACCGACCGCGACGAATTCCTGCGTGCGATGCAGGAGCGCGGCGCCGAACGCAAGCGCGACGGCGCCTTCGCCTGGGGCGTGTTCGAGGATCTGGAACAGGAGGGCGCCTATACAGAGACGTTCCTCATCGAGTCCTGGCTCGAACTCATGCATCTCTACGAGCGCGTGACCAATGCGGACCGCGACGCGGAAGCTCAGGTGCGCGCCATGCTGCTGGCGCCGCCGGAAATAAGCCACCTCATCGCGCCTCGCCGCGCCGCCCGGTTCGATAAGATCAGACCTGCGGCCTGACGGGTTTCGAGCACGTCAGACGATCAGCCTGACGTGTTTGGAGGAGGTCAGGCGAACGGCCTGACGTGTTTCGAGGAGGTCAGGCGAACGGCCTGACTTGCGCGGCGACCACCGCCCGCCAGAACCCGCCGCCGATCATCTCCAGACCGACGACCCGGTAATCGAAGTCGAATTCGTCGAGCGCTTCGTAGGCGGTGTTGCAGCACAGGCCGAACAGCCCGACCCCGCCCGCCGCCAGCATGGTGGGCAGACCGGCGAGATAGCCGTGCAGAATACGCCCGCCGGGATCGCATAGACTCTCGCGTTCCAGATCGTCCTCCGGCGCCTTGTCGATCAGCGGCGTGTTGAACGCGACGAGGTCGAAATCGCGCCCCGTCACTGCTGAGAAGAGGTCGGACTTGACGAGGTTGAGCGCAAGAGCGTTGCGGCGGGCGTTGGTTCGCGCCGTCTCTAGCGCGGCGTCGGAAATGTCGGTCGCGGTGACGTCCGCCGGCCAACGGTTCGCGATTGTGAGCGCGATGGCGCCGCAACCTGTGCCGATCTCCAGAGCGCGGCGGGGCGGGGCAAGGCCCATCGCCGCGATATTGCGCACGAACAGCAACGAACTCGACTCCGGCGTCGGATGATAGACTCCCGCCGGCGCCTCGATATCCAGTCCGTCCACGACGAACCTGCCGGGATGGCGCTGAAGCTCCGCGTGACCGCGATGCCCAGCTTCGATGTCTAGGTAGGCGGTCGTCGTAAGGCCCGCGAGTCCGAGGCGGACGAGCACGCGACGGCGGGCGATTTCGGCTAGCGTCATAGAGCCTTGAACCGGGACGTCCGCGCCATGCGCCGCGATATGCAGGGGAACATGGGGGAATGCAATCCGGTTAGGCGCTAGGTAAGGGTTTTCGCGCGCCACAGCGCCGACGTGACTTTGCATCTTCATTCCTTCACCCCGAGGCCCCGTGCGCGCGCTTGTGATCCATGCCCATCCCTCGCCCGACAGTTTCAGCGGGGCGTTGTTTCGCGAGGTGGTCGCCGGTTTCGCCGAGACCGGGGCGCAGGTCGACGCCTGTGATCTTTACGAAGAGGGGTTCGACCCGGTTTTGCCGCGCGAGACGTTTCGCCATTATCTCGACGCGCCGGCCAATCAGGCGGGCGTGGAGGGCCATGTCGAGCGCCTGCTCGCCGCGCAGGCGCTCGCGTTCGTCTTTCCCGTTTGGCACGACGGGCCGCCTGCGATCCTCAAAGGTTATTTCGACCGGGTGTTCCTGCGCGGCGTCGTCTTCGAGGTCGTGAACGGAGTGTTTTATCCCCGGCTCAGCCACATTCGCCGACTTTCGGCCGTCGCGCTGTACGGGGCGGAACGCGAGCGTTCGCGCCGGGTGGGCGATCTGCCGCGCCGATTCATGCGGCACAACCTCAAGCCTCTGGTCGCGCCGGACGCGGCCTACGATTATCTGGGAGCCTATGGGATGGACCGGGCCGACGGGGAGGCTCGCGCGAAATTCCTTGGTCAAGTCAGGCAATCGTTTCGGCGGCGCCGAGAAAGTTGAACGCGGCGTGCGTCTGAACCCCGTCGCGAGGCGCGTCCGAGGACAACAGCAGCGTGACGGTCGGCGGCCCCGAAAGCAGCCCGGACATCTCGTCTTCGCGCGCGCGGTCGGCGTTGGTGACGCGCGCTCTCAGATGGCGCGCCTCCAGCCACGAACCGACGAGGAAGACTTCCAGATAGACGCCCTTTTGCGCGACGTCGGCGAACACGCCCCACGCATAGGCGCCGTCGCGACGGCGCTGTTGGCCGATTTCGTCGATGAAATCCAGGAACGGCTCGGGATCCTCGCCGGCGAGCACATACCGCGCCGACACCAGAATGGGGCCGCTATCGTCCTCCACGCTGCGCGCGAGTCTCGGCGAATGCCAATGCAGCGCGGGCGACAGATCCATGCCCTCGCCGGTCTGAAGACGCCAGCGCCATGAGAGCGGCACGCCCGCCACCAGGCCCGCCGCACCGAACAGAAACGTCGCCGTAAGCCCGACATGGGCCGCGACATAGCCCCAGGCCAGACTGCCCAGCGCCATCGACCCGAACACGACGGTGAGGAAAATTGCGAGCCCGCGCCCGCGCACCCAATCGGGCAACGCCACCTGCGCCGAGACGCTGAGGCTGGCGAGCACGGTCGTCCAACCTGCGCCCGACACGAGAGCGGCCACCAGCGCGACCGGGATCGAGCGGCAGAACGCGAACAGCACCATGCCGAACGCAATGGCCAGCGTGCCCGCCGCGACGAACCGGTCCGGCCCCAGCCGTTGTTTGACATAGGGGCGCGCCAGCGAACCCAGCGTCGCGCCGACGCTGACGGTGGCGATGAGGAAGCCATACATCTGCGGCCCGGCGGTCATGTGCGCGCGGGCCACCAGAGGCAGCAACGCGACGAATGCCGCGCCGGAGGGAAAGACGGCGACGGTGCGCACCAGCGTCGCCCGCAAATGCGGATTGAAGGCCGCGTGACGCAGCCCCGCGCGCATCGCGCTCAAAAGACGCTCGGCGGGCAATTCGCGCGTTCTGCTCAACTCGGACTTGCAACCCATGAGGCCAGCGACGCTGGCGGCGTTGGCGAGCGCAAAACCCCAGAACGGCGCCGCGACGCCCAAAGCCATGATGAGTCGCCCCGCGAGCGCAGGGCCCACGGCGCGGCTGAGATTATAGCCGATGCTGTTGACCGCCGCAGCCGCCTCCAGATCGTCGCGCGGCACGAGTTTGGGCGTTAAGGCGGCCCAGGCGGGCGCAGCGACCGACCACGCCGCGCTCAAGACGAACGTTAGCGCGAGCAACGCCGCCGGGGTGACGAGATCGAACGTAACGATGGCCGCGAACACGATCACCAGCAGGGTGATGCACGTCTCCAGCGCCACGAGAAAACGCCGCGGCTCCACGATATCGACGAGCGCGCCGGCAGGCAGCGTAACCATGAACATCGGCAGGAAGGCCGCAACCTGTACGAGCGACACCGCACGCGGATCCGCGTTGAGCCCGGTCATCAGCCACGCCGAGGCGGCGTCGGACATGGCGATTCCCGTCAAACCGAGCATCGCGGATCCGAGGACCCGCCGGTAGGGGGCGCTCTCGAACACCGCCCAAGCCGAACGCGGAGTTTCCAGCTCCGCCGCGCTCATGGTCTCCACGCCGACCCCACTTCGTGTCACCTGTCCGGATATAGGACGCCGGCGCCGGTTTCCAAGCCGGGCGCTGCCGCGAGGCGGCGGCGCGGGACGAATACGCCTTCCGGTCAATCGGCAAATGCGGGCGCGGGCCCGAGTCCATCCGCCGGAAGCCGGACCACCCAGGTCGCCGAACGCCTGTCCCCGGCATTTCCGGTCGACACGCTCACGAAGAGGGGACGGATCGGCAGCGCGTACGGCCACTCGCCCGGCGCGTCAATCCGATGTCGGCGTGTCGCCCGGCGTGGGTACCGGAGCCGGGGCGTCGTCGGTTCCCGCCTGAAAGCCGTAGGGGGAGCGCAAGCGGCGGCGGCGGCCGCGCGGCGCGCGCAAATCGGCCTCGCCCTCCAGCGCGGACTGATCCGGCGCGGCGGAAGCCGAACCCGGCGGCTCGAAGGTCGGCTGCGGTGTGTCCAGCGTCTCGACCGGCGCGGGAATGCGCGGCGCGGCGGTGATGAAGGCGGGAAGCTCGGGCTGCGGCAGGTCCAGCCGCGCCTGGGCGATTTCGGCGCGCGGCGTCGCCATCTCGGCGCGAGGCGTCGGGATTTCGACTCGCGGCTGGGGCTGTTCGGGCGGCGGGTTCACCTCGCGATAGGGACGGAACTCGCGCTGCGGGCGGTTCTCGCCGTTGCGGAACTCTCGGTTCTGCGCGTTGTCCCGCCCATGCTCCTGCCGATTATCTTGCCGATTATCCTGCCTCTCGCCATAGGGCGGGCGCGGCGGCCGATTGTCTTGGCGATTATCCTGGCGATTATCCTGGCGGTTTTGCTGCGGACGGTCGTGGCGCGGCTGAAAATTGTTGCGTTCGCCGTTGTTCTGCGGACGCTCGCCGCCGCCCTCGAAGGGCTGCGGCGGCCGTTCGGCGTAGCCGAACTGGCCCTGCGGCTGGCCATACGGCTGCGGCGGCGGGGGTAAAACGGGCGCGCGTTCGGGTGGCGAGGCGAAGCGATCGAGGACGCCGCCGTCCTCGTCATCCCCCTCGTCGTCGTCGGCTTCGCCCGGCGGGCGGCCTTGCGAGGCGGCGAGCTGGGCGGCCTGTGCGGAGGCGATCAGGCGGAAATAATGCTCGGCGTGCTGAAGGTAGTTCTCCGCCGCCACGGGATCGCCGCTGGTGTGGGCGTCGCGGGCGAGTTGCAGGTATTTTTCGGCGACATGATGAGCGTTGCCGCGAATTTTCACGTCCGGGCCGTTCGATTCATACGAGCGTGTCAGCGGATTGGGGCCGCGCCGGTTGTTGGTCGGACGCCCGCGCATCCGCTTATTATTCTGCCCAGGTCTCATGCGTGGTTCCCTTGAGATGTCCCTTGGCGGGGGCGAGCGGGCCGGGAGACGATTTGGCAATCGTGCGCCGGTTAAGCGTTCGTCAAGCCCCGAAACATGCCCTTCATTCGAAACGGAAATTAAGCAGTGTCCGCCGGGCGATTCGCCAGGATCGGGCGCCGAAAAGTCCAGCGCCATTCCAACTGACGGATCGCGGACCGCCCTCATTGCCGGCTGCGCAGATCGCCCTTCAGGCGACCGCATCAAAAAGCCTGAGGACTGTACGCCACTGCTGGCGCCCACCCCGCGTGGTCGATCAGCTCATATACCCTTTGCGCGGATTCGCCAAGCGTCAATCGCGCGCGGCACGAAAATTTGGCGCCAAAGGCGGCGGACTTGGCTTTCATCCTCATGCGCGAGGGAAGCGGGACGCCAGCAGCGAAAACAGAGCGCGCGCAACCTGAATCTCCCCGCCCTGCGGTCCGATGGCGCGCGCCTTCGGGTTCCATGCGTAAATGTCGAAATGCGCCCACGCCTTCGCCCCCTCGGCGAAACGCTTGAGGAACAGCGCCGCCGTGATCGAGCCGGCGAACCCCCCCGCCGGCGCGTTGGTGAGATCGGCGACCGGGCTTTCCAGCATCGATTCGTACGCGCGCCACAGCGGAAGCCGCCAAACGGGATCGCGCACCGCCTGCGCATGCGCCGCAATCTCGGCCGCGAGCGCGTCGTCGTCGGTGTAGAACGGCGGCAATTCAGGACCGAGCGCGACCCGCGCCGCGCCCGTCAGCGTGGCGAAGTCGAACAGGAGGTCGGGCGCCTCCTCGGCGGCCAGCGCCAGCGCGTCGGCGACGATCAGCCGCCCTTCCGCGTCGGTGTTGCCGATCTCCACCGTGAGGCGCTTGCGGCTCCTGTATATGTCGCTCGGCCGCATCGCCGGCCCGGAGATGGCGTTCTCGACGATGGGGACAAGCACGCGCAGCCGCACCGGCAGCTTCGCCTCCATCACGAGACGGGCGAGCGTCAGGGCGGTGGCGGCGCCGCCCATGTCTTTCTTCATCAACTCCATGCCGTTGGCGGGCTTGATGTCGAGCCCGCCTGTGTCGAACGTCACGCCCTTGCCGACCAGCGTGACTTTGGGCGCGTCCGCTGGTCCGAAAGTGAAATCGACGAGCCGGGGCGGTTCTGACGCGGCCGCGCCGACCGCCGCGACGAGCGGAAACTCGCGGGTCAGAGCCTCGCCCGCCGTCACACGCACTTGCGCGCCATGCGCCGCTCCCAGGTCGACCGCCGCCGTTTCCAACGCGGAAGGGGTCAGCACATTGGCGGGCAGGTTGACGAGATCGCGACCCCAGGCGATGGCGGCCGCCTGCGCCTCGATGGCGGCTGAAGGGCTTTCCAGCGATGGGGCGACGCGCGACGGGCTCTTGAAGCGGTCGAAGCGGTAGCGCGCCAGATGGAAGGCGAGTTCGGCCAGACCGGGTGCGAGCGGCGCGACCGCGAAGCGATAGACGCCCGGCGGCAGACTGGTGGCGAGCCGCCCGGCAGCCAAGGGGTCGGCGGGATCTTCGCCAAACAGCACGCCCGCCAGCGCCCCGTCGGGGCCGGGCAGAAGCTGCCATCGTCCGGGCTTGGGCTCGAACCCGCAGGCGTCCGCGAACCCCGTCGCGAGCCGCCCGATCTCCTCGCGGACCGCGCCAAAAGTCTCGGGACGGACGAACCATATCGGCGTTGCGGTCACGAAAGCATCCTCTGTCTTGCGCGCCGCAGCCTAGCCGCTCGGGGGCAAGCAGGCCAGCGAGGCGGCTTTAACGAAGCGTTAGGGTTAACAAAATACGACTCAGGCGACTCCAGCCCTTCGGGTTCGCCATGCCTCGTTCGCTCACCTTCCGCTTCAGCCTCGTCGCCTGCCTGACGCTGACGGCGGCGCTCGGCGGATGCCAGAACTTCGGCGACATGACCGCCTCGATCGCGGGCGCGCCGCAGATGCCCGCCGACGACGTAGGCATTCGCGCCTATGCCGACCATTGGGGCAAGGTCTACGCCGAAAAGCCCGGCGAGAAATACGCCTCCATCAACTATGCCCGCGCTCTTCGCGCCCTCACGCGCTACAAGGAGGCGGCCGCCGTCATGCAGGCCGCCGCGGTCAAGGCGCCGAAGGATTACGTGGTGCTGGGCGAATACGGAAAGGCGCTCGCCGACAACGGCGATCTCGCGCAGGCGCGCGACGTGCTAAGCCGCTCCTATCGCCCCGACCGCCCGGTCTGGCAGATCATGTCGGCGCAAGGGTCGGTCGCCGACCGGCTCGACGACCATGCGAGCGCGCAAGCTTTCTACACCGCCGCGCTCAAGATCGTCCCCGACGAACCCTCGGTCCTGAGCAATCTGGGACTGTCCTATGCGCTGTCGAAAAACCTCGGCCAGGCCGAAGACACGCTGCGCCGGGCCGCCGACCAGCCCAAAGCCGACGCGCGCGTCCGGCAGAATTTGGCGCTGGTGCTGGCGCTGGAGGGCAAGTTCCGCGAGGCCGAGGACGCCAGCCGCAAGGACATGGCGCCCGAGGACGCCGCCCGCAACGTCGCTGGCATCCGCTCGATGATCGCGCAGAACGATTCCTGGCGGGCGATTTCTGCGGGGGCGTCCCGCCGCGCGCCCAAGGCTCACGCAGCCGCGGCGGCGCCGGCGCAGCCGGGTTAACGCCCGGCTTCAAACCGCCCCGATCACGCTCCATGCGCTTCCCGGATTGCCGAGCGTCCCGCCGCCGACGATAGCGGTGTCGTTGAGCCGCCATGTCGCCAGCGTGTTGTCGGTCGTCGATTTGAAGATGAGGCTCGCGCGATGGTCGCCGTTGAGATCGGCGATGGCCTGAAACGCGAAGCCCGCGCCGGGATTGCCGATGGTCGCGCCGCCCACAATGCTGGCGCCGTTCAAATCCCAGCTCGCATAGACGCCCGACGTGTTTTGAAACAAGAGGTCCGACTTGCCGTCGCCGTTGAAGTCGCCGGTCCCCTTTAACGTCCAGTTGGCGCCGGGATTGCCGACGTCGCCGCCGCCGATCAACTGGTTGTCGCCGATCGCCCAGATCGCATATTTGCCCGACGCGTTCTGAAACAGGATGTCGCTGGTCCCATCGCCGTTGAAGTCGCCTGTCGTTTTGAATGTCCAGCTTGCGCCGGGATTGCCTAATGCGCCGCCGCCGATGACGTTGGTCCCGTTGACGTTCCAGATCGCATAGGCGCCCGAGGCGTCTTCAAACAGAATGTCGCTAGTCCCGTCGCCGTTGAAGTCGCCGATTCCCTTGACCGCGTAAGTCCCGCCCGGACTGCCCAGCGTTCCGCCGCCGACTAGCGAGGTTCCGTTGGTCTCCCACAGGCTCAGCACGCCCGCCTTTGCAAACAAGATGTCGACCTGCTGGTCGCCGTTGAAATCCCCGAGACCGATCGCCGTGTACCCCGCGCCGGGGTTGCCGAAGCTCGCGCCGCCCGTGACGGCCGAACCGTTGGTCGTCCAACTCGCCACGGTTCCGTTGACGTTCTGAAATACAATCGTCGCAGGCAATTCCACCGCCGCGCCCGGCGGCCCCTGAGCGACTATCTGGGCCACGCCGGGATTGCCAATCGTGCCGCCACCGACAATAGCGTTATTGTTGAGGTCCCATGTCGCGTAGGCGCCGGTGATCGTGTTCTGGAACAGCAGATCGCTCCGGTGGTCGCCGTTGTAATCGCCAATCGCCTTAAGGGCGTAGGTCGCCCCCGGCACGCCGATATCGCCGCCGCCTGAAACAACGTCGCCCATGACGTCCCAGATGGAATAGACGCCGGTGTTGACGTTCCTAAACAGAATGTCGCTGGTCCCGTCGCCATTGAAATCGCCCACACCCTTGAACACAAAGGCCGCGCCGGGATTACCCAGCGTCGCCCCGCCTGTGATCGTCGACCCGTCGAGCGTCCAGGTGGCGTAGACCCCCGCCGCGTTCTCGAACAGGATGTCGCTTTTGCCGTCGCCGTTGAAATCGCCGGTCGTCTTGAAGGTCCAGCTCGCGCCCGGCGAGCCGACCTTGCCGGCAACGGCGAAGGCGGAGAGGGTTTGATTGAATCGCCAGATCAAGAAACCGTTCTGCGCGTCGCGCACGAGAAGGTCGGACACGCCGTCGCCGTTGAAGTCGCCGATCCCCACGACGTCATAGTTCCCGCCCGGCGCGGCGACAGGGATTTCGGCGAAGACGGACTGGGGATCCTGCCAGATTTTCAACGATCCGTCGGATTTGCGGAACAGCAGGTCCGCCGCGCCGTCGTGGTTGAAATCGCCGCTGCCCTCGAAGGTCCCGATCGGCCCCGGATTGCCGAGCGGGAAACCGCCGCTGATCGTTGTGTCCGTCAATTGCCAGGTCGTCAGCCAGCCTGCGGAATCGCGGAACGCGATGTCGGAAAAACCGTCGCCGTTGAAATCGTCGGCGGCCCTATAGCTGGCGTCCACCGTCGTATCCGCGAAGACGAGCCGCTGGATGTTGATCAGACTATCCGTTCCTTCGACGCCGGACACCTGTAAGCCGCCGAACACGCTCGTGATCGTATAAGCCGACCTGACACCTGAAAAGATGACCGTATCGACGCCGCCGCCGCCCGAAATGGTGTCGTTGCCCTTCGTGCCGCTGAAAATCTCGCTGCTGGCATTGCCCGAAAGGCTCAGGCCAATCGTGCCTAGCCCGATAATGCGCGTGGCGCCGCCGAGGTTGGTGAGCGACGCCGAGGTGGCGACAACGCCCTGATCGACCATGTCCACCTTGGCGTTGGTTCCGCTGAGAACCGTCACCGCCAAATTGACGGGCGAGGCGAGGCCGCCGCCGCTGAACGTCACATTTTGCGTGCCGGCGGCGATGGCGAGCGAATACCCACCTGCGCCCGCCGTCGCTGTCGATCCGCCGTTCGTGACGGAGACTGTGACGCCGTTGCGGCCTTCGCCGAGGGAATAAAAATTATTGTGATCGGAATCGACATAGCTGACGCCCGTCAGCAGCGGCTGACTTGAAGTCGTTCCAAAATCCTGCGTAAGAAGCGTCGCGTTGAAACCCATAAACACGCCGTTGGCGACGCCAGCGCCGATTTCTCGATAGGCGCCGTTGAGCAGGTTTGTGCGATGCCCGCGTCCGGTAACGCCGGAATCGACGAAGAGCAGCCGCTCCAGAGCGAGGGTCATCTGCTGCGTGACGGCGCCGCTTGTCCCGTTCCAGGCGATATTCTCCCCGGCCGCGGTGAAATTATAGCCCGCCATCGTCATGCGGTCGAAAGGGCTTACCCCGGCTAAAGTGTTATGGGCGAAGTAATTGTTTGCGATCATGTCCTGGTCGTGCGCGATCGCGAGGGCGAGCAATATTTCATTCGTCGCGAGCGGTTGCTTCGAGGACGCCGTTATCGTGCCGGGAGAGAGGCCCTCGTTAAGGTCGATCCCGTCGCGCGCCGCCTCGGCGGCCGGGTCCAGCCGCGCCCTGTTGATGAGTTCGAGGATCAATTGTTCAATTGCCGATGCTGGCATTGTCGCCTCAGATCTCGGGAAGTGTCGTCGAACAAGACCTTAGCACGGCCAGACGCGTCCGCGCCCGCTCCCGGCTTGCGGGCCGCCTATTGGGTGCTCAATAAGTGCGTCTTCAGGTCGGTTACGCCCATCAAATTGAAAGCAGGCAGCCGCTCACGCCACTCCGACCCCGAAATACGCGAACCCCCGTCGCCGCACGTCCTCCGCGTTATAGACGTTGCGCAGGTCCACGAGCGTCTTCGCCGTCATGATCTCCCCCAGACGCCGGAAGTCGAGCGCGCGGAACATGTCCCATTCGGTGACGATGACGAGCGCCTCCGCCCCCGTCGCGCAATCGTAGGCGTCGCGGCAGAAGGCGGCCTCGGGCAGATGCGCTTCCGCCTGCGCCATCGCCTCGGGGTCATAGACCCGCAGCTTCGCGCCTGCGTCCTCCAGCGCCAGCGCCAGCGCCAGCGAGGGCGCCTCGCGCATGTCGTCGGTGTTGGGTTTGAACGCCAGCCCCAGCAACCCCACGATCTTGCCGCGCACCGATCCGCCGCATGCCGCAATGACCTTCTTGGACATCGCCCGCTTGCGCTGGTCGTTGACCGAGACCACGGTCTCGATGATCCGCAGCGGCGCGTCGGCGTCCTGGCCGGTCTTGACCAAAGCCAGCGTGTCCTTGGGAAAGCACGAACCTCCATACCCCGGCCCGGCGTGCAAAAACTTGCCGCCGATGCGGTTGTCGAGGCCCACGCCGCGCGCGACGTCCTGCACGTTGGCCCCGACCTTCTCGCACAGGTCCGCGATTTCGTTGATGAAGGTGATCTTGGTGGCGAGGAAGGCGTTGGCGGCGTATTTGATAAGTTCCGACGTGCGCCGGTCGACGAAGAACAACGGCGGCTTGTTGAGGCTGAGCGGGCGATAGATCTCGGTGATGAGCGCGCGCGCACGGGCGTCGGTCGTGCCCACGACAATGCGGTCGGGGCGCTTGAAGTCGTTGATCGCCGACCCCTCGCGCAAAAATTCGGGGTTGGAGACGACCTCGAAATCGGCGCCCGGATTGGCTTCGCGCATGATGCGCTCGACCTCGTCGCCGGTGCCCACCGGCACGGTGGATTTGGTGACGATGACCGCAAACCCGTCGAGCGCCGCCGCCGCCTCGCGCGCCGCCGCGTAGACATAGGACAGGTCCGCATGGCCGTCGCCGCGCCGCGACGGCGTGCCCACTGCGATGAACACGCCCTCCGCCCCGCGCACGGCTAAAGCGAGGTCGGTGGTGAACGAAAGCCTGCCCTGCTGGGCGTTGGCGACGACGAGCGCCTCCAGCCCCGGCTCGAAGATCGGGATTTGCCCGCGCTTGAGCGCCGCGATCTTGGCCTCGTCCTTGTCGACGCAGACGACGTCATGGCCGAAGTCGGCGAAGCACGCCCCCGAGACGAGCCCTACATAGCCCGAGCCGATCACCGCCAGCCGCATCGCTTAATTCTCCGTCGTGGACACGCGCCCTATCAGGTCAGACTGTCTCGAAGCGGATCGGCTGCGCGCCCTCCCACAGGCATTTGGCGCCGAGCGCCTGGAGGTTTTCGAGGCCCGTGGTCAGCGTCAGGAAATGGTTGCCCGCCAGTTGGCCAACCTTGGAGGCGAAGCGCACGCCGCCATAGGCGAGCAGGATTTCCGTCTCGCTGATCCCGCCGGGATAGAGGATGATCTGCCCGGGCGCGGGGAAACTGGTGTGGTTCTCGTAATCGACGTCGAACTTGTATGCGCCCAGCGGAATCCAGACGCCCTCGCCGCTCCAGCGAACATGCACCACCTTGCTCTCGAACGGCGCGCGGGCGAGGAAGGCGGCGCAGGTTTTGGGCGCGGCTTGCGTCTCCAACTCGCCCTCGAAGGTGAACGGGCCGGCAATCACTTTCATTTTCGACATGGACTTCGGTTCCCCCAGCGCAAGGCGCCTCTCTAGCGCGGGAACGCGGGCCTTGCCAGCTTCCCCCGCGTGCGGACAATATCGGGGCTCGCCCTTCCGGACTTGTCCCCATGACCACGATCTTCGACCGTGACCTCGACCGCAACCCCGCCAACCATCAGCCGCTCACGCCGCTGAGCCTGCTGGAGCGCGCGGCGGCGGTGTTTCCGGAGCGGCTCGCCATCGTGCATGGGCCGTTGCGGCGAAGTTACGCCGAGTTTTACGCCCGCAGCCGCCGGCTCGCTTCGGCGCTGGCGAAGCGCGGCATAGGTCGAGGCGACACCGTCGCCGTCATCGCCGCCAACACGCCCGCCATGCTGGAATGTCACTATGGCGTGCCGATGACGGGGGGCGTGCTCAACACGCTCAACACCCGCCTCGACGCCGCCGCGCTCGCCTTCATGCTCGACCACGGGGAAGCCAAAATTCTATTGGTCGACCGCGAATTCTCAAGTCTGATGGAGGAGGCGCTCAAACACGTAAAAGCCCGCCCTTACGTCATCGACTATGACGATCCCGAATATGACGGGCCGGGCGAACGCATCGGCGACGTCGAATACGAGGCGTTCCTGTCAAGCGGCGACGCGACCTACCAGCGCGAAGCCCCGCTCGACGAATGGGACGCCATCGCGCTCAATTACACGTCGGGCACGACCGGCGACCCCAAGGGCGTCGTCTACCACCATCGCGGCGCCAACCTGCTCGCGGTCGGCAATGTCGTGACCGCCGACATGGGCCGCCATCCCGTTTACCTTTGGACGCTGCCGATGTTCCATTGCAACGGCTGGTGCTTCCCGTGGTCGCTCAGCGTCAAGGCGGGCGTGCATGTCTGCCTTCGGCAGGTGCGCGCCAAGGCGCTTTACGACGCCATCGCCGAGCATGGCGTGACGCATCTGTGCGGGGCGCCCATCGTCATGCAAATCCTGCTCAACGCCACGCCGCAGGAGCGCCGCCCGCTGCCCCATGCCGTGCGCTTCTTCACGGCCGCCGCGCCGCCCCCCGCCGCCGTGCTGGCCCAGATGCGCGAGGCGGGCTTCGAGGTCACCCATCTCTATGGCCTCACCGAAACCTATGGCCCCGCCGTGGTCAACGACTGGAAGGACGAATGGAGCGGCCTCGAACCCGCCGAGCAGGCCGCGCTCAAAAGTCGTCAGGGCGTGCGTTATCACGCGCTCGACGCGCTCGACGTGATGGACCCGGAGACGCTCGAACCCGTGCCCGCCGACGGCGAAACGATGGGCGAGGTGATGTTTCGCGGCAACGTCGTCATGAAAGGCTATCTGAAGAACAGAAAATCGACCGAGGCGGCCTTCGCAGGCGGCTGGTTTCATTCCGGCGATCTGGGGGTTAAGCATCCCGACGGGTACGTGCAGCTTCGCGACCGCTCCAAGGACATCATCATTTCGGGCGGCGAGAACATTTCCTCCATTGAGGTCGAGGATGCCTTGTTCGAGCATCCCGCCGTGGCTTTGGCGGCGGTGGTGGCGCGGCCCGACGAGAAATGGGGCGAGACGCCATGCGCGTTCGTTGAACTCAGGCCGGGGGCATCCGCGACCGCTCAAGAATTGATCGAGTGGTGCCAGTCCCGGCTCGCGCGCTACAAATGCCCGCGCCACATCATCTTCGCCGAGATACCGAAGACCTCTACGGGGAAGGTACAAAAATTCGCCTTGCGGGAACGCGCGCGGGCGCTGACAGGCGGCTGAAAAGTCGACGTCCCTGCTAAATTTGGCCGCTCTTGTTCAATCGGGCCAGCCCGTTAGGAGGCTCTGGCAAGTCCGGCCTGCGCCGTTGCATTCCTATTGAGCTTGTGCGACAATTTTGTGCGATGCGTTAATGTTGCTCGCAAGTTTTGCTTTTTCCTGCAGGTTCATCCCTATGGACAAGGAAATCGTCACTCTGGAGTCCAGGACGATTGGCGGTTACATTGAGTCGCCGCCCGCCATCGGCGTATGGGACTGGGATGTCGCGAGCAACGTGATTTACGGCGATGATGTCGTGGCGAAGGTGTTCGGGCTAAGTTCGGCTTTGACGAA
>JAYVYJ010000137.1:0-5613 GCA_043784465.1 Hyphomicrobiales bacterium
GCCGGCGCCCTCGAAGTCGAGGCGCCGGACGAGAGCCGCAACTACGCGCTCACGCGTCTTTCGCATTGGGCGACGGCGGAATCCCCGTTGCGCGTAATAAGCGCGGCCAGCGCCGAGGCGACGACGGCGACGGACATTTCAAACGACCCGGACGCCGCCGATCTCGAAAGGATCGGGTTGGCGCTTGTGCGCGTCAAGGGCGCGCGCGGCGTGCGCGGCGGCATGATCGCTTCGCACGAAGGCGTGGTGGCCGCCATCCAGTCCGGCCTCGAATTCATCGTCGCCGATCCCGTCTTGCCGCCCCTGTTGGTCGCGGTTCGTCACGCGGACGCAAAGGTGGAGAACGCATGAGCGACGTCACCCCCCGCGACATCGAAGCGCTGCTGGAGACCTTCGAGTCCTCCAACTGGGGCGAGATGAAGCTCAAAATCGACGGATTGGAATTGTTCCTATCCAAGTCGCCGGGCGGGCGCCCTTCGGGTGGCGTCGGCGAATTTGCAGCGGCGGCGGCGGCGCCGATCCCCGCGCCCGCACACGCTGGGGTCCCCAAGCACGACGCGGCGCCCGATCACTGGATCGCCGTTCGCGCGCCCAACCTCGGCACGTTCTACCGTTCGCCCAAGCCCGGAGCGCCGCCCTATGTCGAGCCGGGACAGACTGTTGAGCCGATGACGGAGCTGTGCGTGATCGAGGTGATGAAGCTATTCACCTCGGTGTTCGCGGGCGTCTCGGGAATCGTGCGGCGTGTTATGGTTGAGGACAGCGAACTCGTCGAGTTCAATCAACCGCTGTTCCTCGTCGAACCCGCCGCCTGACGATGCGTCGGGTTCTGGTCGCCAACCGGGGGGAGATCGCGCTGCGCATTGTGCGCGCCGCCAAGTCGCTAGGGCTGGAGACGGTGGTCGCGGCTTCCGCCGCGGATCGCGACAGCCTTGCGGCGAGAGAGGCCGACCGCGTCGTCACCCTTGGCCCGGCCCCGGCGCGCCAGTCTTACCTCGACGCCAACCTCGTCGTCCACGCGGCCATAGCCACGGGTTGCGATGCGCTGCATCCCGGCTACGGCTTCCTGTCCGAACGTGCGTCGCTGGCGCGCCTCTGCGAAGAGAACGGCGTCACGTTCGTCGGTCCTTCGTCGTCGTCCATCGAGGCTGTCGGGGACAAGCTGGCCGCCCGCCGTCTGGCGAAAGCCGCCGGGGTCGCGATGACGCCGGGAAGTTCGAAACTCGCGAACGCCGCCGAGGCCGTCGCCTTCGCGTCCGAGATCGGCTTTCCGGTCGTCACCAAGGCCTCGGCGGGCGGCGGCGGGCGCGGCATGGTGGTGGCGCACGACTCCAGATCGCTCGCCGACGGCTTCGAGCGCGCTTCCGTCGAGGCGAAGGAGGCTTTTGGAGACGGCACGCTCTATATCGAACGCTACGTTGAACGTGCGCGTCATGTCGAAGTGCAGGTGCTCGGCCTTGGCGACGGCCGCGTGCTGCACTTTGGCGAGCGCGATTGCTCGATGCAGCGCCGCTATCAGAAGATGATCGAGGAGGCGCCCGCCTCCGCCCTGCCGGAGGCGACCCGGAGGCGTCTGTACAGGGCCGCCGTCGATCTTCTCGGCTCCATCAACTATCGTAACGCCGGCACGGTCGAATTCCTTTACGACGTCGCGCGCGACGACTTCTACTTCATGGAAGTCAACGCGCGCATTCAGGTCGAGCACCCCGTCTCTGAGATGATCGCAGGCGTCGATCTCGTGCGCCTGCAACTGGAAGTCGCCGCCGGGGCGCCGCCGCGATGGGAACAACGCGACCTGGTGATCAGCGGCCATGCCATCGAAGCGCGCATCCTCGCCGAAGACCCGAGGCGCGGCTTCCTGCCCTCGCCCGGCCGCATCACGCGCTGGCGCGCGCCCTGCGGCGAAGGCGTGCGGCTCGACACCGCCATGGAGGAAGGCGCCCTCGTCCCCCCTTATTACGATAGCATGATCGCCAAACTGATCGTCCACGCTCCCGACCGCCCGCAAGCCGTGGCGCGATTGCGCGATTCGCTCAAAACCTTCGAGGTCGACGGCGTGTCGACCAACATCGCGTTGCTGCGCGAAGTGACCGCCCATCCCGATTTTCTCGCCAACCAACTCGACACGCGTTGGCTCGAATCCGTTTTCCTGCCGCATTACGGCCAGCCAGAAGGTTAGACATGGCCCACATCGAATTTCTCGACGAGACGATGCGCGACGGCCAGCAGAGCCTCTGGGGCATGCGCATGCAAGCCGGCATGGCGCTCCCCGTGGCGCCCTTGATCGACCGCGCAGGCTATCGCGTCATCGATCTCGCCGGCTCTTCATTGTTTGAAGTCATGATCCGCACCTGCCGCGAGAATCCGTGGGAGGGACTCGATCTGCTGGTGCAGGCGATGCCGCGTACGCGGCTGCGCGGCGGCATGCGCTCCAACGCCTCCGTCACGTTCGGCGTCACTCCGGATTCGTTGATGGACGCGTGGATGCGCCAACTCAACCGCCACGGCTGCCGCAGCTTCTGGATCTACGACGTCTTGTTCAACATCGACAAGATGCACCGGCTCGCCAGGGTCGCCAAGGAATTCGGCTCCGAGGTCGCCGGGGCCATCATGTTCGCGCTGTCTCCGGTTCACACCGACGCCTACTACGCCGACAAAGCCGACCGGCTGTCGGCTTCGCCCGACATCGACACGCTGCTGCTCTACGACACGGCGGGCGTTCTGGACAAAGAGCGGCTGCAAACCCTCGTACCCGCGATTCTCGCGAAGGCGCGCGGCAAACCCATCGAGTTTCACGCCAACAACATTCTGGGCCAATCCGCCAAAGCCTATCTGGACGCGATCGATCTGGGCGTCTCCATCCTGCACACCGCAAGCCGCCCGATGGCCAACGGCCCTTCCGTGCCCTCGACCGAGATCATGCTGCACAACATCGAGTTGTTGGGCCATACTCATAACATCGACAAGTCGCTGCTTCCCCCCGTCGCCGAACATTTCGAGAAAGTCGGCAAGGCCGCCGGCTATCTCGTCAACCAGCACAACGAGTACGACGTACTTTCGATCCGTCATCAGATCCCCGGCGGCATGACGGGCACGCTGAAGGCGCAACTCGCGCAGCACAACATGAGCGGCAGGTTGGAAGACGTGATGCGCGAGACCGCCGAAGTCCGGCGCGATCTCGGTTATCCCGGCATGGCGACGCCGTTCAGCCAGCTCGTCGGCATTCAGGCCGTGCTCAACGTGGTGACGGGCAAGCGCTACAGCATCGTCCCCGACGAGGTGATCCAGTACGCCGCAGGTTTCTACGGCGAGACGGTGGCGCCCATTGACGCAGACGTGCTCGACAAGATCATGGCCGCGCCGCGCGCCAGACAAGTCGTCGCCAGTCCTCCCGAGCAACCCACCATCGAGGAATTGCGAAAGCGTTACGGAACTGACGACGACGACGAGTTGATTCTTCGCGCTCTGGTGCCCGAGCCCGATCTGGAAAAGATGCGCGCCGCAGGGCCCGTCAGGCAGGACTATCCGCTCATGTCCTCGCCCGAGTTGGAGCAGGTGCAAAAGCTGATGCGCGCTGCAAAGTCGCCGGTGGTTCAGATACGTACCGCCAAGCTGTCGCTCGACCTGCATCGGCAGTCGGGTTAGCGACGGTGCGCCGCGCCGTCATCGTCGATATCGTCCGCTCCCCGTTCGGGCGCGGACGCGCGGGCGGGGCGCTGTCCGCGATGCATCCCGTCGACCTCTACGCCCACGTCCTAGGCGCGCTCGTCAACCGTACGGGAATCGACCCGGCGCTGATCGAAGACGTCATCACCGGTTGCGTGATCCAGGTCGCCGAGCAATCAGGCAACATCGGCCGTCAGGCCGCGCTCGCGGCGGGCTTTCCCGAGAACGTCGCCGCCGTCACGCTCGACCGCAAATGTGGTTCGGCGCAGCAGGCGTTCGATTTCGCCGCGCAGGGCGTGATCGCGGGGGCCTATGATGTCGTGATCGCAGGCGGCGTCGAGATGATGAGCGTTGTGCCGATGCGCATCAACCGTATGGGCAAAGACAACGAGGGGCCGCTGTTTCACGCGCGTTATCCCGAAGGGATGGTGCGGCAGGGCGTCTCCGCCGAGTTGATCGCCGCGCGCTGGGGGATTTCGCGCGAGGCGATGGACCGGTTTTCTGCGACCTCGCATCAACGCGCAATCGCGGCGGAAGACGCCGGCCTGACAGCGCGGTCTATAGTCCCCGTCGGGCTTGTCGAGAGAGACGAAGGCCCTCGTCGCGACACGTCGTTCGAGAAACTGTCGGCCCTAAAGCCCGCTTTCGAGGACGACGCCGCTCTCGCGCGTTTTCCACAGATTCGCTGGAGCGTCACGGCCGGAAATTCAAGCCAGGTCACAGACGGCGCGTCGGCCGCGCTGATCGTCGAAGAGGGCTTGGCCCATCGGCTCGGATTAAAGCCGCGCGCGGTGGTGACGCATTTCGCGGTTCTCGGCGACGATCCGATCCTTATGCTCACAGCGATCATTCCCGCAACCCGAAAGCTGCTGGCGCGCGCCGGGCTCGGCATCGACGCCGT
Organism: Hyphomicrobiales bacterium; assembly: GCA_043784465.1. GTDB lineage: Bacteria > Pseudomonadota > Alphaproteobacteria > Rhizobiales > Beijerinckiaceae > Roseiarcus. The sequence continues at coordinate 4,568 of JAYVYJ010000137.1, forward strand.
CGATTGCTTCGAGGTCAATGAAGCCTTCGCGTCGGTGGTTCTGGCCTGGATGCGCGATACCGGCGCGGACCCCGAGAAGGTCAACGCCTACGGCGGCGCCATTGCGCTCGGCCATCCCGTCGGCGCTTCGGGCGGGCGCTTGCTCGCCAATCTGCTCACACGGCTGGAGGCGACGGGGGGCCGCTATGGCTTGCAGACGATGTGCGAGTCCGGCGGCATGGCGAACGCCACGTTGATCGAGCGGCTGTGACGTTCAAGCGCGGTGATTGAACTTATACTGCCGGGACAGTTGGCGTCGATCGGGCGGGGGCGGGGTTGGGTTTTGACGCTTCCGGGAAATGTCTTTTCTTGGCATCAGATCGGCGTGTACGAGTCGTACGAGTTCCAGGAAGCTGTGTTTAATATTGGCGATGTCTCGCGCCGCCCGCAGCGACAAATAGGCGATTAGCGCAATGGCGATCTGGATTCGCAGGGCGTTTTCCGAGCGGTCGAGGAATCTGTTGATTTCCCAAATCTGCTTCATCACGAGGAAGAACAGTTCGATCCGACAGCGCTGCTTGTAGATATCGACGATCTCTTGAGCCAGGGCGTCCAGAGGGTTGGTGAGACTGCGCACGGCTTCCGGTTTCGATCTCGACCGTGTTCTCGCGCACAACGTCGGCGAACGGTTGCTTGCGATGTTTCGCCTGTCGGACGGACAGGAAGCAGGAAGCCGATGCGGTCGCTCAGAACGTCAGAACTTAGCGGCGCAGCGCGCGTTTCGTCGATCGGCATCGGCGTGTGGCTCTTGAAGCGCGTGACAAAGCGGCATCCCGCCGCGTCAAGCCGCGCCCGCCTCGATCGGCAGGGCATTGGCGGCGTCGACGTCGTTAATGTTGGCCGCCGTCACGGCGCGGTCGCGGAGACGGGCGAGGTCGGGATCGCAGACGGCAGGCGTCATGGCCCCAAACCCATCGCTGGAGAAGTGCGCCCCTTGCGAACTCGCGCCGGCCAAAGCCAGGCTCGCGACCTGTCGCGCGCACAAACCGCTGGCTCAAACGCCTCGC
>JAYVYJ010000138.1:0-1773 GCA_043784465.1 Hyphomicrobiales bacterium
CGAGGCTAGGCGTTCGCGCGCACGCGAAACGTCGCGGCGCCGCCTCTCTTTTTTCGCCGCAAAAAACCTGCAAGAGACGAGGAACGCAAGCACCCGACAAGCGCCGACAATCCGGCCTCTCCCTGTTGACAACCTGAGCCGCCGGATTTATTCGCTCATGGCTTGTTACGTGTGCGGTCTAGCGGCTGCGCACGTTTCTTTTCGCGCTTTCGTGCGAATTGGGAGCGCAAACAGCGCAAGAAGCCGGCCGCGCGGGTCTTTCCGTGTAGAGCCGGGGCGCACACGGGACGATAGAAATGTTCGCAGTCATCAAGACCGGCGGCAAGCAATACAAGGTCGCCGCCAACGACCAGATTACCGTGATGTTGCTGGAAGGCGACGCGGGCGCAAAAGTGACGTTCAGCGAGGTGCTCGCCTTGTTCGACGGCGACGCGCATCATGTCGGCGCGCCGTTTGTCTCCGGGGCCAGCGTCGCCGCCGAGATCGTCGAACAGGCGCGCGGTCCGAAGGTCTACGCCTTCAAGAAACGCCGCCGCAAGAATTCCAAGCGCAAGCGCGGTCACAAGCAGGATCTAACGATCGTCAAGATTCTCGGGATCGTCGGCGTCGACGGCAAGCGTTCCGCGCCCGCCGAGGCCGCCACCCCCGCATAATTCTTCCCCCAACGGGGTTTCTGGGTTAAACATGCGCCGAACGAAGGTTCGGCGACGGACCTTTTGGAGTTTTCGTCATGGCTCATAAGAAAGCGGGCGGCTCGTCGCGCAACGGGCGCGATTCGGACGGCCGCCGTCTCGGCGTGAAGAAGTTCGGCGGGGAGAACGTGATCTCCGGCAACATCATCATTCGCCAGCGCGGCACCAAGGTTCACGCTGGCCGCAACGTCGGCATGGGCGTCGACCATACCTTGTTCGCCACGGCCCCCGGCGCTGTTCTGTTCGAGCAAAAAGGCGCGCGCCAATATGTATCTGTGGTCGTCAAACAGGCGGCCGAATAGCGGCGGGAACGACGAGACCCGCCGCAGCGCTTTGCTCCCTGCGGACGGTCTTGAGTTTTCGAGGAATAACCGTTCGGCAGGCGGAAGTCTGCGTCAAGGGGATGTCAGGCGCGTCCCCTATCTCGTCTCGGCCCGAATCTTGTTTCAGACTCGCCGAGCGGAGCGAACATGTTTCCCGAGATCGCCAAGGACGACGTTTTTCGAATTGAAACCCGGCGGCTATGGCTGCGCTGGCCGCGCCTTGCCGACGCCCCCGCCATGGAGCGCTATTGCGCCAAATGGGAAGTCGCGCGCTACACGACGCGCATTCCGCATCCTTATCCCAACGGAAGCTCCGAACGCTTCGTTTACGCCGCGCGTGAGGCCAACGCTCTGGGGCGCGAGCTGACGCTGGTGATGACGCCGATCTCGGCGCCCACCAAGGCGGTCGGCACGATCAGCCTTGAGCGGCGCGGCGCTGATCGGCTGACGCTCGGTTACGTGCTGGCCCCCGAAGTCTGGGGCCGCGGTTATGCGACAGAAGCGGTGAACGCGATGGTGAAGACGGCGTTCCGGCTCTCGCAGGCGCATGCAGTCGACGCCAATGTCGCGGTCGCCAACGCCGCCTCGCGCGGCGTGCTGGAGAAGGCGGGCTTCGCGCATGTTGGACGGGGTATGCGAGGAGCGCCCGCCCGCGGGGCGATGGTGGAGAGCGACGTTTTCGCGCTAACGCGAGACGAATGGACGGCGCGCTACGAGGCGTCGGCCCTTGAGGCGGCGCCATGAAATTTCTGGATCAG
>JAYVYJ010000139.1:0-17830 GCA_043784465.1 Hyphomicrobiales bacterium
CATGCCGGTTGGCCAGCCAGGTGAGTTGGTCGGCGAGGCGGTCGCGTTTGGCGAACGGCAGTTTCATGGCGATGGCGAAGCCGGCGCCGAACTCGCGCACGACGCGCCCTTCGAAACGGCCAAGCTGATCCAGGTAAACGACAATGCGTTCGCCGTGCTCGACCGTCTCCCCCGCCGAAAAGGACACGCCGCCGGGAGACATGTCCAGCGTCATGCAGGGGAATTCCTGCCTGTTGGCCCGCATGAAGCGGCCAGGAAGGGCCACTTTCACCCGCCCGTGCCGACGACGTTCGCCGGTGACGGCAGGCTCCTCGAACCAGGTAGCGAGCGCGCTCACAGCAATTCTCTCCAGATCGAACGACATCGGCCATACGCTAAGCATCGCGCTGTGGTCGTCCGCTAAAATATGATCGAGGTCGTTAACGTCAGCTTGCGATCGAGATGCAGAAAGGCGATCGGGGGCCAGTTTGGCGGAACAATTTTTTTAGTCAGGCGCCCGCCCGAGGGGGCGACTCCCCTCCGCGCGAAGCCTCCGCCTCGGAAACATGGACGAAAAGATGGGCGCGCCGCTGCGGAACGGGACGGCTCGCCACTCTCGCGCCGAACGCAGGTTGCGCCTCCAGGTTCAACGCCCGCAGCGAGGTGAGGGCGAGCGGGCGCAACGGCAGCAGGCCGAACCACGCGGCAGCCCCCGCCGGCGTCATCGAGCCCAGCACGCGAGCGTGAGTCGCGCCATGATGACGCAGCGGCAGTATCAGCGTCTCAAAATCGAGCGTCGCCGCACTCGCAGGGCCGCCACGGGCGCCCGCAAGGAAAGGCTGGGCCCCGTCGGCGGCGCTCTCGATCACCCGCGCCATTTCGTCGCGTCCTGCCGCATCCCAAAGGTCCAGAAACGCCGTGCCCCGCAGTTCCCGGCCAAACAGCGCGTTGGTGCGCCCCCCCGCTACGCGCATCGGGAAGCCTTCGGTCCTGTGAAATTCGAGGATGAACGTATCGGCGATCACGCCGCGCAAGGCGGTCGGCTCGATGTCGTTGCGCTCCGGAGCCCCGCGCACGCCGCGCAACGCGTCCCAATACGCGAAAAGCTGTTGGCTGGCGGCGAGCTTCAACGCATCGTCCTTATGCGCCCGTCGCCGGCGTACCTTTATGGCACGCAGGGGCGGCGGAACGGGCGGTCCGCCGCATCTCCCGCATTCGGCGTGCCGCCGGGCGCCGGCCGTCCGGAATTAACAATAAAAAAAGGCTTTCGTTGCGCCGCCGGTAACCCGGTGGCAATCTGGCGTTACCAAATCGGAAACGCCGGTCGGGCCTGCTCCACCTGCAAGACCGCTTCCGATTTGCATGGCGCCACACGGTTTCGCTCCCGTCGAAGCGCCGCCCCTCAGCCTGGATCGCCGGGCCGGGGTTCCGAGAAACGAGGGGAGAGTTCGCTCCAGCTCTCCCCTCTTTCCTGGGGCTTTCCTTGACCTCGCCAATTTCCGTTCCGCCTGCTATCGGCCTGCGCTGGCAGCGACGTGAGGCGCCATGCTGGACTTCTCCTCGAGCGGGCGCCCCCCGCGCGAGCCGGTTTTCTCGATTCCCCCCGCTGCGGCCGTGTTGGCGGCGGCGCTGCTGATAATCCAGGCCGCGCTTGAATTCGTCACGCCTGCGGGGCAGGCGGCGCTGGTTCTCGATTTCGGTTTCATCCCCGGCCGGGAGACGCTTGCGCTTTGGCCCGGCCGCCTCGCCGCCCTCCTCGCGCAAAGCGAATCGGACGCCCGCGCTCTCGATTCCGCGCGCCTGTGGCGCGCGACGACCGCGCTGCATTCCGGCCTGAAACCCTGGACGTTCCTGACCTACGCATTTCTGCACGCGTCGTGGAACCACGTCATTTTGAACTGCGTCTGGCTGATGGCGTTCGGACCGCCGCTGGCGCGTCGTTTTGGGACATTGCGTTTCTTCGCGTTCTTTCTGGCGACTTCGGCCTGCGCGGCCGCGCTGCATTGGGCGGCGGCGCCGATGGATTTCACGCCGCTGATCGGCGCCTCGGGGGCGGCGTCCGGCTTCATGGCGGGCGCAGTGCGGTTCATGTTTCAGGCCGGCGAGCCGTTGGGGCGCGGCCCCAAGCGCTTCTCCCCCGAACGCGCGGCGAGCCTTTATGAGGTGTTCACCGACCGGCGGGCGTTGGCGTTCGTCGGCGTGTGGCTGGCGACCAACGTGCTGTTCGGTGCAGGCGCGCAGACGCTTGGCCTGTCCGACATGCCGGTCGCGTGGATCGCCCATATCGGGGGTTTCGTCGGCGGGCTCGCGCTGTTTCCGCTGTTCGACGGGATAGGGCGGCGGTTTTGACGGCCCCGCGCGCCCGTGGGCGACAATGAGCAGGAGGGTGCGATGAGCGCGGGACTAGGCGTTTTGCTGGCGGCGGGCGAAGGCACGCGGATGAAATCCCGCCTGCCCAAGCCGTTGCACGAAGTTGCAGGCCGGTCGATGCTGGCGCATGCGCTGGCGGCGATGGTCGAGGCGGGTTGTGGGCGCATCGCCGTCGTCGTCGGTCCCGGCGCGGCGGGAGAGGCGCTCGCCGCCGCCGCGCGGGCCAAATTCGCGGAGGCTGAAATTTTTGTGCAGAGCGAACGGCGCGGCACAGCCCATGCCGTGCTCGCCGCGCGCGCCGCGCTGGCGCGCGGGACCGACGACGTGATCGTCCATTACGCCGACACGCCGCTGGTGACCGCAGAAACGCTGAGGGCGCTGCGCTCGGGGCTCTCGGCGGGAATGGCCGTCTCGGCGCTGGGCTTCGAGACCGCCAACGCCACCGGATATGGACGCTTCATCGAGAGGAACGGAGCGCTTGTCGCCATCCGCGAGCAAAAAGACGCAAGCGAAGCCGAGTGCGCGATCCGCCGCTGCAACGCGGGCACGATGGCGCTGGCGGGGGCGCACGCGCTGAGCCTGCTGAACGAAGTGAAGGACGACAACGCCGCACGCGAGTTTTACTTGACCGACGTGGTGGAGATCGCCGGGCGTCGCGGCCTCGCCGCCGTGGCGATCCTCGCCGCCGAGGCGGAGGTGATGGGCGTCAACGACCGCGTGCAACTCAGCCGCGCCGAAACGGCGCTGCAAGACCGCTTGCGCGAGGCCGCGATGCGCGCCGGGGCGACGCTGATCGCGCCCCAGACGGTGTTTTTGTCGTTCGACACGGTTCTGGGCCGCGACGTGGTGGTGGAGCCCCATGTCGTATTCGGGCGCGGCGTGAGGGTGGAGGAGGGCGCCGTCATCCACGCCTTTTCGCATCTGGAGGGCGCGCAGGTGGCGAGCGGCGCGTCGATTGGACCCTACGCGCGATTGCGGCCCGGCGCGGACGTTCAGGCGGGGGCGCGCGTCGGCAATTTCGTAGAGATCAAGGCGGCGCGCATCGAGCCCGGCGCGAAGGTCAACCATCTGTCCTACATCGGCGACGCGCGGGTAGGGGCGGGAGCCAATGTCGGGGCGGGGACGATCACCTGCAATTACGACGGCTTCGGCAAATTCAAGACCGACATCGGCGAAGGCGCCTTCATCGGCTCGAACTCGGCTCTGGTGGCGCCGGTGAAGATCGGAGACGGCGCCATTGTCGCCGCAGGCTCGGTGGTGACGCGGGACGTGGCGGCCGACGCGCTGGCGATCGCGCGCGGCGCGCAGTGCGAGAAGCCGGGCTGGGCGAAGGCTTTTCGCGAGGCCCGCAAGAAAAGCTGAAGGGAGCAACCGGTGGATCGATTGAACCATCTTATACCGCCGCCCGTCGTTGCGCTTATACTGGTCGCGTGTATGTGGGGAGCGTCGCGGTTCTTGGACCCAGTCTTCGTCATCGATGGTCTGGGGATCGCCGTCGCGCTGGCGCTGGCGGCTTTGGGAGGCGCCATCTCGGTGTCGGGTTTTCTGACCTTCCAGCGCGAAGGCGCGAATTTCGATCCCGTCCGCATCGACAAGGGCGAGGTGCTCGTGACCGGCGGCGTCTATCGCTTCTCGCGCAATCCCATGTACCTTGGTTGGGCGCTCGTGCTGTTGGGTTTTTCGATATATTTGGCGCGGCCGGCGGAGGCGCTTGGCCCCATTTTTTTTATCGCCTTTATGACCCGCTTCCAGATCCTGCCCGAAGAACACGCCATGCTCGCGAAGTTCGACGCGCGCTACGAAGCCTATCGGCGGGCGACCCGGCGCTGGGTTTAGCGCTCGGCTCGCAAAGCGAAAAGCCGGGCTAGGCGCAGGAGTGCAGAGAAGCGCGGAGGAAGACATAGCGGGCTTGGTTGGGCGTTTCCCGTCATAGCGAGCGAAGCGAAGCCCTCCAGCCGCCGTGTGATGGAAGCCGTGTGGTGTCTACGCCTCGGGGCGGACAAGGCGCTCTCTGGCGAAGGGCGCGGCTGGGTGGCTTCGCTGCGCTCGCGATGACGACCTGATGGCGTTGATTGGGGGCCGGGTTACAACTTTAATTGAATCTCGGTCTCCCGCCTGCGTCGGCCTGCGCCGAGCCGGCCGCAAGCCGACAGCCCTTTTCTCCCGCCCATTCGTCACGACCGGACACGAAAATAATCTCAAATCCGCGATAGTGCCCGCGCCCGGTCTGTTCCGACCACGTCGCCGGCATGTGGCGCGGACCGGGCGGCCCGCGAATCGGCGCGATGGCCGGCAAAGCCTGTCAAGCCTGGGCAAAAGAAAAAAATTTCTCATCCCGGGATTGCGGGGAAAACTCAAAGCCCGCTGGCCAGCATGGCGGTTTTATGAAACAAGGTCGGCGCGCCGCGAGCGGATGTCCGCCCGGCGTTCCTGTGTCAAGTTGCGCGTTCAACGGCGTTGACTTTCAACGAGGCCGAAGCCTGAACCCATGGCGACTATCGAACCTTTTCCCCAGCGCCTTCCCGTTCGCATCGAAGCTGCGCCGCGTTCCCCGCCCGCCAACGTCGAGGCCGAGCAATCGCTGCTTGGCGCCATCCTCATCAACAACGACGCCTATGACCGGGTTTCGGATTTCCTGAAGCCCGAACATTTCGTGGAGGAAATCCACCGTCGCATCTACGAGATCGCCGGCACGCTGATCCGCGCGGGCAAGCTGGCCTCGCCGATTACGCTCAAGACTTTTCTGGGCGAGCACGATCTGGGCGCCGGGCTGACGGTGCAACAATATCTGGCGCGCCTCGCGCTGGAGGCGACCACCATCATCAACGCCAACGATTACGGGCGTTCGATCCGCGATCTGGCGGTGCGGCGCGAACTTATCAAGATCGGCGAGGACGTCGTCAACGTCGCCTACGATTCCCCCGTCGATTCCTCCCCCCGCGAGCAGATCGAGGAGGCCGAGAAGCGGCTCTATCAGATCGCCGAGGGCGACCGCTACGGCGGCGGCTTCCAGACTTTCTCCGACGCGCTGAAAGCCGCCGTCGACATGGCCGCGCGCGCCTACGAGCGTGACGGGCATCTCAGCGGCGTCGCCACCGGCATGTTCGACCTCGACGCCAAGATGGGCGGCCTGCAAGCCTCCGACCTCGTCATCATCGCAGGGCGCCCCGGCATGGGCAAGACGGCGCTCGCCACCAACGTCGCCTTCAACATCGCCAAGGCCTGGCGCGGCGAGGTCGGCGCGAACGGACAGACGCAGACGGTGGACGGCGGCATCGTCGGCTTCTTCTCGCTGGAGATGTCGGCCGAACAACTCGCCACCCGCATCATCGCCGAGCAGGCCCAGGTGCCCTCTTACAAGATCCGGCGCGGCGACATCACGGAGGAGGATTTTCACCGCGTCAGTCAGGCGATGATGGATATGCAACGCATTCCGTTTTACATCGACCAGACCGGCGGCATTTCCATCGCACAGCTCACCGCGCGCGCCCGCCGTTTGAAGCGCCAGCGCGGGCTGGATCTTCTCGTGGTCGATTACCTTCAACTGCTCTCGGGCTCGAAGTCCCGAAGCGACAACCGGGTGCAGGAAATTACCGAGATCACGACGGGGCTGAAAGCGCTCGCCAAGGAACTCAACGTGCCGATCCTGGGCCTCAGCCAGCTTTCGCGTCAGGTGGAATCGCGCGACGACAAGCGGCCGATGCTGTCGGACCTTCGCGAGTCCGGCTCCATCGAGCAGGACGCCGATGTGGTGATCTTCGTCTATCGCGAGGAATATTACCTCAAGAACAAGGAGCCGCGCCCCGGAAGCGAGGAGCATGTCGCCTGGATGACGCAGATGGAGCGCGCTCACGGGCGCGCAGAAATCATCATCGGCAAGCAGCGCCACGGACCCACGGGCACGGTGGAACTCGCTTTCGAGGCGGAATTCACTCGCTTCGGCAATCTCGCGCGGCCCGAGGCGCTGCCGGATATGCACTGACGACGATTTTGCGGTAGGGAGGCGGCATGAGGCCGCCGCGCATCCTCGTTTTCGATTCCGGGCTCGGGGGGCTGACGGTCTTTGCGCCGGTGGCGGCGCTGCGCCCGGACGCCGAACTCACCTACGTCGCCGACGACGCCTTCTTTCCTTATGGCGCCCTCGCCGAAGGCGCGCTGGTCGATCGCGTCGTCGCGCTGATGGGCGATCTGATCGGGCGCTTCCAGCCCGATCTCGTGGTGATCGCCTGCAATACAGCCTCGACGCTCGTGCTGGGGCCGCTGCGCGCGAAGTTCGACACGCCGTTCGTCGGCGCCGTGCCCGCGATCAAGCCCGCCGCGCTGGCGTCGCGCTCGAAATTGATCTCGGTGCTCGCGACGCCCGGCACGGTCGAGCGCGATTACACGCGCGGGTTGATTCACGAGTTCGCAGGCGATTGCGAGGTGACGCTCGTGGGGGCGCGGAACCTCGCCGGGATCGCGGAAGCGGCCTTGCGCGGCGAGGCGGTCGCCGATTCCGACATCGCGCCGGAGATCGCGCCCGCGTTCGTCGCGCGCGACGGGCGGCGCACCGACCAGATCGTGCTCGCCTGCACGCATTTCCCCCTCTTGCGCGCGCGGCTTGCGGCGTTGGCGCCGTGGCCGGTCGAATGGGTCGATCCGGCCCCCGCCATTGCGCGCCGGGTCGAAGCGCTGCTGGGTCCCGTAGCGGGACCGGCCGCCTCCCGGCCGCCGCTCGCCGTGTTCACAGGCGCCGCCCCCGTCTCGTCCGCGCTTCGAGGGGCCTTGCTCGAACGCGGCCTGACCGTTAGCTCCCTGTAGAGATCGCCGGGCAAGCCCGGTTCGCGAGAGGCCACATCATGCGCAGTTCCGTCGGACAGCCCGTTCGCTTGGCGGAATACCGCGTCCCCGATTATCTGATCGACGCGGTGAACCTGGATATTTCGTTGAGCCGCGACGACACCCGCGTCGTGGCGGAGCTTGACATACGCCCCAATCCGCGAGGGAAGGCCGGCGCGGCGTTGCGGCTCGACGGCGACGAATTGTCGCTGATTTCGCTCGCGCTCGACGGCGTCGGCGTGCCCCCCGCCGACTATCAGGTCGCCCCCGACGCGCTGGGGCTGCTCCGCCCGCCGAGCGGTGTGTTCAAGCTGAGGATCGAAACCCGTCTCGCGCCCGCCGCCAACACCAAGCTTATGGGGCTCTATCGTTCCGGGTCCGCCTATTGCACGCAATGCGAGGCGGAGGGTTTTCGGCGCATCACCTATTTCCTCGACCGCCCCGACGTGCTTTCCGTCTATAAGGTTCGATTGGAGGCCGACCGGGCCGAGGCTCCGGTGCTGCTCGCCAACGGCAATCTCGTCGAGAGCGGCGAGGCCGGGCCGGGCCGGCACTATGCGGTCTGGGTCGATCCGTTCAAGAAGCCCTGTTATCTGTTCGCTCTGGTGGCGGGCGATCTCGCATTGCTGAAAGATCATTTCGTCACCGCCTCCGGGCGGCGCGTCGAACTGGGCGTCTACACCGAGCCGGGCAAGGACGCGCGGGCCGCCTACGCCATGGACGCGCTCAAGCGCTCGATGGTCTGGGATGAGCGGGTCTATGGCCGCGAATACGATCTCGACGTTTTCAACATCGTCGCCGTGTCCGACTTCAACATGGGGGCCATGGAGAACAAGGGCCTCAACGTCTTCAACGACAAATATGTGCTGGCCTCGCCGCAAACTGCCACCGACGACGATTATCTGGGCATCGAAGGCGTCATCGCGCACGAATATTTCCACAACTGGACCGGCAACCGCATCACCTGCCGCGACTGGTTCCAACTTTGCCTTAAGGAAGGCCTCACCGTCTTCCGCGATCAGGATTTCACCGCCGACCAGCGGTCCGCGCCGGTGAAGCGCATCGCCGACGTGCGCACGCTGCGGGCCGCTCAATTCCCCGAGGACGCAGGTCCGCTCGCGCACAACGTGCGCCCCGAAGTCTATCACGAGATCAACAATTTCTATACGGCGACCGTCTACCAGAAGGGCGCCGAAGTCATCCGCATGCTTAAAACCCTGATTGGGGCGGACGCCTATCGCAAAGGCATGGACCTTTATTTCGAGCGTTGCGACGGCACGGCGGCGACGGTGGAGGAATTTCTCGCCTGTTTCGCCGACGTGTCGGGCCGCGATCTGACGATTTTCAAGCGCTGGTACAATCAGGCCGGAACGCCGCGTCTGAAAATCGAGACCGCATATGACGAACCGACCCAATCCTTCCGCGTCACGCTCTCCCAGACCGTTCCCCCGACCCCTGGCCAGCCCGACAAGCTGCCCATGACGATCCCCGTGCGGCTCGGCCTCGTCGACGCAGAAACAGGCGATCTGCCGCTCGCCTCGGCGCAAGCCAGCGCGGCGGAACTCAGCCAAGGCGTGTTCGCGCTGGAGGCCGGCAGCCGCACCCTCACGTTCACGGGCGTCGCGCGACGGCCCGCGCTTTCGGCGCTGCGCGGCTTCTCGGCGCCGGTCAACGTCGAGGACGACCTCGCCGACGCCGACCGGCTCCTTTTGCTCCAGCGCGACAGCGACCCCTTCAACCGCTGGCAGGCGTTGCAGACGCTGGCGATGAATTGGTTGAAAGCGGCGACCCGCGACGCGATCGACGCGCCGGCCGCCTTCGTCGCGGCTTATGGCGCCGTCGTCGCCGACGCAGAGGCGGGCCGCATCGACCCCGCCTTCGCCGCGCTCGCGCTCAACCTGCCCGGAGAGGCCGACGTCGCGCGCGAAATCGCGCAGGACGTCGATCCCGATGCGATCCGCGCCGCGCGCGAGCGGCTGCGCGCCGCGCTGGCCCACGCACATGTCGAGGCGCTCGCGCGCCTTCATGCGGCGACGTCTCATGCGGGTCCGTTCCGTCCCGATGCGGCCAGCGCAGGGCGCCGCAGCCTGCGCAACGGGGTTCTGGGCATGCTCGTGGCGGCGCAGGGCGCTGCGCCTGCGACGGCGCAATACAGGCAGGCCGAAAACATGACGGAGAAGTTCGGCGCGCTCGTCGCGCTCTCGTCCGCCCCCGGCGAGGCGAGGGAGCAGGCGTTGGACGATTTCGCGCAACGCTACGCCGCCGAGCCGCTGATCCTGGACAAATGGCTCGCCCTTCAGGCCCAAATCGGGGAACCCGAGACGCTCGACCGGGTGCGCCGCCTGATGGCCCACCCCGCGTTCTCCCTCTCCAACCCCAACCGTACGCGCGCGTTGATTGGCGGCTTTGCGGCCAACCCGACGCAATTCAACCGCGCCGACGGCGCGGGCTACGAATTTCTCGCCGACATCGTGCTGCAACTGGACGTGACCAATCCGCAGATCGCCGCGCGGCTGCTAACTGCGATGCGCTCGTGGCGATCGTGGGAGCCGCGCCGTCGCGAGAGGGCGTATGCGGCTCTTTCCCGCATCGGCGCGCAGGAAAATTTGTCGGCCGACCTGCGCGACATCGTCACCCGCAGCGCACAGGACGGACAAGCGACCTGACGGAAGGGAAATTGAGGCGGCCCCGCCACAATTCGCTGGACAAGGAAACGCGCTAGGATTCTTATAGCGGTGATTCGGTTCGCGTTTGCGTAAAGCCGAAATCTTCATCATGGTTGGGGGTCATGCATGACGCGCGTTAGCGCGGCATCCGGGGAATCGTTTGCCTTTGGCGCATCTCGCCCCCGCCGCGCCGTCGGGCGCTCGGAGGGATGGGGAGCGGGGCTGCGGACGCGGATGCGGCAAGCCACGGGTTATGCGGGACCGCTCGCCGCCGTCCTCATCCTGCTCGTCGTCGTCGCCGCCGGCGGCTGGCGTCTGGAGCGCTCGCGTCAGGCGGCGCTGGATCTCGCCGCGCGGCTGCTCGACCTGCGCGTGGGCGAACTCGCGCAGCGCCTTGACGCTGCGGTAGGCGTCGATCCGCAAGCTCGCTTGACGGCCATGCTTTCGCGTTCCCCTCCGGAGACGGGGATGGTGTTGATTGCGGACGCCACAGGCGCCGTGCGCGCCGTCTGGCCGCAGCAGCCCCGCGCGCCCCTGACGCTCGCCGAGGCGTTGGGCGGGGATTCGCTGCTGCCGTTCTTCGCCGACAAGGCCGGTGCGATGCGCGTCGAGGCGCCGGATCGCCCGGCGGCCTATGGGGCGCTGCGCACGCTGGGGGAAGGGCGCGGGCAGGTGGCGCTGCTGGCGAGCGAACGGGAAATGCTGGAGGATTGGCGCTCCGACGCACGCGCGCTCGCGGCGCTGCTCGCCTCGGTCGTGCTCGTGCTCTCCGCCGGCGCCGGCTCGTTTCATCTGGACGCGCGGCGCACGCGGGCGTTGGCGGGGCGCGCGGCGGCGCGGCGGGCCAATCTCGATCTGGCGCTGCGTCACGGGCGCTGCGGCTTGTGGAGTTGGGATCTGGCGCAGGACCGTGTCGTATGGTCGCGCTCGATGTTTGAATTGATCGGCGCGCCGCGCGCGACGAGCCTGCTGCGCGCGCAGGATTTCGCCGGTTTCCTGCATCCGCAGGACGGTTCGCTCGATGAGGTCGCCGAAGCCGCCCGCACGGGGCCGCTGGGTCCCATCGCTTTTCGCCGGCGGCTGCGTTGCGCGGAGGGGCAATGGATCTGGGTCGATTGTCGCGCCGACGTCGTGGAGGACGCAAGGAGCGGCAGGCGCCGGCTCGTCGGCATCGCGGTCGACGTCAGCGACCGCATGCGCGAAGCGGAAATCTCGGCCACCGCCGACCAACGCCTGCGCGACGCCGTCGAGACGATCTCGGAGGCGTTCGTCTTGTGGGACGCGAGCAATCGGCTCGTCCTGTGCAACAGCAAATATCAGGCGCTGCACAAGCTGCCGCCCGAGGCGGCCCGGGCGGGGGCCGATTACGCCGAACTCGCAGCGATCGGCCAGACGCCGAGCGTCGCCAGCGAGATCGCCTTCGCGCCCCGGGAGGCGCGCGCGCGCACCTATCAGGCGCGACTCGCCGACGGGCGCTGGTTGCAGGTCAACGAGCGGCGCACGCGCGACGGCGGCTTCGTCTCCGTGGGCACCGACATCACCGCCATCAAGCAACACGAGGAGGAGTTGCAAAAATCCGAGCGACTGTTGTTGCAGACTGTCGCGCAGCTCAACCAGAGCCGTAGGTCGTTGGAGGCTCAAGCCCAACAGATGGCGGAACTCGCCAAGGGCTATCTGGAGGAGAAAGCGAAGGCCGAGACCGCCAATCGCGCCAAGGCCGAGTTCCTCGCCAACATGAGCCACGAACTGCGCACCCCGCTCAACGCCATCATCGGCTTCTCCGACATCATGCGGAGCGAGACGCTGGGGCCGATCTCGGTCAAATATTGCGGCTACGCGCGCGACATTCATGGCAGCGGACAGTCGCTGCTCAAGGTGTTCGACGACGTGCTGGAAATGTCCAATCTGGAGAGCGGGCGCATCCGGCTTCGCTATGAGAAATTCACCACCGTTGAGATGGTTGAGGCCGCGGTGGCGGACATCGCCGATTTCGCGCGCGACAAATCTGTCGCGCTCAGCGTCGAGGTCGAGCCCGGTTCGACGTTGAACGCAGACCGTGCGGCGATGACGAGGGTTTTAACGACGCTGGTCCGCAACGCCGTCAAATTCGCGCCGCAGGGCGGTTCGGTGTCGATTGGCGCGCAGGCGTTCCGCGAGCATATCTATTTCTACGTGGAGGACGACGGGCCGGGCATCGCCGAGCACGACCTGGCGCGTCTCGGGCAGCCGTTCGAGCAAGCCAGCCAGGCGATGGCCAATGGCATGAAGGGATCAGGGCTCGGTCTCGCCATCGCGCGCTCGTTCGCCGAATTGCACGGCGGCTCGCTCAACATTTCCTCGCGTTTCGGCGAGGGTACGGTGGTGCTGGTGACGATCCCCAAGACGCCGCCCGGCCCGCGCGCGCTTGCTGCGAGCGCGCTGGTCTGACGGCTGTTTAACTTCTTCTAAAAGTAAAAAGCGCGCGTTTTCGAATGGGTCGACTATGCAAAGCGCCGCGTTAACGCAGATCGGCGAAATTTACCAAAAATATACTAAAGGGTGGAGAGATTTGAATTCGCGCCCTATCCCTCCTCGCCAGAAATATTCGAGTTATTTCTGCGGGGTGGAGGATAAGAGGATGAGTCTTACGGACGACGCGGTCAAAGTTTTTAAAAACACCATGCTCTTCGTCAAGCATAGGCCGGACGGCCGAGACCCGCCGCCCTTGATGATCGACCCGCCGGAACTTACGCTGACGTCCCCGGTGATCGACGAAAGCCTGCTGGCGGTGGCGCGCGACAGCGCCGACATTCGTCGCGAACATGATTCTATCCTCGCCAAGACCTCGGCGCTGTTGACCTTGCCCGATGAACTGCACGCCGCTTTCGACCGGGCCTATCAAGCGCTCGCGGATCTTGCCGAAGCCCGTTCGCTGCTCGCCAAGGCCGAGCGCACCGCGAAATTCGAGCGCGACGCCCGGGAAGCCGTGTCCGAGCGGCTCGCCTCGACAATGTCGGACTATCATCGCACCGTCGCGGAACTGGAGCGCCTGCGTCCCGACGTGCGCCGTCTCGACGCCGCACTGGCGCAGGCCAACGAGCGGACCGCCGATCTCGAAGGCGACCAGACGACGCTCAACTCGCGGCTCGAAGAGGCGCGCGTCGACATCGAGCGCCGCCGCGCAGACGAGGCGCAGTTGCGTCGCGAACATGACGCTGTTCACGTCGAACTCGCCGCCGCCAACGCCTATGTGGGGCAGAAGATCGCCGAAATCGGGCATT
Organism: Hyphomicrobiales bacterium; assembly: GCA_043784465.1. Classification (GTDB taxonomy): domain Bacteria; phylum Pseudomonadota; class Alphaproteobacteria; order Rhizobiales; family Beijerinckiaceae; genus Roseiarcus. The sequence goes on from JAYVYJ010000139.1 coordinate 13,094, forward strand.
TGCACGAGCGCTGCGAGATCGCCGAACAGGCGTCGCGCGCGTCCGCCCGCGCGCTGGAGGAGGCCCGCGGCGAGGCCGGGACGGCGCTGGCGCGGCTCGACGAGGAGCGGGTGGCGCTGGCGAGCGCGGAAAGCCGCGTCGCCGCGCTTGAGGCGCAATTGCGCGGGCTCACCGACAAGTTCTCCGCTGCGAGCGCGGGCTGGACGCAGGATTCGGAGCGCGCGCATGACGCCATCAGCCGGCTCAAGGACGAACTGGCGCAGGCGATCGGCCATGACGAGGCGCTGCAACGCCTGCTCAGCGGCGCGCAAAGCGAGGCCGGCCAGTTGCGCCGCCATCACGCCGATCAGGACGCTCAAATCTCGGAATTGCGTCTGAAGCTGACGCAGGCGCTTGCGCGCGCCGAGAGCGCGGAGAGCGCGCGCGACCAACGGCGCGGCGATCTCGCGACCTCGCGCAATCTCCACCAATCGCTACTTCGCCGGGTCAAGCCGCTGATCGCCTCTCTGCGCGACAAGGTGGCCGAGAGCGCGAAGCTCACCGCGACGCTAGCCGATTTCGAAAAGCGCTTTGCGACCTATCAGGCCGAGACGGGCGCGACGCTCCGCCATCTCCAGGACAAGGAGACGCAGCTTGTCGCCGATCTCGAAGCCGAGCGCGCGCGCCGCGTCGTCGCGGAGGGCTCGCTCGCCATCGACCGCAGCTTCCGCCCCAGCGAGGCGCATCGCGGCCGCTGGGAGGGGCCGGGCGCCTGAGGCCTTCAGTCTTTCGGCAGCCGGCGCCAGAAATACGCCGCCGCCACCAGATTGAGCGCCCCGACGCCCGCCAGCACGCGGGACTCGTCCACGCCTGTCGTTTTCAGGAGAACCGAGGCGGCGAGCGAACCCGCCACCATGTAGATCGAGTTCAGCGTATTGTTGGCCCCGATCACGCGCGCACGCCGCGCGACCGGCGACCATGCCTGAACGGCCGAAAATATCGGCACGACGAACAGCCCGGCCGCCGCCGAATAGATGAGGATCGCCAGCGCCAGTCCGAGGCCTGTCGTCGAGGAGAAGAAGGCTGCGAGGCCGACCTCCGCCTGCGCGTCCGGCAGTTGATGCAGCGCAAGGCCCATCGCCATGCCCAGCACCGCCATCGCGACCAGCCACAGCGGCGCCCGCGCCAGCCGGATATTCCCGTGCGCCATCTGCGCCGCCGCGAGCGAGCCGCCCGCCACGCCGAGCGCGAAGATCAGGTTGACCGCCGTCTCGACCTCGACGCCGCCGCCAATGCGCGCCTTGACGATGACCGGCACGAGCGAAAGCGTCAGCGCGCCCACCAGCCAGAACCAGCTCACCGCCGCGCAGCCGACCCACAGCCGGTCGTCGGCGCGCAATTCGCGCAACACGTCGCGCGTCGCGGTCCAGGGGTTGTAGTTGACCCGCAGGCCCGGCGCGCCGACGGGCGTCGAGGGTATCCAGCGCGCGGTCAGATAGCAGGCGATCGCGACGACGCCCAGTTGCACGGCGACCGAAGCGGGCGACCGCGCCGCCGCGTAGCCGCCGACCACGAGGCCAAGAATGATGGCCGCGAAAGTCGCGCCTTCCACCAGCGCATTTCCGCCCACGAGTTCCTCGCGGCGCAGATGATCGGGCAGGATGCCGTATTTGATGGGACCAAACAGCGCCGCGATCACGCCCAGACCGAGGAGCGCGAGATACAGTAGCGCGAGCGAACCCGTCAGCACGCCCGCCGCGGCGATCCCCTGCACGAAGATTTCGGCCAGCTTGATGCGCCGCGCGATGAACGCTTTGTCATGCGCGTCGGCGATTTCGCCCCCGATGGGGGAGAGCGGGATCGAGGGCAGCACGAACAAGGCGACGGCCAGCTGGATTTTCGCCCCCGCGTCGGCGCCGCCGAAGCGGAACAGGATCAGCAGCGCCAGCATCTGGCGCACGTAATTGTCGTTGAAAGCCGAAAGAAACTGGCACCAGAACAATGGCGCGAAACGTCGCGCCCGCATCAATTCCCACATGACCAAGCCCCCGCCCGCCCGCATAGGGCGGAGGTATGGCGCTTGCGTCAAGCGCCTGCGGCGCCCGCCTTGCACTCGGGCTCGCCGATCTTGTGGTAATTGGCGTCGAAGGTGGGGGCGCTCATGCGCGATCCCGGATGAAAATCCTCGTTGCCCAGTTGCACCGTCAGGGCGGCGCCCTCCACGCCTTTCGTCACCCACAGCTTCTTCTTGTCGGCTCCCCATTTGCCATGACCGTTGAGTTCGGTCGCGCCCTCGTGGATGGCGAGAAAGCGGAACAGCGTCGCGCCGCAGGCGCCAACATCGACGCTGACGCCGCAGAAATCCGCGCCGCAGGGGGCGATGTCGATCACGCGGTAAAGTTTGCCGTTGGGCGAGAATTTGTCGGTAGGGTCGTCTACCGTCCAGCGGCCGAAGTAGATTGACTTCGTCTCACCGGCCCGCGCCGCATTTTGGCCCCCGGCGGCGGCCAGTGTGAGCGCGACGGCTCCAAACCGAGTTAAGGCTTGAAACATCTTGAGCATGGCGTCCTCCTCGGACGCCCAATGCACCTAGCGAATGTGGCGATTTGGCGTTGCGCCCGGGCGGCGGCGGCGCTCGCGGCGGTCGCACTGACGCTCGTCACCTTCCGCGCGGCGCTGGGCGCGGCTTGGGACAGCCGCGATTTTCCCGAGATGCTGCTGGTCAAGGTTCTGGCGTGGCCGACGATCTTTCCGCTGCACATGGCGACGGGCGGCTTCGCGTTGTTGCTCGTGCCAGCGGCGATCGCATTTGCGGGCACACGCTGGCATCGCTTCATCGCGCGGGTCGCGGCGGCGGACGTGGTCGTGGCGGCCATAACCGCCTTTCCGGTGGCGCTCGAAAGCCCGGTCACGCGCATGACGGCGGCGGGATTTACGACGCAGGCGACTCTGTGGCTCGCGCTGCTGGCGCTGGGCGTGCGCGCCATCCGGCGTGGCGACGTGAAGGCGCACCGGACCTTCATGCTGCTGATGGCGGCGGTGACGTCGGGCGCGATGGTCTTTCGCGTCTATCTAGCGTTGTGGGTGGCGCTTAACGGCTACGCGCATTTCCGTTACTTTTACGCCTGCGACGCCTTCGCGGGGTGGGTGACGCCGCTGGCGGCCATGGCGATCTGGCTTTGGGCGCGCGAGCGAAAAACCCTGCGGCGCACTCAGGCGCCCAGCAGCAGCGCCTGACGCTCGCGCAGACCGCGCGCGAGGCAGCGCAAGCCGCCCTCGATCTCCTGCGCACGTTCCCTCAACTGAGCCGGCGTCGCGTCCTCCACGAGCCCGTGCAGAATTTGCGCAGCCCCGACCAGCGCCATGTCGGCGTCGCAAAGGCGCTGAAGCGTCTCTTTCTCGCGCCGGTAGCGGTCGGTCATGTGGTCGGCTTCGGGAACCGGCTGCGCACGGATCTGCCCCTCCAGCGCGCCCAGCGCACGTGACAGCGCCTCCAGCTGGCGCGCGCCTTCCAACGCCAGCGGATCGGGCAGCGGCTTCTCGCGAGTCGGCGTGGCGAAACGCTCGCGCCGCCATGCGCTTTCCGCCTGCTCGACGCGGGCGCGCGCGCGGCCCAGCAGCGCGCCGACCTGCGCGCGCACCATCAGATCGTCGGCGCGCAGGTGATTTTCGACCCGGTAGAAATTATAGCCCCAACCGTAGAACAGGTTGATGGCGATTTTTTTCAGGGCGTCCGTGTCGTCGAACACGCTCATTTGGCGACCCCCGACGTCACGCCGAGGTCGTAGACGCCGACCGGCCCCTGTCCGCCGATGAAAAACGGCGCTCCGACCGCCGCGTTCGGGGCCGAAACAAGGCCCTTGTCCGCCATCTTGAGCGCGAGATAATAGCGCACCGCCTCCAGCGGCGTCAGGCCCAGCGCCTGAAGCGAAATCAACTCGCGCATGCGTTCGTCGCGCGGCAGCACCAGCACCTTGAGGTCGTTGAGGGTGATGCCGTAGACGCGCAGGAAATCCGCGAGATGCGCCTTCACCGTCTCGCGCAATTCGCCGATATGGGCGTTGATGTTTTCGAGCTTCGTCACCTGCACGATCTGGTTGATCGCCTGCTCGATGGCGGGGCCGGCGTAATCGGCGACCTCCTTCACGTCGATGGTCTGGCCCGAGAAGGGCAGGTGGGTGACAAGATCGAGCGCGGCCTCGCGGGTGTCGACGTGGATGTAGTAATCCGCCTGATAGGACACTTCCGCCATCTCGGCGCTGGTCGCGACGCCGCGGCTGGACACGAGCAGCTTCGAACGGTTGACGTAGATGACCTCGTAGACCCATGGCGACGCGCCGCCGAAGAAGCCCTGCACGATGGAGCCGACGATGGGCTTGTCGGGCGTGGTCAGCGCATATTGCCCGGTCTCGTAGACATTGAGCACCGCGCCGCGCGATTTCAGGACGCAGAAATGGTTGCTCTCGACGGTCAGCAGGGAGCCCGAAACGATGCTCTCGTCCACCAGCTTGATGGCGACGTTCTTGGCGCCCAGCATGTCGGAGCCGTCGCGATTGAGGGCGGTGATGACTTGGCGGGTGATGGCCACAGGTGTCTCCTCAAGGCGTGACCGAATAGGAAAAGCGCAGCGAGGCGCCTTTCCCCGCGCGCATCCCGGCGGACCTTGGCCGCGCCGCCCTTCTTAGCAGCTTATCGCCGCCGCACGTCCACGGCTGGGGGCCTCATGCCCAAATTAGTCGCCGCGCCGAACATTCCATG
>JAYVYJ010000140.1:0-2632 GCA_043784465.1 Hyphomicrobiales bacterium
CGCACCGCGCGCCATTCCGACGAGGCGCTGGCGGTGATATCCGCGCGGCGCCCGCATCTGGTGCTGCTCGACATCTGGATGCAGGGTTCCAAGCTCGACGGCCTGCAACTGCTGGAAGTCATCAAGCAGCAGCACGAGGGCGTGCCCGTCGTGATGATTTCCGGCCACGGCAACATCGAGACCGCCGTGAGCGCCATCAAGATCGGCGCCTATGATTTCATCGAAAAGCCGTTCAAGGCGGATCGCCTTATTCTTGTGGTCGAGCGCGCTCTGGAAGCGTCGCGCCTGCGCCGCGAGGTCAACGAACTGCGCTCCAAGGCGGGCGCGGAAATGAATCTGATTGGCGCGTCCTCGGCCATGGCCAACTTACGCCGTCTGATCGAGCGCGTCGGCCCCGCCAATTCGCGCGTCCTCATTTCTGGCCCCGCCGGCTCAGGCAAGGAGTTGACGGCGCGGATGATCCACGCCAACTCGACGCGCGCCAACGCGCCGTTCGTGGTGGTCAACGCGCCCGCGATCACGCCCGAAGGCATGGAGGCGGAACTCTTCGGCGTCGAGCCCGGCCCCGAGCGCATGCGGCGCGTCGGCGCGCTGGAGGAGGCGCATGGCGGCACGCTCTATCTTGACGAAGTCGCCGACATGCCCGCCGAGACGCAGGCTAAAATCCTGCGCGTCCTGGTCGATCAGAGTTTTCGCAGGGTCGGAGGGACCGTGCCCGTTCAGGTGGACGTGCGCATCATCTCCTCCACCAGCCGCGATCTCGCGCAGGCGATCACCGACAACCAGTTCCGCGAGGACCTGTTTCATCGGCTCTCGGTTGTGCCGATCCGCTCGCCCTCGCTCGCCGAACGGCGCGAGGATATCCCGGCTTTGATTGAGTTCTTTCTGGAGCGCGTCGCCGCCGACATGGGCTCCCCCGCCCGCCCTATCGCGGCGGATGCGATGGCGGTTTTGCAATCGCACGACTGGCCCGGCAACATCCGCCAGCTTCGCAACAACGTCGAGCGGCTGATGATTCTGGCCGCCGGCGACCCCGACACGGAGATCACCGCCGCGATGCTGCCCACCGAAATCGGCGCGCTGGTGCCCGCTGTGCCGCGTGGCGTTGGGGGCGAGAAGCTTATGAGCCTGCCCTTGCGCGAGGCGCGCGAAGTGTTCGAGCGCGAATATCTGGTGGCGCAGATCAACCGGTTCGGGGGCAATATTTCGCGGACGGCCGAGTTCATCGGGATGGAGCGTTCGGCGCTTCATCGCAAGCTGAAGTCGCTAGGAGTGGATTGAGCTGCCTCAGTCCGGTGCGAACATACCTTGCGCCTAAAGCTCGATCCCCGGCGGATCGAGCCGCAGCAGTCCGTCCCGCAAAATGCGCGGTTCGATCCATGCGCCCTGTCCGCGCTTGTGGGGGACGACTGTGCGCGAGTCCGGTTAGAGGATGTAGTCATGCCTGAGGCCGGGCCGCGACAAATCGGTCGCAGGCTTTGCTCTCTGGTCATAGACCGCCGTCGAGGGCGGCGGCGCTTCGACGACGATAACGGGGGCGGGGAGTCCCCGGGTGTCGGACGGCAGGCGCGGCCCGCCATAGACGAGGGCGTCGGGCTGGTGCATCGTGCGCGCCGAAATACGCACGCCGACGTCGTGGGGCGCCGCCTCGCAAGACGTTCCCGCGTTGCGGATAGCGGCGGCGAGGGCGTTGACGGCGGCGCGCTTCGTCAAGCTGTGCCCTAACCGCTCCGGCGCCATGCTTTCCGCTACGCCTTCACGCAATTCCATTTGCCTTCCCAATCATCGGCGGAGGCGAGGAATTCGACGACGGGCAGAAGCGTTTGCGGGGCGGACGCCATTTAGGCGGGTCAGCACATTCCGCTTGGCGCCGCCGCCCCGATTTGTTACGAGCGCGCGACTTCGAAGGGGCGCTTCGCCGCCCCGGAGATATGCGGCCATGGCGGAACTGGTAGACGCGCTAGCTTGAGGTGCTAGTACTTAACGGTGTGGAGGTTCGAGTCCTCTTGGCCGCACCACACTTTCCAAAAGGCGGCCTCTGAGGGCCGCCTTTTTCTTTTCGTCCCCGCAGCGACGATTACAGCCAACCGGTCAGCAGACCGACGCCCGCCAGCGCCATGAGGCCGCCGCCGATCCGAAACGTCGGCGCGGCGAGGCGTTTCCCCGCCCGCCCGATGGCGACGCCAAGACTGACGCCGAGCGCGTGCAGCGTCGCTGTCGCGGTCATGAAGCCGAGGGCGTAGCCAAGACCCGAGGCGTCGGAGGGCATTTCCGAGCCATGCGCGTGTCCGTGAAAGAGGGCGAAAAATCCCACGAGCCCCATCGCCACACCGACGGGCGGCGAAATCCGCAGAGCCAGCACGAGGCCAAGGACGACGACGGACAGCGCGATTCCCGTCTCGACATGGGGAAGGCCGACGTTGCTGGCGCCGAGCGCGCCGCCGACCGCCATGATGGTCACGAAAGTCGCCGGAACCAACCAAAGCGCCCGCCCGCCAAGGTGGGCGGCGAACAAGCCGACCGCGATCATCGCCAGGATATGGTCGACCCCGCCCATCGGATGCCAAAACCCATGCGCGAAGCCGTGCGTGTCGCCCACGCCGGTATGAGCGAACGCTGGCGCGGTCGCGGC
>JAYVYJ010000141.1:0-3941 GCA_043784465.1 Hyphomicrobiales bacterium
GATAAGCGCGCGCAGCGTCGCCTTGGCGCTGGCGTCGTTGTCGCGCGCGATCGGCGTCACGAAGCGTCGGGCGAAACGGTCTCGCCCCCCCAGCAGGCCAGGATTGACGAAGGCGAACAGGCTCCACAATTCGTCGAGGTCGTTTTCCACCGGCGTGCCGGTCAGCGCGAGACGAAAGCCGGCGTTGAGCCGCCGGCTGGCTTCGGCGCGCTTGGTGTCGGCGTTCTTGATCGACTGAGCCTCGTCGAGGATCGCGATTCGCCAGGAGACCGCGCCGAGCCGCTCCTGCTCGCGCGCCAGCAGGCCATAGGACGCGATCAACACGTCGCCCGGCCCCAGCGCGCCCACCGCTTCGGCGCGATCCCCGGATTCGGCGAGCCGGATCGTCCGCAAACCTGGCGCGAAACGGCCAATCTCCGCCACCCAATTGCCGCACACCGAGGTCGGGGCCACCACCAGCGTCGGCCCCGAGGCGGCGGCGGCGGCCATCACGGCGATGGCCTGCACGGTCTTGCCAAGGCCCATGTCGTCGGCGAGCAGGGCGCCCGCGCCCCAGCGCTCCAGCCGCTTCATCCAGGCGAAGCCCTCGCGCTGATAGTCGCGCAGTTCGGCGGCGAACCCGGCGGGAAGCGCCGGCGCCTCGCTCTCGACCTCGTCGATGCGACGCACGAACGCCTTCCAGCGCACGTCCGCCTTCACCGACGCGGCGCCGTCGAGGAGGCCGCGCACGGCGACGCCCGCGAAGGTCGAAATCCTCCCCCCGTCGCCGAGCCGGCTCAGCCGTTCGAGTTCGAGGCGCAACTGACGGTCAAGCGCGAGGAAACCCCCGCCGTCGAGCGGCATGAATCGACCCTGCATGTCGCCCATGCGGCTCAAAAGGTCCTGAAGGCTGAGCACCAGCCCCTCGTCGACTTCGACGGTCCCGTCGATGGCGAACCAGCCTTCGCCCCCTTTCACGCTGGCCTTGAAGCGCTTGAGCGTGGCCTCGCCGCGAAACGCGATTTTGCGCCCCTCCGGCCATTCCATCGCCGGGGGCGTGGGCAACGCGCCGAGTTCGGCGAGCAGTTCGAGGCTCGCGGCGAGGTCGTCGAGCGCCCATTCCGGCCCGTCGCCGCCGAGGCTCGGACAAGCCTCGACGAGTTTTGCGGCGAGCCGCTTCTCGGCGGCGAGGTCGCGCCGCACGCGCAGGGTCCCGGCGTTGACGATGCGCCCTCCCAGCCCGGGTAAAAAATGCGGGCCGCCGGAGCCGGCGGGACGGACCACGAGAACCGCCTTGAGGCCGTCGCCGTTCGGCGACAGCCGCACAACAGGGTTTGCGTCGCCCTCGGTCGCAGCGGCGTCTTCGATTTCGCCCGTATCGATCCTGAGCGGAAGCGCAGGCGCGGAAAGGCGGGCCAGCGCCGCCAGCCGGTCGCGCGCCGATCTGGGAATGACGAGACCGTCTTGCGACACGATCGACGCCGCCTCCAGCGCCATGTCGTCGACGACGACGACGCGCCAGCGTCCGGGCGTCTCGATTTCGACGAAGACGCCGCCGCCTTGCACGGCATGGGAAAAGGTCAGCCGAAAGCCTGACTTGTCGGAAGAAAGAACCAATTCCGGTCGCCCCTCCGCCAACTCCACGGCCTGCCCAGTCGAACGAGCGTCGAAAACCCGCGGATGGCCGACAAGAGCCGGCAGCACGTCGGCGGCGCGGCACGCGAAAACTTCGTAATTGTTCCAGCCGCCGTGGGACACATGAAATTTGCGGACGGCGCGGCGGTCGAACTCGTCGAGATAATCGAAGGCGGCGTCCCCCTTGCTAAGCCGTTTGAGCGCAATCGCCCGTCCCGCCGTCCAGCCCCGGGTTTGCAGCGCCTGTTCCAGCGGACGGATTTCGCAGGTGACGGGATCGACGAGCCAGATAAGCCGACGAGTTCGGGCGACCGTCGCGGACGCAGGAGGCTGCTGGGGCGAAAGCATCGCCTCCAGGGTCTCCAGAGCGCGCTCCCACGGCGCCTTGACCGCGACGAGCGTGAGAAATCGTAGGGCGATCTCGTTGTCGGGCCGGTTCAGCCATATGCGACAGGGCGAAGGATCGGGGCCCGCACGTTCCAACGCCTCGGCCACCATGGTGGCGACAAGCGGCATCGACGTCTTTACGCGACGGAACAGCGGGACGAAAATCTTCTCCGCATGGCGGCGCACGAGGTTGGGGTCGATCAACGCAGCCGCTATCGCGAGCAATCCCGTGCTGAAGGGCGAGGGGTGGGGCATGAGGCCAGTCATCGTCAGACCAGTCTGCACCGCCTCGCGCGCCGCCGCCGGCTTGTTGCGCGAAATATCCAGTAGCCCACGCAGTGCGAAAAGGCCGATATGGCCATCTTGCGTATCCAAGAGCGCCTCGATTTCCGGACGCAGCGCGGCGTCGTCGACGGCCAGCAGCGCGCAAATGTGGAGCAGGCCCAGCACGCCGGGAAGGCCGCCCTTGCGCTTGCGAGCGCCTTTGCGATAAAATTTCAACGCCTCGGCGAACAAATCCGCCGCCGCTTTCGGGTCTCCTGAAAGCAGGGCGTGCGCGCCCCGGAAAGCGGAAGGAAGGTCGTATTGAACGTTTTCGGGGATGTCGGTCAGCGTATCTCCCAGGCGGCGGAGACGGCCCGTCAACAGTTCGTAATCGGTTATGATCGAAAAAACAGCGGCCCGTGAAACCGGATCGCCACGGCAATGTTCCATCAGCGCGGGATACCCAGGCGCCTCGACGCCCGTGGCGATCCAGCGGTCGGCTGAGGCGCTCAGCAGCGCCGCCTGAAAAAAGGGGCGGCGCGAGGCGAACCAGTCGGCGCCGACATCGACCTCGGCGAAATATTGTTCGAAGATCGAAGCCGGCCGCGCGTAACTGTATGGCCTGCGCACGTTCATCAATCGAACGAACTCGTCTTCGTCGTTGAGCAATACGGCGAGACGTTGCCAACGCAGATGATTGGCTTCGAAGATCCGTTGGTCCCACATCCGCGAGCCTTCGAGGGGCATTGCAGCGCGCACCTCCTCGACCATCGCCGCGCCTTCAACCGAATCGATTGCTTCTACCGCTAACGGATGCAGGAGCGCCGGCGCGCAAACGAAGTCGTCGGTGAGCAGGCGCCGTGCGCTGAGCGCTCGCAGCGTCGACGCCGCAAGAGACCCGGAACCCGGCCCACGGGCCGCGACGCGCTGAAGGCATTCGACAAAGGCGGTCTTGTTCGTCGCCCCCGGGCCTATCAGCGCTTTTAGGCGCAGGACGAGACGCTCGTAGGGGTTTAGCGCGGCTAGCGTGGAGTCGGGGACGGTCACGCCCACCTCACTCCGTCGTCAGCGACGTGGCGAAACCGCCGCAGGCGGCTTGCAAGGGAACCGCACGCGCCTCGCCCTTTCGCGGAAACGCAATCGGTTCAAAGGACTTCGCCGCCCGCTCTGTGAGCCGCGGAAAGCTACGAAATTTGCTCTTGCAAGCCGGCGCGCAGAAAGTTTCCAAGTCCATACGTTAAGAACCGCCTCCCCGGGCGCCCGCTCTCAAACCCTTAAAGCGCGCTTCGCCGAAGCCGCGAACGCCCGCGATGGTCGTGTCCCTTGAGATGGTGTAATTTTCGCGCCGGGACTGCGCGGAGCCGGAGGCCGTAGGCCGTAGGCGACGCGCAGCCCCGGCGCGAGCGGCCATCGTCGGTTCCCCGGTATTGTCGGGTTGCGAAACATCAACGCAAGGACCTAACGATGACCGCCGAGAGAATGGCCCTTCAGGCCCTGTTCGAGAAGACCCCCGACGCCGATTTCCTGCGCCAAATGATCGGCTTCGCGGCGCAGCGGCTGATGGAATTGGATGTGGAAAGCCTCACCGGGGCGGCTCACGGCGAGCATTCGCCCGAGCGGCTGGTCCAGCGCAATGGCTATCGCGACCGCGACTGGCAGACCCGGGCCGGCGCGGT
>JAYVYJ010000142.1:0-2227 GCA_043784465.1 Hyphomicrobiales bacterium
CGCTTTTCTCGCGCGACGCTGCCTTACGAAGTGCCGCCGCCGTCAAATCCTGTCGCTCAATGATTATCGGCTGGCCCATCGACCCGCCTCCTCAAAATCGACGCCGCCATAGATTCACGATTCTCCGCTCATGGGAATCCCCGCGAGTCATCCCGCATGGCCACTGGTATTAGCCAGATAGGGCGGCTGAGTTCCAAAGAGACGAAAATGGCGGCAAGATAGGTTTGGATAGCGGTCGGCGCTTCGACGCGGTCGGCTGCGATTGGCATGGTCATCTCCAGAGGGGATGGTTTTGCGGCCTCACTCCGCCAGAGCGTTGGTCGCTATCCACCTCCCCGTGGCAGCTCATTGCACACGATCCCGAACGTTTGATTGAATGCGCCGTGCTGGCTCAGAATTTCGTGGAATCGCGCGATGATCGGGCGCAGGCGGACATTCGGCATGTTGGGGATCAACTCATAGAGCACGCGTCCCTGTCGGAATAGCCAATGGGTTCTGTGGCTGGCGATGTTTGATTTGAGATGACGACCCATGCCGGGGCTTTCGCCGGCAGCGCCGAGCAGCGTCAGCAGCACTGCCGCGAAGGCGTTCAAGAGAAGAAGCCTATCGCGCCGCTGCGGATCGGCGATGCGAAGGGCGCTCAGGACCATGCCGAAGTGGATGTCCTCGGCGTCGCGCAGTCTGCGCGCTCGTCCATCCTTGCCGACCCAGGCGGCGGCGGGGCGCGTCTCGCCATCGGCGGCGCCGACATGAATGTTGCCGCGAAACCGAATAACGTAAGCGAAGCCCAGCGTATCGAGAAAGCCAAACAGTTTGGTGTCGCCGAAGCCGCCATCGGCCAGAATCGTCACGGCGACGCCCACGGGCGGCACCTTGGCCAAATCGGCGAGGCACAGGACTCGAAGTCGTTGCGCTGGTTCTTCAACTCGTCCTTCAACACGGCCAGCCACAACAAGAGCGTCGCCCGGCCATGATTGATGACGAGGCTCAAGGCCAGTGTCGCCTGATCGTCGGCGTCGGAATCCGCCCAGTCCATGGCAACGACGATCGCTTTACGCTCGCCCACGACTTCCGCCTCCCACGGGGCGAACATGTCCCAGACGACATTACCCCGGTGCTCAACAGTCGATCGACTTGCTTGATGGCGTGCTTGCTGAGCAAGCCGCGCGCCTGGGCCAGGGACTTGCCGATGATAGACACCGCGAGCGACGCGCTCGTCATGACGCCCGGCGCGCCGTTGGCAAGCGACATCACGCGCTTGGCATGAATATTCCCGGCGAAGACGCCATCGAGACATTTTCGAACAAAATCGACGCGCTTGATCGAATGGTTCATGGCGACCGTTCGTCGGATTGAGGTTCTCAATCCGCGCTATCCGTCCTCGAAATCCGGCAATTATGAGTGCCCACGAAAATGAGGCGATTCATGAGCGATACGCCAGGATCTGGCGGCCGTTCAGAACGCCGTGTTGGAACCTTGGAGCAACGGGCAGACCGAAGGGCAGATCAACAAATTGAAGACCCTAAAGCGAGCAATGTATGGCCGCGCCGGCCTTGATTTGCTCCGTGCTTCGATGACGCCATTGCAGGAAAACAGCTTGCACCAAGAGTAAATCGGGCCCTGGAGGGATTCGCGCGCAGAAGATTGAGGGCGGCGAAGCCCAACGACATAAATTCTCGGAGTCCGCCCCTGTCGCGCCAAGCGTTTTCAAGGCGACGCCGCCCGGGGGCCTAAAACCGGGCTCTCCATTCGCACCGAACCTGCGCGCTTTCGTGATCCGGGCGTCATGAGAAAGGATGTTCTAAATCGTACGTTGAACAAATTACGCTGGTACCTCGGTGGCTTGTATTTTCGTCCAGAAATGCCTTCCACCAATGCTTAGCGTTCCAAAATTTGCGACTCGGTTTATGGACAATCCTTCGCAAGCGTTTCGAACACATTCCACGACGACCCCAGAAGCGCTGGAGTTCGCGAGCCGGGGCGTCAAGGCGGCGAGTTGCGCCATCAACGAAGCGCCCGCAGGCCCCCGAACGACACCTTTTCGTCCTCCTTGGTGAAGCGTTATGTTCGTCGAGATATAGTAGGCGTCATACGTTTCTTCTATATCCGTCTGCGTCGTTATTGACACGACGAAAGTTCTACGCCACGCTCGATCTAAAGTTGCGACGGCTCGATGCAACGGACCGCGAACGCGCGGCGTGAGAAGCCGCACGCAGAACAGAGGGAG
>JAYVYJ010000143.1:0-8185 GCA_043784465.1 Hyphomicrobiales bacterium
GTGACGACTGCGGGCGTGGCCATGAGCTTGGAGCGAATCTGATCGACGGTGCCCCAGAAGTCCGCGCCCATGCGGTCGAGTTTGTTCACGAAGGCGAGGCGAGGGACCTTGTACTTGTTGGCCTGCCGCCAGACGGTTTCGCTCTGCACTTCGACGCCGCCGACGGCGCAGAAGACGCCGATGGCACCGTCCAAGACGCGCAAGGATCGCTCGACCTCGGCCGTGAAGTCCACGTGGCCGGGCGTGTCGATGATGTTGATTTCATTCTCGCCCCAGTCCACCGAAACGGCGGCCGAGTTGATCGTGATGCCCTTCTGCTTTTCGAGCGGATCGTAGTCGGTGGTCGTATCGCCGTCGTCGACGTCGCCCGTCTTGTGCTTGGTGCCGCTGTAGTAGAGAATCCGCTCGGTGGTCGTGGTCTTGCCGGCGTCGATATGCGCCATAATGCCGAAGTTGCGGTAGTCCTCGATTGCGTGGACGCGGGCCATATCCTGATTTCCCTTAAAGATGGACGCCGCTTACCAGCGGTAGTGAGCGAAGGCGCGGTTCGCCTCGGCCATCCTGTGGGTGTCTTCGCGCTTCTTCACAGCCGCGCCGCGGTTGTTGGAAGCGTCGAGCAATTCATTGGCCAGACGATCGACCATGGTCTTGTCGTTGCGCTCGCGCGCGGCGTTGATGATCCAGCGGATCGCCAGCGCCTGCCGGCGCTCGGTGCGCACTTCGACGGGGACCTGATAGGTCGCGCCGCCGACGCGCCGCGAGCGTACTTCAACCGAGGGCGCGACGTTGTCGAGCGCCTGCTTGAACAGCGGCAGCGGATCGGCCTTGGCCTTGGCCTGCACGCCGTCGAGCGCGCCATAAACGATCTGTTCGGCGACGGACTTCTTGCCTTCGTACATGATGGTGTTCATGAACTTGGCGACGACAATGTCCCCGAACTTGGCGTCCGGGATGATTTCGCGCTTTTCGGCGGAGTGACGGCGGGACATGCTCGGATCCTCTTACTTGGGACGCTTGGCGCCGTACTTCGACCGGCGCTGCTTGCGGTCCTTGACGCCCTGCGTGTCGAGCACGCCGCGCAGAATGTGATAGCGAACGCCGGGAAGATCCTTGACGCGGCCGCCGCGGATCATGACCACCGAATGCTCCTGAAGGTTGTGACCCTCGCCCGGAATATAGCCGATGACCTCGAAGCCGTTGGTCAGGCGCACCTTGGCGACCTTACGCAAAGCCGAGTTCGGCTTCTTCGGGGTCGTCGTGTAGACGCGCGTGCAGACGCCGCGCTTCTGGGGCGAAGCCTCCAGATGGCGAGCCTTCTCGCGGTAAATCTTCGGTACCCGCGGCTTGCGGATCAACTGACTGATCGTCGGCATTTACAGCCCTTCGTCCCGTCCCGGACCCTTCAGCCCGCCTTGCAAAAATTTGGTACCCGCCGACCGCGCAAAACTTCGCGCGAAACCAAAAACGCCGCAAAGCCCTTATGAAAGGGCTTCGGGCGCTAACAACGCAGAGGACCGCAGCTTTAGACCACGTTCATGCACCGGACCGGTCCGCGTGAGCGAACCGTATGGCTCTCGTCGATGAGATCGTCAGCGTTTAGAGCCGCTGGGTTCGGCGCGAGTCGCGCTGAACAACTAAGCTCTACAGCCTGTCGAAAGCGCGCGGAACATAGGCAGGGGGCATGGGCCAGTCAACAACTTTTTAAAAGGTTGCGTGCGGTTTTTTCTCAGCGCCGTCGCGAGGGAGGTTTTGTCGCGCCAAACCTTACGAAACCAGGCCTTACGAAAAAGGCTGGGCGCCTCGCGCGCGGCTCAACAACACCACCGCGCGCAAAAGCTGGTAGGAATCGTCTGGGTCCGCCGCCATCGGCGCGACATGCGCCCACATCTCGCCCTCCGGGCCAAGCAGGCGCAGATTGCGCGCCTCTCCCAGGGTCAGCGCGTCGCAAAACGCGTCGGCAAGCAGAAGGTCGGCTTGCGGGTCGCGGGCGTGCAGGCGGCCGCGGTCGAGATAGAGCGTCTCGCCCATCAGTTCGACCGCGCCGGGATTGACATGCAACGCCTCGCCGCGGTCGTCCACCAGGATCGCGGCGAGGCCGAGCCAGGCGAAACCATCGGCCACGCCGCGCGCGCGGGCGCCCGCGAGCAGGGGGCCGAGAGGCGGCGCTTTCGCGGGCTCGGTTCGAGGGCTGAGAGGCGACCACGGCATTGACATGAGGGCGTCCGTTAACGATTCGTAAATTTGGCCTGTCCTTGGCGACGAAAACACGTCGCCATTGCGGCGCACGGGCGTCCCTTGCGGGGCGCTTCCGGTCCACGCTCAGAACCGCCAGGAACTCAGAGCGGCTTGGAGCCATGATCCCCGCCTTCGCCGCGCGCCCCCCCGCTATGTCGGCCGCGCGCCTCGCGCAGCATTTGCGCGGGCGGGCCGAAATGGCGCTTCTGGCTGTCGACGAGGCTGTCGTAAAGCGCTTTAGCCGCGTCTGCGACCCTCTTCAGTTCTTCCGGGGCTTTGGCGAGATTTTCCGACATAGGGCTCATCATGGCGACAGGCGAGGGGGGGTCGGCGCCCTCGCGCTCGTCGCGCCCTTCCCTTTTGGTCTCGTCGCGCATCCTGACGGCGTCGCGGACGGCGGTCTCGAACGCCAGCCACGATTTGTCCTGCTCGGGCGTCAACGTGAGTGCGGCCTTCATGCCGGCGAGTTTGGCGTCAAGCCGGAAGCCGCGATCGCCCTCGCGCATCGCGGAATCGGGCGCGCCCGGCGTGGCGATGGCGGAGATCCTGTAAACCGAGCCTGCAAGCGCGGCGGGGGCGAGGGCGGAGAGGATCAGTTTTTTCATGAAACGCGCCTCCGGATCGATTTGCGCCCCGCCAGCCTCGAAGTGCCTTGCGTAAATATCTAGTGATAAGCTCTTCATGCGCGCGGCGCGGCCCGACGCCTGCGGCCTCAGTTGACCTCCGGGGACGAAGCCGCAATGCTCGGTCGCCCAGGGAGGACACATGACGGAACCGGTTATTGGCAAGCTTGCGGCGGCTTTGAGGGCGGAGGGCGTCTACAGCGCCTGGGTCGGCATGAACGAGCCGCAGGTCGCCGAGCAACTCGCGCGCGAGGCGTTCGACACGGTGACGCTCGACATGCAGCACGGCGCGGTCGATCTCCTGGGCGCCGCTCGGGCGATCCTCTCCGTGGCGCTAGTGGGCAAGCCCTCGGTGGTGCGCGTGCCGGTAGGCGATTTCGCCACCGCCAGCCGCTCGGCGGACGCAGGCGCGGCGGGGATCATCGCGCCCATGATCAACAGCGTGGCGGATGCACAACGCTTCGCCGATCACGTCAAATTTCCCCCCTTGGGCGCGCGTTCCTGGGGCCCGCGCGCCTGCGCCCCGCTGAGCGGCCATCTCGGGCAGACCTACCTGCATGCCGCCAATGCGATCACGCTCACCATCGCGATGATCGAAACCCGCGAGGCGCTGGCGGCGGTCGACGATATTCTGGGCGTCGCCGGCATAGACGGCGTGTTCGTCGGCCCCGCAGACCTCTCCATCGCTCTTTCGAACGGAGGCCTGTGGGACCCGCGCGGCGCGGCGGTGGACGCCGCGCTCGATACGGTCGCGGCGGCGGCGGCGAAGGCGGGTAAATTCGCGGGGCTGTTCTGCTTCGACGGCGCGCAGGCCAAGGCGATGCGCGCGCGAGGCTTCAAATTCACGTCGATTTCGTCGGATATGCTGATGTTGCGCGCGGCGGCGAAGGCGGAACTCGAAAAGGCGCGCGGCTGAACATCGCGCGCCCTGCGCCTTGGCTCAGAGCGCGAGCCTGGCCCGCACGCCCTGCGGCCAGTTCCTCGTCTGCGCGCCATGGCGCGCGAACAGCGCCACCGCCAGCCGGTCGATTCCGAACGCGACGCAGGCCGTATGCGCCGCCTCGCCGTCGCTCGTGTTCATGTTCCACGTCTGGCCGAAATGGTCGCGATGGCAGTTGAAGCTCATGCAGGCGGTCGGCTTCTCGCTGGACCGCACGGGGATCAGCATTTCGAACTTCAGCGCATTGGCGACCTGAAACCGCCCGACCATCTGCCCCTCGCGGCCGAAGAACGGGTCGCTCGCCGCGTCGATGGCGTGCGCCAGCCCCAGATCGCCTGCGATCTCGGGCGCCCGCTCCATCCAGGCGTCGCGGAACGCCGAAATTTCGGCGGGCGCGCCTATCGCCACGAACTCGCGCATGCGGAACGACTGAAACCGGTCGATCTCCTTGGACGGTTCGCGCCGGAAGCAATCGCTGGCCACGTCAAACAATAGCCCGCCCTCGCCGACCGGCCCGCGCGCAGCGGCGATCGGGTAGACCGGATAACAGGCGGCCGGGGCCAGCACGAGATCGGTCGATTGCGTGGACGAAGTCCAGTCGCCCCCCGCTTGGAACGACGCCACGGCGCCGTTGACGGTTTTGGGGTCCTCGCCCAGCGAACACACGCAGCCCAGAAGGTGCGGGAAGCTCTTCAGATACCCCGATTTCTCGATGAGCGCGCGGCTGACGACGGGGGGAAAGCGAAACACCTCCGCCCCCTGGGGCCGCAGCGAATTGATGTAGCGACCGAGACCTTCCACCACGTCCTCATAGCCGCCCGTGCGCCCATAGACGCCGTCCACGCCCATCGGCGTGAACAGTTTGGCGAGCAATTCCTCGGAGGAGACGGCGGGCTTGTCGAAATTGGTTGCGACGCTCATGACGCTTCCCTCACATGCTCAGCGCGACGGGCGGGGCGCTCATCAGCACGGAGGCTTCGGCGCTGGCCAGAATGCGTTCGTTGTTGATCATGATGGGCGCCGACAGAATGTCGCGCAAAGCCCGGCCCAGCGAGAATTCCGTGTCGTTGCGATAGCCCGCGAGGCCGGTGGCGCGCATGGCGCTCAGCACCGTCTGCACAGCCATCTCCGAGGATTCCACCTTGAGGAAGTTGAGCGCGAGTTGCGCGTCCATCGCCGTCAACCCGCCGGGGTCGCGCGCATGGCGCTCGAAGCTGGCGAGGCCCGCCTGCACGACGCCGCGCAGCGTTTCCAGAGACAGCCGCGCCCTCGTCAGATGGGCCGCGCCCGGCGGCATCTTGCCCGCCGCGCGGCGCGAGGCGGCGCGCACGAACGCACGCGCCGTCGAGACCGCGCCGGTGGCGACGCCGTACCAGAGCGACGACCAGAACAGATGCGCGTAAGGCGTCATGGTCTGGGTGTGAATGCGGTCGTAGGGGTCGAGCAGCACCTGATCGGCGCAGCCCTCCGCCTTCATCATGAATCCGATGTTGCAGGTGCCGCGCATGCCCAGCATGTCGCCCGCGCTCGTCTGGTCGAGCGAATAATTGGAGCGCTCGAACACGACGAGCACCTGATCGGAATGGGCCGCCCCCGCACCGCGCCGGGCGGTCGTGACGATGGCGTCGGCCTGCGCGCCATAGGAGATCCACGACGCGTCGCGCTCCAGCCGCACCCTCGCGCCGTCGAGTTGAATCGCGGCCTCGCTGGAGCGCACGTTGCCGCCGTTGGCGCCTTCGGTGGTGGAGGAAGCGAGCAGAAGCTGGCGTGCGGAGCATTTGCGCAGGAAATCCAGCTGCCAGGGGTTGTTGCGGTGATGGCGCACGAGGCAGGCGAGCTTGACCATATGCATGGCGAAGATCATCGCGGTGGCCGAGCAGGCGGCGCCGAGAATGGCGCAAACGTCCGCGACGTCGGCGGCGCGCGCGCCTTCGCCGTCGAGTTCCGCTGGGATCAACATGCCGAGCAGACGCTGTTCGCGCAGCGCGTCGAAAGCCTCGGCGGGGAAGCGCGCTTTGGCGTCGACGTCGACGGCATGTTCGCGGGCGACCGAGGCCACCGCCTCCGCCGCCTGAATGAAACTGTCGCCGTGGCCGGCCTCTGAAAACCGCCCGCGCCGCTGATCCCGAGACAATATGCTGACCGCCGCCGCCATGATTTGCTCCTGAATACGGACCTTGCGCCTCCGACGTGGCCGCCGGCTATTTCTACGCTGAGCGATCGTTAGCACAGGGAGCGATCAAGTATTACAAGTCTTGGTATTCACCATTAACAGGTTTAGGAAAGTTATCCGCATTTATACAATCTAATTAACACATCGGTAACCATTGTATTCAAGCGCGACTGACGGGCGGCCCAAATCTTGTTAAATTTGCTTACGTTTTGACCCGGAGAGACCGCGATGCTGGACGCCCCCCCGATGAGTGCGCGCATACTGGACCTGGTGCGCGCCGCCGCGCCCCGGCTTTCCGAGGTCGCAGGCGATCCGCTCAACGTCGATCTCAAGGACGCCGGCCTCGCCTCCGTGGCGGCGGTGCGGCTGATGCTGGAGGTCGAGGCCGCCTTCGACGTCGAGATTCCCGATTCCGAGCTGACGCCCCAGAATTTCGCGACCGTAGCGAATATCGAAAATCTCGTGCGTCGCTTGAAGGCGGCGGCCTGACGTCTCCTTGAACCTGGACCGCGGCGCCCGGCGCTTTCTCGATATGCTGAACGGCGCCGCGCGCGCCGGCGTCCCCAGCGTCGACGACCTGCGGACGGCGGCGGTCGACCTCGCCCGTTGCGCCGCGCCCCCCCCGCCGGTCGAGCGCCGCGACGAAAGACTGCGCGATCTGCGGCTGCGCGTCTACGATGCCCCGGGACGCGCCACGCATGTCCTGCCGGGGCTCGTCTATCTGCATGGCGGGGGGCTGGTGGCGGGCGATCTCGACACCCACGACGCGCTCAGCGCCTCGCTGGCGGCGGGCGCGGGCTGCCGCGTGATTGCCGTGGACTACCGCCGCGCGCCCGAGCACAAATTTCCCGCCGCGCGCGACGACGCCTTCGCGGCGGTCGCGGCGGCGCTCGACGATCCCGACCGCTTCCGGCTCGATCCCGCCCGCATCGGGGTCGGCGGCGATAGCGCGGGCGGACAACTCGCCGCGCTCGCCGCGCGCCGGTTCGGCGCGCGCCTCGCGCTGCAATTCCTGATCTGCCCGGTGATGGACGCGCTCGCGCGCGCCCCCTCCCGCTTCGCGCTGGCCGAGGGCCATCTAATCGACGAGGCGACGATGCGTGTTTACTGGGACGCCTATCGCGTCGAGGGGCTGGAGCCGCATTCGCCCGAGGTCGCGCCGCTCGCCCACGACGATTTCTCTGGCCTTCCCCCGGCGCGCGTCCATGTGGCGGAAGGCGATCCCTTGCAGGACGAAGGCGCGGCCTATGCGCAGGCGCTGACCCTGGCCGGGACGCCCTGTCGATTGATGCGCCACGCCGGCATGATCCATCATTTCGCCAGTCTAGGCGGCGTGGTCCCGGCGGCGCGCGCCGCTCTGGACGCCGTCGCGGCCGATCTCGCCGATGCGTTTGCGGCCTGACCGTCCGACTGTGCAGCGACGGGTTGGGTTCGACGCGGTTAGAGTGGGGGGGTAGCCCCACCCTGAAAGCACAGTGATTTCACTTTAACCCTCCCCCATCGAGGGAGGAGGCGGTCGCCCGCGCGTATCGCCATTCGCTGCGCGCTCTAAAGCCGCAATACGCCCGACGTAATCGCCGCGGCTTCGGCTTTGCCCAGCGGACGGTACCCCTCGCCGTCGGCGAGGAACAGCCGGTCCTCGGAAGCCGAGGCATCGTACCCTTGCGCGACATAAAGCGCCCGTCGCGGCTTGAACGTCTCGGTGCGCGCGATCTCGGGCGTCGTGCGAAGAAACACCGGCCGCGCCCAGCGGGGCAGGTCGTCGAGCGTCTGAACCAGCGCCGCCATGTCGAACCTGCCGGATATCGCCGCCATGCCCGCGCGCCCTTCGTGGCCCGGAACCTGCACGCCATACACCAGCGCGTCCGTCACGCCGGGACACCGCTCGATGGCCTGGGCCACTTCGGCGCAGGCGACGTTCTCCCCCTTCCAGCGGAATGTGTCGCCGACCCGGTCGACGAAATAATAAAATCCCTCTGCATCCCGTCGCATCAGATCGCCCGTGCGCATCCAAGCGTCGCCGGCCGCGAACACGTCGCGCAAGATCTTCTTTTCGGTGGCTTGCGGGTCCGCATAGCCTTCGAAACGCGAGGCCGCGTCGCCGGCGATGCGCCCCAGCGCCTCGCCCGCCTCGCCGTCCGCCGCCCGCCTGCAAAACCCATCCGCTCCCCGCGCGGGCGCCTGCGCATCCTCGTCGAAAGCCGCGAGCGCGAG
>JAYVYJ010000144.1:0-15317 GCA_043784465.1 Hyphomicrobiales bacterium
CAAGCAAAACGTGACCATCAGTCAGCAGACCCATTAAAATTCTCTCAAGCATTTGACGCTGCCCAACAACCACCTTTCCCACTTCATCCAGGAGTTTGCCCACGAACTGACTCTCTTTTTTGATTTCTTCATTCAAAGCAACAATATCAGCACTCACTCGACGATCAGCATCGCCTCGACGTCGAGCGGATAGCCGGCGTGGGCGAAATTCTCGGTGATCTCGATGGCCAACTTATCCATATATTCCATCGCCACCGGCACGATCCCCGCGCCGATGATCGCCGCCACGCAGAGGCTCGCGTCCTCCGGGCTGTCGAAGCCGAACAGGACCGGGCGCGCGCTCTCCGCTAGCGGCAGGATGCGCACGTAAGCCTCGGTCACGATGCCCAATTGCCCTTCGCCGCCGCAGATCAACCCGAGAAAGTCGAGACCTTCGGGATCGAGCGCGGGGCCGCCGAGATCGACGATCTCGCCTTCGAACGTCACCAGCCGGACGCCCAACAGATGATTGCTCGTCACGCCGTATTTGAGGCAATGCGCGCCGCCTGAGTTCATCGCGATATTGCCGCCGATGGTGCAGGCGAGCTGCGAGGAGGGATCGGGCGCATAAAAGAACCCGCCCGCCGCCGCCGCCTCCGAGATCGACAGATTGGTGCAACCCGCCTCCACTTTCGCGTAGCGGTCGGCATAGTTGAGTTCCAGCACCCGGTTCATCTTGGAGAGGCCGACCACGATGGCGTCCTCCTGCGGCACCGCGCCCCCCGCCAGCGACGTGCCCGCCCCGCGCGGCACGATGGCGACGCCCTGCTCGCGACAGAACTTCAGCGCCGCCGCCACCTCCTCGCTTGTGCGCGGCAGCACGACCGCGAGCGGCATGCGCCGATAGGCGGTCAGCGCATCGGTCTCGAACGCGCGCCGCCCCGCCTCGTCCACGACCACGCATTCCTCCGGCAACAGCGCTTTCAGACTCGCGCGGATCGCGTCCGCGCGGGCGAGAATGGCGGGGTCGGGCGGGGGAAATGCAATCTGCGACATGGGCTTCTCTCAGGGTAGAGCGGGGATGATCCAGGGGAACAGATATTGCTGCGCGACCACGAGCAGGCCGAAGACGACCGTGAGAATGATCGAATGGGGGAAGGTGCGCGCAAACACCTCGCCCTCGCGCCCTTTCAGCGACGTCACCGAGACGCCCGTCGCGATGTTCTGCGGCGAAATCATCTTGCCCATCACGCCGCCCGATGAATTGGCCGCCGCGAACAGCACGGGATTGAGGTTCAACTGCCGCGCCGCGACCACCTGAAGGTTGCCGAACAGCGCGTTGCCCGAGGTGTCGCTGCCCGAGAGGAAAACCGCGACCCATCCCAGGAACGGTGACAGGAACACGAACAACGGCCCGACCGAGGCGACGCCCTTGCCCAGCGTGTAGGCGAGGCCCGAATAGTTCATCAGATAGGCGAGGCCGACGATGAGGCATACGGTGATGACCGCCAGCCAAATCTGGCTGATGGTGGCCACGACGGCACGGCCGAAGCGGTCCATGCTGAGCCCGCACAAAACGGCGGTGAGGATCGCCGAAACGAGGATCGCCGTGCCGCTGGCGAGCGGCTGGAACGTCCACACCGCCGCATAGGGCTTGTCGTTATAAAGCGTGATCGAGACCGCCTTGTCGAGCCCGGGCCACGGCACCGCTTGCGCGCCGATCTTGAACACCGCGAACGTCGTCCACGCAATCACGACCGCCGAGACGACGATCCACGGAATCCAGCCTTGCCACGAGGGAACTTCGGCGCCGCGCGCCGAGTCCAGCGGCGTGCGGGCAATGGCGAATTCCGGGTCGGGCGTGGGCCGCCAGACCGTCAGGAATCCCAGCGTGACAAGCAGCGAACCCATCGAGGCCAGCACGTCGGTCAGCGTATAATCGATGTAATTGGAAGCGACGAATTGCGAGATCGCGAAGCTGCCCCCTGACACCAACAGCGCCGGCCACAGCGCGCGCACCGAGCGCATGCCGCCGTAGACATACATCACGTAGAACGGAAGGATCAGCGCCATGAACGGCAATTGACGGCCGATCATCGCGCCCAGCGTCGCCGCCGGCAGGCCGGTGACGGCTCCCAGCACCGTGACGGGCGCGCCCAGCGCGCCGAACGCGACCGGCGCGGTGTTGAAGATCAGCACATAGACCAGAGCCTCCAGCGGAGGAAAGCCGACGAGGATCAGCAGCGAGGACGTGATCGCCACCGGCGTGCCGAAGCCGGCGACCCCTTCCAGCAGTGCGCCAAAGCAGAAGCCGATCACCACCAGCACGACGCGTCGGTCGTTGGGCAGATGCTCGAGCACCCAGCGCCGGAACGCGTCGAAACGGCCAGTGTCCACCGCAATGTTATAAAGCAGCATCGCGTTGAACACGATCCACATCACCGGCCAGACCGCGAACACCATGCCGTTGGCGACCGCGCGCGTCGCCAGATCGGGCGTCAGCCCCCACACGCCGATCGCCAGCAGAAAGGCGACGATCAGCCCCGCCAGCGAGGCCTGCCAGGCCGGGCGGCGCAGCACGCCCAGGCCGATCAGCACCGTCACGATGGGCAGCGTCGCCACTAAAAACGAAAGCCCGAGATTGTCGCCTACCGGCGTCAGCAATTGTTTGAACACGGTTTCCCCCCGTCGCCGTCCCCGCACCCTTATGGTAAAATTACTTGACCAAGGGCCTCAAGGTCAAGTTTGTTGCGCACAGGCGCGGACGGCGGCGTGTACGACCAAAGGGGAAGGAGATGAGCGCGGCCTTCAGACCGCCAAAACTTGGCCTCGCCATCGCCGAGCGCTTGCAGGCGATGGTGCTGGAGGGCGTGTTGCGGCCCGGCGAAAAGCTGCTTTCCGAACGCGAACTGGCCCGGCGGCTCGACGTGTCGCGGCCCTCGTTGCGCGAGGCGCTGGCGCATCTCGAAAAGCAGGGTCTCGTCGTCACCGCCCGGGGCGGAACGACGGTGGCTCCCTTTCTCAAATCCCTCGCCGCCCCGCTGGCGGCGCTGTTTCGCGGCGATCCGCGGGTGGCGGGGGATTATTTCGAATTTCGCCGCGTGGTCGAGGCGGAGGCCGCCGCGCTTGCCGCGCGCCGCGCGACGGAGATCGACCGGCGCGCGATCCGCGCGATTCTGGCCGACATGCGCGAAGCTCATTCCGAGCCCAACCCGGAGCGCGAGGCCGGCCTCGACGCCGATCTGCATATCTCGATCTACGAAGCGTCGCACAATGTCGTGCTGTTGCACATGCTGCGCGCGCTTGTCGAGTTGATGCGCGACGACGTGTTCTACAACCGCCAAGGTCTTTACGCGCGCGCCGGGGTGCGCGAGCGCTTGCTCGGGCAGCATGTCGAGATCGCCGAGGCGGTCGTGAGCGGCGCGGTGGCGGCGGCCGAGGCGGCGGCGGCGGCGCATATCCGTTTCATCGCGACGACGCTCGTCGAAATCCGCGCCGACGAGACAAGGCAGGGGGCGGCGTTGCGAAGGTGGGAGCGGTCGGACCTCCTGGGGGAATAGGGCGCGAACGGCGAAACGGGCCGGGATGACGCGCAGCGCTCCTCCCCTTCATGGCGAGCGCCGCGAAGCCATGCAGCCGCGCCGCAATCGCTGGCCCGCAGGATCGCGTCGCCCAAGCGGAACCGGGAATGGCTTGGCTTCGTCCGTCATAATGGCGATGACCCAACCTAACGGGAACGAGGCGCCGCTTCGCTCAGCGCAGCCCGTCCTTCCCCTCCGCGTCCTCATGTTTGAGCCCGCCGACGCGCGGTAGCGGCCGCCCCGCCGTCGTCACCGCCAGCGCGACGATAATCTCGTTGGCGCGCGGCGCATCGGGCACGCTGACCTGCATGCCGTCGAAATGCGAGCGCACGTAAGCCGCGTCCTTGTGGCCCAGCGGAATGTCGAGTTCCGCGCCCATGCCGCCGCGCTTCTGGGAGGAGGGAATAAGCGCCGCGCCTTTGCCCAGCGTCTTGCGCACCGGCGTCCCCATCTTGGGATGCAGCAGCGCGGCGGCGTGCTCCAACTCGCCGTTCTCGCCCACCAGCGCCGCCTTGCCATAGCTCTGGCACGCCTCGCCGGGAACGCCGAGCGCGGCGACAGCGCGCTGGCTCAGCAATTCGCCCAGCTCCGCGCCCGCTTCGATCAAGAGCGAGAGGTCGTCCTCGTAACGCCCTGCAAACGGGTTCTCGATCACCGCGAGCGCGGCCGCGCGGCGCACGGGCGGGTTCACCTCGCGCCCGCCTTCGATCAACGTCTCGTCCACGAAAGTAAGCAGCTTGCGGATCTTCACGTTCATCTCAAACCGTCCTCGCCCAGAATGTCGGCAGCCTTCAACCCGCCCACGCGGGCATGGACGCGCGCCCCCGTCGTCATCACCAGAGCGAGCAACATCTCGTCAGCGCGTGGCGCGTCGTTGATCCCCACCTCCATCGCGTCGAAATGGCTGCGAACGTAGGACGCATTGATGTGGGTTATCGGCACGTCGAGCCGCGCGCCGGGGCCGCCGACCTTCTTGGCTGAAGGCACGATCGCCTTGGCCTCGCCGAGCGCCGCACGCATCGCATAACCACCCGGCACATGCCACAGCGCGCCGTGCTCCAGCTCGCCCGCGCCGCCGACGATGGCCCCCTTGCCGTAACTTTCAATGATTGAAGGATCGCCGCCCAGCGCCGCGACGAGGCGGTTGGCCATGTCCAGGCCAAGCGGCTCCAGGTCTTTCATGAAGGCTGAGATGTCCTCGACATAGCGGCCCGCGAACGGGTTGGCGATCACCGTGAGCGCCGCAGCGCGGCGGTGCGGCTTGTGCGCCGCCGGGCCGCCTTCGTGAAATATCTCTTCGACAACCAAGAGGCGTTTGCGGATGCGCACTTCAATCATGGGAACGATCTCCGGGCCGGGCCGAGGCAGGCGGCGCCGACGGCGCGGGTTTCGCCCTGCAAGCGCAACAGCGCCGCGACGATGCGGCCTTCCGTGACCAGCGCCTGCGCGAGCGCCGCGCCCGCGGCCAGCGCCGCGTCGATCTCCTCGCGCCCGAGCGGCGGCACGAAGCGGGTGACGGGCAGATCGCCGAGATCGCTGTCGGGCAGGATCGCGCGGGCGGGCAGGCGCACGATTCCGGCGCGCCCCGGCAGGTCCACGGCGTTGGCGACGACCGTCGCCGCTGCGTCGGCGCGAGCCGCATCCGCCGCGAGAACCGTCACGGCGTCGGCGATCCCTAACGAGAAACTGCGCCCCGGCGCGCCGGAGGTCGCTACGCCGCCCACCCCCGGCTCAATCAAGGCGCGAGCGAACAAATCAGGCCGGTCGGGCCGGTCGACGACCCCAATGGTCAGGCTTTGCCCCGCCCCGACATGCACGGCGATGTCGCCGCCGTTGTTGACATAGCCGCGCGCGAGGCCTCCGACTTCAATCATCGCGGCGAGCACCTCGTCCGCCACCGCCCCGGCCACCGCCGCCATCGGCGTGATGAACCCGCTCGCCGCATAAGGTGCGACCGCCGCCCCCATGCGTCGCGCGACCGGCCCTTGCAACGCCGCCTCGCCCGAGCGCGAACGCAAGGCAGGAAGTTCTTCGCAAAGCCGGGCGAGCAGTCCCTTGAAGCGCCGCGCGGCGGCCTCCAGCGCCGCGCCCGCCTGCGACCCTTCGGCGTGGATCACCAGACCGATAGGGCCGTCCTGCAAATGCAGCCGCCCATCGAATAGACGCGCCGCCGCGTTCATAAGGGCCTCGGCGGCCAGCCCGCGCGCGGCGTCGGCACGAGACGGCGTTCGCTGAGATCGAGCGAGGCGAGCGGCCGCACGGCATCCATATGGCCGCCGAGCGCGGCGTAATCGTCGAGCCGCAGCGTGAATTCGATGGGCGCGACCAGCGCCGGCGTCGGCACCATGCCGAAGGCGTTGGCGGGCAGCAGCGTTACGTCAACCATGAACGTGATGCCCCCGCCCGGCCAAACATAGACCGGCGCTCCGCCGCAGGTGACGAGGGTCAGCGCGTCTCGCACCGAGCGCGTCAGGCAGATCGGGTTCTCCGTCACCCCCGCGCGCAACGAGCCGCCCGCGCCACCCATGAAAAGCACGCTCGACAAAGCCGGTTCGCAGTTCTCGGCGATCAGCGCGACCGAGCGGGCGAGGTCGTCCGGCATTTCGGCTTCGCGCGGCGTCAGCGTCTCGTCGAGCCGGAAGAAGCCGCTGTGTTCGCCCGTGGTCGAAACCATCAGCAAAGTTTGGCCGGGCCAGGCAACTTTGGGATCGAACGCGTCGAGGATCGTCAAGGGATCGGTGAGGTTGGTGCCGCCCCATCCCGTGCCGGGGTCGGCGACCCGGAAATAGCGGCCCGGCGTCGAGCGCCGTCCCTTGATGCGCAGGCCCGTCGGCGTCGCACCGATCAGCTTGCCCGCCTGATGCTCGGACAGGACGCCGGTTATGTGATCGTCGACCACCACGACGTCATCGACTTTGCCAAACCATTGCTTTGCGAAGATGCCAATCGTCGCCGACCCGCAGCCGACCCGCATGCGCTCTTCGCGCACGCCGTCCACGACAGGCGGCCGCCCCGCCTCGACGAGGACGTGCGCGCCCCCGTCTATCGTCAGTTCGACCGGCTTCCGGTTGGAGAGCGCAAGCAGCGCGTCGCAGGTGATGCGGCCCTCCTTTTTGGAGCCTCCGGTCAGATGATGCACGCCGCCGAGCGACAGCATCTGCGAGCCGTATTCCCCCGTCGTCACATGACCGATAGCCTCGCCATCGACACGGACGATCGCCTGTTCGGCCCCCAGATGCCGGTCCGTATCGATCTTCACCTTCAGGCCACAATAACTGAAGATGCCTTCCGTCACGACCGTCACCGTATCGACGCCCTCGATCTGAGACGAGACGATGAACGGCGCGGGTTTGTAGTCGGGATAGGTCGTGCCGGCCCCGATGGCCGTTACAAACAAATGGCTGTCCGGTACGATACGGCCGTCCCACGCCCCGGAGAACGGCACGAGCGGCCCGCCGCTCTCCACCGCGCGTTCCAGCAGCACATGCGGATCGACCCGCACCAGCTTGCCCGCGTCGTTGGCGTAGCGGTCGCACGCACCCGCCAGGCCGGGACGAATCCAGCACAGAACCGGGCAGGCGTTGCACCGGATCTTGCCGTCAGGCCCGGTCTCGACGTCGTCAATGACCATACGCGCCTCGTGCGCCGATTGTTTGTAAGCCAATGAATGGGCTGTCGTGGCTTTGTCAATATCTCCCATGCACGAGCGATGCCCGGATTCGCGCCGTTTCGTCCGCCAGCCCTGGCCAGGGCGCCGCCTCCGGCGCGAAGCGGGCGCGCAGGTAGCGCGCGAGGGCTTCGACCTGTTGGTCGTCGAAGACGTCGGCGTAGGCGGGCATCGCGCCGAGATCGCGCGACAGGGCCGAGCGCGCGCCCTCCAGAAGTGTGCGGATCAGATTGTCGGGCCGGTCGGACGCCAGCGCCGAGGCGACCGCCAGCGAGGGGCGAATTCCGAACGTCGGCGGCCCCGCGCCGGGCTCGTGACAGACGGCGCAGGCGCCTTCATAGAGCCGCGCGCCCGCTGGGCTCAGTTCGCGCGCGCGTGGTACGGCGGCAGCCGCTCGCGCTTCGCGCGACGCCGCCGTCTCGGCCGGGTCGGGACGGTGGGGGTCGAGCGAGACGACATAATGGGCGATGGCGCCGAGGTCCGCATCGGGCAGGCCTTTGAGCGCCGCGACGATGGGCGCCATCGAGCCGCCCGCCGCGCCATGGCGCGCAGAAAAGCCGGTGCGCAGATAGGCGAACAGGTCGTCTTCGCTCCATGGAACCGTCGCTCCAATTAGCGCCGGCGCCTCCCAGCCGTTGACGAAGCCGCCGCGAAAGCGCGCGCTCGCGATCTCGCCGCCAAGTGCGTCGCGCGGGCTGTGGCAGGCCGAACAATGGCCGATTCCCTCGACCAGATAAGCGCCGCGATTCCACTTTTCGCTCTGGTTGGGATTAGGCGCGAACGGCCGCGAGTCGTGATAGAGCCCGTTCCACAGCGCGTTGAGCGGGCGCAGGGAGTAGGGGAAGCGAAGTTCGGGCTTCCGGTTGAGCGCGGCGACGGCGGGTTCGGCCATCAGATAAGCGTAGATCGCGGTGAGGTCTTCGTCGCTCGCTTTGGCGAAGGACGTGAACGGAAAGGCCGGATACAGGCGGTGTCCGTCGCGCGAGACGCCCTCGCGCAAGGCGCGGCGAAACGCCTCGAACGACCACCCGCCGATCCCGGCTTCCAGGTCGGGTGTAAGGTTGGTCGACCACAGGCGCCCGAACGGCGTTTCGATTGGCCGCCCGCCAGCAAGGCTCGCGCCGCCCTCCGCGGAGTGGCAATGCACGCAGCCGCCAAGTTCAGCCAGCACGCGGCCCTTGTCGCGCGTCGCCTGCGAATAGACCGAAGCGTCGGGCCGCGCGATAGGCGCGAGCGCTAAAGACCACGGCCACGAGAAGAGCGCGAGGCTCGCCACGGCGCCGGCGGCGGCGTAGGCGACAGGCTTCAGCTTCGCGAAAAGCGCCCCGCGTCGGCGCGGCGGCGACAGCGCAGGGGCGGGCGGCGCGAGGCCTGCTTCGCGCAGGCCGCGCAGCACACGCTCGGGCGTGAACGGCGGCTCGCGGAACCGCACGCCGGTCGCGTCGTAGATCGCGTTGGCGATGGCCGCCGCGCTCGGCACGGAGGCGGACTCGCCGACCCCCAGCGCGGTATCGTCGGGCGCGGGCATGAGAGTCACGTCGATGGCGGGAAGTTCGGGGAAGGTCAGCAGCGGATAGCCGCCCCAGTCGCGGCTCTGCACCGCCAGTTGGGTGAAGGCGACTTCCTCTTTCAGCACGCGGCTCGTCGATTGCACGACGTTGCCGTGGATCTGATGCCGGACTCCTTCCGGGTTGATCGTCAACCCGGAATCCTGCGCGATGGACACGCGCGAGAGCGTCACCTCGCCGGTGTTCGTATCCACCGCGACGTCGGCGACCCACGCCGCCCATGCGGCGCCATAGCCAGGAAACTTCGAGTGCACATAGAGCGCATACGCGAAGCCTCGCCCGACCCGCCGCCCGTGTTCGTCGCGCTTTTTATGCGGCGCGGCGCCCGACTCCCATCCTACTTTTTCCGCCAGCTTCTCGATGAGCGCGCGCCCGCGCAGATCGTGCAGGTAGCGCAGCCGATACTCGATGGGGTCGGCCCCGGCCTCGCTTGCCGCCTCGTCGACCCAGCTCTCATGCGCGAACGTGTTGGGCAACGCCGATACGCCACGAAACCACGAGGCGCGCACGATCGGGGCCATGTCGTGACAGACGATGCGCTTGTTGGCGAATTCATAAGGTCCGATGGCGGTGCGGTCGCCCATCTGCGCCACTTGCGGCTCGGGCGGCACTCGGCCCGTCAGCAACAGCGCAAGATTGGTCGCGAGGTTGGAGGGGTAGCGCGTGTCGAGCTTGTAGGCGCTCACGCCGCCCGCTGAATCCAGCCCGCCGTCCACATCGACAAGCTGCGCCGCGCCTTTGGGCTCCCACAGATGCTCCTGCGCGCGCGTCAGTTGCACGCGCACCGGGCGCCCTGCCGCGCGGGCCAGCAAGGCGGCGTCGGCGGACACGTCGTCCGCCCCGTTACGCCCGTAGCAACCCGCCGCCTCCATGCGGATCACTTCGACGGCGCCTTGCGGCAGGCCGGTCAACAAGGCGAGATCGTCGCGCAGGATCTGGGGGTTCTGCGTGCCCGACCAGACGCGCAATCGTCCCTCGCTCAGGTCCGCCACCGCGCAGGACGGGCCTATCGAGGCGTGCATCTGATAGGGCCAGACATAGCGGCGCGTGAGCCGCTTGGCCGCGTGCGCGAGGCCGCCTTCGACATCGCCACGATCCAGCAAAACGCGTGGCGTCGAAGGATGCGCGCTCAAAGCGCCCGCAAGGTCGCCAAGGTCTGGCAGACGCGGCGTTGGGCGCCATTCGACTTTCAGCGCGCTCATCGCAGCTTCCGCCTGCTCCTCGCGCTCGGCGACTACGCCAACGAAATCGCCCTCGCTCACCACGGCGACGAGGCCCGGAATATGCGCCACGGACGCACGGTCGACGCCAATCAGGCTGCGCCCGACGAACGGCCCTGAGTCCACGCCCGCATAGGGCGGGCGCACGACGCGGCCATGCAGCATCCCCGGTACCCGGAAATCGTGAACATAGACCAGCGCTCCCGCCGCCTTCGCCGGCAGATCGACGCGCGGAACGGACGTGCCCACCAACCGATGTTCGGCGACAGGTTTGACGGGCGTCGCCTCGTCGAGCGAAAGCCATGTGGTCGCGTTGCCCACCAACTCGGCATAGGAAATCTCAGCTCCCGGCGCGCGCACGACGCCATCTTCGACGGCGAGCGTCTCCGCGCGGACGCCCAGCCGATGCGCGGCGCGGGCGATCAACTCCCGGCGCGCCTGCGCCGCCGCGCGCCGCAGCGGCACGGCGGCGATCTGGATCGTCTCGCTCGCGATGGTCGGGCCTTGATCGGGCGTCAGCGCCGTGTCGCCGAGGATCATCGTCACGCTTGAGAAAGCGACGTCAAGTTCCTCCGCGACGATCTGCGCCAGCGCCGTGCGTATGCCGGTGCCGAGATCGACGTGCCCGTTGAACGCCATGACCGCGCCGTCCGCGCTCACCACGACAAACGGCTCCAACCGTTCGGGATCCAAGGCCTCGGACCCGCGTACGATGGCGAGCACGCCGGGACGCGCCAGCAGGCTCGTGCGGGTGAGGCCGCGCGGTTGCAGAGCGCTCACGCGCGCAT
The DNA here is from genome assembly GCA_043784465.1 of Hyphomicrobiales bacterium. Lineage (GTDB taxonomy): Bacteria > Pseudomonadota > Alphaproteobacteria > Rhizobiales > Beijerinckiaceae > Roseiarcus. The sequence continues at coordinate 10,804 of JAYVYJ010000144.1, forward strand.
CCGTTGGGCGGCGAGGCGCACGGCGGCGACGATTTCCAGATGCGCGCCGCAGCGGCACAGGTTGTAGCGCAGCGCCTCGCGAATTTCGCCTTCGCCGGGGTCGGGGTTTATGCTCAGGAAGGCGACGGTCGTTACAATCATCCCGTTCAGGCAATAGCCGCATTGCGCGCCCGCCATTTCAACGAAGGCGGCCTGCACGGGATGCAGGCGACCGCCCGACGCCAGCCCCTCCAGCGTAGTAACGGCGCGACCCTCGACGTCGCTCAAGCGCAGCACGCACGGGCGAGCCGCGCGGCCTTCGATCAGCACCGAACAGGCTCCGCACTCGCCCAGCCCGCAACCATATTTGGGGCCGTTCAACTCGCAATCGTTGCGCAGCGCCATAAGCAGCGGAGTCTCGCCGGGCAGATCGAGCGTCGTCGGCGCGCCGTTGATCGTCAGACAAACACTCATTCAAGCCGCGACGATCTCGGGGATCGTCTCGGCGGGCGGCGTGTTGCGGCTGCGCCCGGAGCGCACGACGCCATCGATGATCGTCATGCCGACGCCGGGCAGGTCGCCCAGCGCCACCGATTCCAAGAGCGTCCTGCCCGCCGAATGTTGCGCGCGGTCGAGCGCGACGAAATCCGCCGCGCGGCCGACTTCAATCAGCCCCACGTCGAGCCCCCGCATCCGCGCGGCGTTGCCCGTGGCGAAGCAGAACGCGACTTCGGCCGCGACTTCGCCCAGCGAGGATAACATCGCCACCATGCGCAGGATGCCGAGCGGCTGGACGCCCGAGCCCGCGGGCCCGTCGGTGCCCAGCAGGATGCGGCCGAGTTCGCCGCGCTCCTTGGCCAACCGCAGCGTATAGAGCGCCGCGCGTTCGTTGCCGTTATGAACGATCTCCAGCCCGCGCTGGCAGCCCTCGCAGATGCAGCGGATTTCGCGGTCGGGCAGGGCGGTGTGGCCGCCGTTGATGTGGCCCACGATGTCGGTGTCGGCCTCCAGCACGATATCCGCGCCAATCAACCCCGATCCCGGAATCGAGGGCCCTCCCGTATGGATCGTGCTGTTCATGCCAAACTCGCGCGCCCACGCCACCATCTTGCGCGCCGTCGGCCCGTCCTTGACGCCGCCGAGCCCGACCTCGCCGAGCCATTTAACGCCCGCCGCCGCCAGTTCGCGAAAATCGTCCTGTGTCATGCCGGGTTCGATGACCGGCGCGCCGGCGTGAACTTTTACGCCGCTGGGGCGATAGTTGGAGAATTGGCGCTGGGCGCTGATCGCCATCGCCTTCAGCCCCACGATGTCGCGCGGGCGCCCCGGCGTATGAACCTCGCCCGCCGAGATCATCGTCGTCACGCCGCCGTGCAAGCTGGAATCAATCCAGTTGATCTGGCTCTGGCGCGGCGTCCAGTCGCCCGCGACCGGATGCACATGGCTGTCGATCAACCCGGGAGCGATGGCGCCGCCATGGGCGTCGACAATTGTCGTGGCGCCCGAAAAGTCGAGGTCTTTCGCACGCCCCATCGCGGTGATTCGGCCGTTCTCGGCGACGAGGGCGTCGGCGGCGAGAATCGGCGCCCCGATGTCGCCGCTCAGCAGCAATCCGATGTTGCGAATGACCAGTTTGGTGGGGCCGGTCGGGGCGGCGGTCGTTTCTGCCATCTCGGTCTCCAGCTAAAAGCGAAATCATGGGCTGCGCGCGCGAAAAACCGTGCGCCGGTTCAGACGAGCTTGCGTAGCAACCCGATTAGCGTCGCGCGTTCGTGCGCAGTCAGCGGCGCGAGCGTCTCGCGCGTCACTTCGTGGCCCGTGTCGAGCATTTCGGCGACATAGGCATCGCCCTCGGCGGTGAGTTCGAGCAACAGGCGCCGGGCGTCGCGGGTGTCGGGCCGGGAACTGACGAGGCCCTTTTTGGCCAGGCGGTCGATGACGCCGTTGATGGTGGCGACGTCCATTGCGGTGCGGCGGCCCAACTGATTTTGCGAACTGGGCCCGGTTTCCGCCAGCTTGGCGAGCGCAGCCCATTGCGTCGCGGTGACGGCGCCGAACCGCGCCGCGAAAAGGGCGCCGTGACGCTGGCTCGCCTGACGCAGGATGAAGCCGATCTGATCGTCGAGCTTGTAGCGGGAAGCGATATTCGAGGCGGAGGGCTCCATGCGCATTCACCGACGCCGGGGATCGCCAAAGCAGGGCGCCCGACGCCTCCTTCACGGTTTCGAGTTCAAAGCGGGAGGCCGACGTAATTTTCCGCCATGGCGGACAAAGCGGATTTGGAAGAGAACAGATAATCGAGTTCCGCCGCCTGCATCTTGAGGTCGAACGGCCCCGCGCCGGGGAAGCGGTGCAGCATCGACGTCAGCGACCACGAGAATCGCTCGGCCTTCCAGATGCGGGCGAGCGCCCGCTGCGAATAGGCGTCAAGCCCGGCGGCGGATTTCTCGGCGTAGAAACCGCTGAGACCCTCGAACAGATAATGTACGTCGCTCGCCGCCAGATTGAGCCCCTTCGCGCCGGTCGGCGGCACGATATGCGCCGCGTCGCCCACCAGAAAAAGGCGACCGAAGCGCATGGGTTCGGCGACGAAAGAGCGTAACGGCGCCATGGATTTCTCGAACGACGGCCCCACCACCATCGCTTCGGCGAAGCGCGCCGGCAAACGCAGGCGCAACTCGTCGAAGAAGCGCGCATCGCTCCAATCCTCGACGTGATCGTCGAGCGCGCATTGGATATAATAGCGGCTGCGGGTCGCCGAGCGCATCGAGCACAGCGCGAAGCCGCGCTCGTGGCGCGCATAGATCAACTCGTGATCCACGGGCGGGATGTCGGCGAGCACGCCGAGCCAGCCGAAAGGATAGACCTTCTCGTAAATCCGGATCGCGTCCTCGCGGACGGACTTACGGCTGGCCCCATGAAAACCGTCGCAACCGGCGATGAAATCGCAGTCGAGACGCTGCGTGATCCCATCCTTCTCGAAGGTTACGCAAGGCGCGTCGCCATCGAAATCGAGTAGGCGCACTTCGGTCGCCTCGTAGATCGAAGGGGCGCCCGAGGTGCGACGCAGCGTCATGAGGTCGGCCGTCACTTCCGTCTGGCCATAGACCGTCACAGTCTTGCCTGTCGATCCCATGAGGTCGACGCGGCCGTCGCGGCCTTCGTAGGCGATGCGGAACCCCTCGTGCGGCAGGCCCTCCCGACGCAGGCGCCCGGCGGCGCCCGCCTCCTCCAGCAGACGAACGGTGCCGCTCTCCAGCACGCCCGCGCGAACGCGCGCGAGGATGTAGGCTTCGCTCGCCCGGTCGATCACCACATTGTCAACGCCTGCGCGGGTCAGCATTTGTCCGAGCAACAGCCCCGACGGTCCCGACCCCACAATCGCAACTTTTGTTCGCATGCCGATACCTTATTATTCGCGCGCGGCGGCGTAAAGCGGGGGAACCCGCCGGGCGCGCGGTCGAACGCTCCGGGAAACCGGCGCTAACGGGCCGTCCCCGCCTCGTAGGACCGGGCCGCGGAGTGACGCTTTTTGTCGCGGCGGGGCGCGCCCTCGGGGGAAGCGGGAATTCGCGCGAGCCCGTCGAACCGGAAGCGCGCCCGCCCCGCCGCCGCTCGGACGACAAACCGGCGGGATCGGCGGGCGCGGAGGCGCAGGGGATTCGCCTGAAGGCGTTTCAGCGCCATGGCGGCGCGAGCGCGTTGTGGAGAAACTGGTTATTTCATTCCGAAATTTTGCGGCGGATCTTCAGGGAGGCCATGTGCGTCATCCCTTCGATAAAATTGATCAAGTGATTGATGACAGCTTTTTTGCGGGACTATGTTCGGTTCTCAGGCGCATGGGGTCAGCAGGGAATTACGACGTCGAGCATACAATGCAGACGGTTTTCGACGCGCCAAGGCGTGCGAGCGGCGGCGAACGGTTCGACCGGCAGGAGGGCTGGGGACAGCCCGTCAGGTCGGGAGATCGCCGTCTTTCCGTCGCGCTCGACGTCCGCCTCGATCATGCCGAGCGCGGCGAGAGCGAGAAAGCGCGATTTTCCGGGAAAGCGGCGGTTTGTCGAGAGCCAAGCGACATCGTGGGAGTCGATTGTCCTTGACCGCGAGCCGGTCATCCGCGCCCCGCGCGCGGACAGCCTCGGCGCGTTGACGCCGACAACCCATGTCGTCGATGGCCACGATATCGGGCGAGCGCCCGCAAAAGGTCTGCGTCCCGCCGACGAAGCACTCCGAAAGACGCCCCGCCGGCAGGACGTTCAAAACGTCATTCCGGGTGTCGTGCGAGCGAACCCCGCGCTTGAAAGCGAGGAACAAGGTAGACGACCTTCGCCGCCTGCCGCGCGTCCTTCAAAGCCGAAAAGGATCGAGAAGCGCCGTCTTCGCCCTAAAAGGCCTGGCGGGTTTAAACCGACCCATGAAACACAGCAAATTCCGCGCCGAAGCCCCTTTAACGTTCAAACGATGGCCCTGGCCGGTCGGGGCGGCGTCAGGGCGGCGCCGGGCTCACGTCGGCGCATGGAGACCCGACGTGAGCC
>JAYVYJ010000145.1:0-12391 GCA_043784465.1 Hyphomicrobiales bacterium
TTTGAATGGCGATGCGCAGCGTGTCGGCGGCTAGGGCGGGCGTTGTTAGAACAATCGCCAGGGCCGTCATGGCCGGGCTTGTCCCGGCCATGTACGCCCAGAGGCGGCGCGTATAGTTCCAAAGACCCGCCACTGGCGCTCCTATTTTGAAGCCATTCTGAGCTTCGCCGCGTGGATGGCCGGGACAATCCCGGCCGTGACGGAAAGCGTCAAGCCGATACAATCGCATCTCATCCCCCTCGCCGCATGAGAATCCCGCGCGCAGGATCGTAGGCGTAGATCGCCGCCGCCAGAAACACCATTGTGCAGCCCGCGACGACGGCGAGCGACAACGGATCGATCTGTTGATAGAACGCGAAGCGGATCAACTCGACGGCGTAGGTGAACGGGTTGAGCTGGCAGGCGAAGGCGAGCCAGGGGCTGCCCTCCTGAACGCGCCACAGCGGATAAAGCGCGGAGGAGGCGAAGAACATCGGAAAAATCACGAAATTCATGACGCCCGCAAAGTTCTCCAGTTGCTTGATGAGCGACGACATCAGCATCCCCAGCGCGCCCAGCATCAGTCCCGAAAGCAGCAGCGCCGGCAGCACCGTGAGATAGCCCCACCACGACGGCGGGTCGATCTCCCAGAAATGGGCGATGATGAGATAGGCGTAGACCTGAAGAATCGACACCGCGACGCCTGCGATGAGCTTGGCCGTCAGCAGGAACCAGCGCGGCGCGGGGCTGACCAGCAGCATGCGCATCGATCCCATCTCGCGATCGTACACCATCGACAGCGAGGATTGCATGCCGTTGAACAACTGGATCATCGCCATCAGGCCGGGCGTGATGTAGACTTCATACAAAACATAAGTGTCGTAGGGCGGGATGATCGAGACGCCGAGCGTCTGCCGGAAGCCCGCCGCGAAGATGAACAACCACACGAGCGGGCGCACCAGAGCCGAGACGAACCGCTCGCGCTGATGCAGGAAGCGCAGGCTCTCGCGCCAGACGATGCCGCACAGGCAAATCCAGAGTTGCGGCAGGCCGAAGCGGCGCGGCGGGTCAAGCGCTAGGCTCATGCGTCGGCGTCCTCGCGCGCCCGGGCGCCCGTAAGTTTGGTGAAGGCGTCGCCGATGCCCGCCGCGCCCGTGTCGGCGATCATCGCCCCGCAGCCCGCGTCGGCGCGCACTTTGCCCTTGTGCAGCACCACCACATGATCCTCGTCGCGGATTTCATCGACCAGATGCGTAGTCCACAACACGCCCACGCCGTCGTCGCGCGCGAGATCGCGTACAATCGCCAGGATGTCCGCGCGGGCCTTGATGTCGAGACCCGCCGTAGGCTCGTCGAGCAAGATGAGCCTGGGGCGATGCAGGAGCGCGCGGGCGATCTCGATGCGCCGCGCCTGCCCGCCCGAAAGATGCCGGGCCTTGTCGCGCGCACGGTCGGCGAGGCCGACGCGCTCCAGCAGAACCTTCTGCCGCTCGCGCCGTTCGGCGCCCGGCATGCCCTGCAAGGCGGCGTGATAGGCGAGATTTTGTTCAACCGACAGATCGGGGTCGAGCGTGCGGCTCTGGAAAACCACGCCCAGCCGCGACAGGGCCGGGCCGCTTTCTCGCGCGACGTCGTGACCAAAGATGCGAACCACGCCGGATTTGGGCGCATACAGGTGTGTGACCACGGAAAACAGCGTGCTCTTGCCTGCGCCGTTGAGCCCCAGCAGCACCGAGAACGAGCCCGGCCTGACGGTAAAACTGACGTCGTCGAGCGCCAGCCGCGCGCCATAGGCGTGCGAGACGTGTTCGACCGAAAGGGCGTCGACGGAGTTATTCATGGCGAGGAAATCGCCACGCCCCAGGGAAACGAGCCGACCGGGATAGATTTCACGACCTTCAACGAAGCGACGTCGATCACCGAAATATCGTTGCTGACGCCGTTGGTCGAGACGAGCGTCTTGCCGTCGGCGGTCAGTTCAAGTTGCCAGACGCGCTGGCCGACGAGCAGATATTTGGTGGGCTGTCGCGTCGCGGTGTCAATCACCGCAATGCGGTTGGCGGGGCCGAGGGCGACGAAGGCCTGTTTGCCGTCGGGGGAGAAGCGGACGCCGACCGGCTGAATCTGCTCCTTGCGCAACCCCGGCACCTCGAAGGCGATCTTTGCGACGATGGTCTTTTTGTCGGGGTCGATGATGGTCACGCCGCCGCCGACTTCGGAGGTCACCCAAAGCTCCTTGCCGTCGGGCGAAAACTCGGCGTAGCGCGGGCGTCCACCGACCAGGATGTTGCCCACCAGCTTCTTGGCGCGCCAGTCGACCAGATGCGCCATGCTCGTTGTTTCGGACGTGTTGACGACGATGGCGCCGTCCTTCGACACCGCTACGCCCTCAGGCTCCACGCCAACGGGCACTTCGACGACCGCGCGCCGGGTTTCCAGATCGATGCCGGTCAACAGCGCGTCGCTCTCGTTGGCGACGAAGGCGAGCTTGCCGTCCGGGGTGATCCGGATCTGTTCGGGATCCCGCCCGGAGGGCAGGTCGCCCTCGCGGTTCAGCGTTTTGGCGTCGAGAATGGCGATGGTGTCGTCGTCGCCCAGGCAGACGTAGAGCTTCGTCTGATCCTTCGACAGCGCAATCCCGCGCGGGCGTTGGCCGACGTCCACCGTCTTGACCGCCACCAACTTGTCGAGATCGACGAGCGTGATCGAGTTGCCCTTTTCGTTGGTGATATACGCAGTCGCCGCCGTTGCGGGCGCGGTCGCCAGCAGCGCCATGACGAGGATCAGGGAAGCTTGCATTTCGTCTCCGGCTGATCGAGGCCCAGCGTGTCCAGTTCCGACACCTGATGCAGATACCCTTCCTGCGGCGAAACCGAGACGGTGCTGCGTCCGTCGCTCAGCAGGATTGGCTGGCGCAATTGCTGGTTCCACAGCCGCAGCGTAAGCCGCGTGCCCTTGAAGTCGGCGACTTCGAACTCCGGGCTGCGCATGAAATCGCGCAGCGTCCTTGGATCGGCGGATTTGGCATGCGCGACAGCGTCGCCGATCATGCGCGCGGCGAGCCAGGCCTGGTTGTCGCGCGCGGTCATGCCGCGCTTGAACTGTTTGAAGAAACGATTCTGCAATTGTATGGCGCCCCAAAGCTCGTGGCTGGCGTCCCAGCTTGTCGGCACGAGACCGGCCGAGCCCACGACGGGCCTCGCGTCCCATGTACGATAGGGCAGGTAGCCCGCGAAAACCTCGCTTTCATCCGCCGCGATCATCACGTCGTGATCGGGCGCTTTCTGCGTGGCGACGGGAATTTGCCGCTGCACTTGCACGACGCCGGAATCCGAGCGCCGCCCGCCGCCCGCGTCCTCATAAGTGCGGGTTTCGACGATCTTGGCGCCAAATTTCTTGGCCGCGCGCGCATAGGCGTCTCCGAGCGCCTGGTCGTCGGGATGCGAGCCGACGACAAGGAACCAGCGCCGCCATTGTTTCCACATCAGATACTCGGCGAGACCGTCGGCCAGCATCGTGCGGCTCGGCGCGACATGAAACACGTTTGGGCGACAATCCCCTTCGCGAAGTCGCTCGTCGGGCGCGCCTGCGTTGAAGATCAGCGCATCTTTGATGCGATCGGCGAGTGCGAGAAGTTTTTCGGCGGGCAGATCGACCACGAAGAGTTTGACGCCCTGCGCGGTCATTTCGTCGACCTTCGGAGCAGGGTCGTCCTGGGGGCCGAGCCGAGCCTCCATCAGGGAAAAACTCTGGTCGAGAAAGCGGCCGGTCGTATTGTTGTCTTCCAGCGCCGATTTGACGCCCGCCACGAAATCGTCGGCGGCGGGCACGTCCAAAATCGACACGGTTTCGCGGGTGTGCGCCACGCGCAGCACGCCGATCTTGATCTCCAGCGGATCGGCTTGCGCTGATCCCGCGCTGCATGCGACGAGAAGCCCCAGGGAGGAACGGCGCATGAAACGGGTGATTGCGACCCTAGTGTTGGCGGCGAGCGCGGCGGCGGCGCAAGACAAGCCGACACGGTTCTGGAACCTCACGTCCTCCACCGTCACGAGCTTGCGGCTCTCGCATGCGGGGTCAGGCGAATATGGCGACAATCTCGCCCATGCCGACGCGGACGGCGTGGACCACGACGAACGCGTGAAAATCGCCGACTTGCCGAGCGGCCGATACGATCTGGAATTGCAGTTCAAGGGCGGACGCACCTGCGCCGTGCGCAACTTCGCAGTGCAGACCGGCAAAGTGTTCGCGGTCGAGGACAGCGATCTTGTCGCCTGTACGAAAAAATGAAGCCACAGGCGCACGCGCGCAATTCCTCCCTTTATGGCCGGGAGGGCTAGCACCGAACGGGGCCCGCGTCGACGCCCGCCGCACGGGCTAGCCGCAAATCCTCGGGAGGGCGGGAAATTTTCCCTGATCTACCGCCCCGGATACCAGTATTCGGCCTGCGGCTTGGTCCGGTCCACGACGACAAACTGGTTGGCGAAGGCGCGATAGGGATAGCCCCACTCGCCGTCCGGCCATTGCACGCGAATCTCGGCGCGCTCGGCCACGCCAAGCCCGACATGCACGAAGCCCAGATGGCCGGAGGCGTCGCCGCCGCCGATCTGCACGTTGCGCATCTGCGTGCGCGTGCCGGTCTTGATGGCGATATGGGCGCCCACGGCGTCGCGGTTGGGGCCGGGTTCGGCGAGCTTGATCTCGATGAAATTGCCGGGGGGGAGGAGTCCGCCGTGGCCGTCGTTCGCGCCCAGATTGCGGAAAAGCGAGACCGGGGCCCCGCGGTGCATGACCAGCAGGCTCAACTTGCCCGACAGGTTGAAGTCGGCGATCAAGGCTCCCCGGCTGGGCGCGCTCTCGGCGATACCCGCCTTGTCGCCGGCTTCGCCAAATTTGCCGCCCCATTGCTGGATCAGCAGATTGTTGGGGTCGTTGGCTGCGAAATCGGGCATCTGCGCGACATTGCCCTTGGCGATGAAGAGGTCGAGTAGTCCGTCGTTGTTGAAATCGGCGAATTCCGCGTGCCAGCTTGTCGAGGGCTTCTTGTCGCCGCCGGCGTAGGGAATGTGCGCGGTGACGCCCAACTCCCCCGCGATGTCCTCATAGACCGGGAACTCGCCGTGTTCGCTCTGCTCGCGGTTGAGTTTTTGCAGCTTGATGTCGCCCATCGAGGTCAGAGCATATTGCGGAAATCCCGAGCCGTCGAGGTCGCCTTCCGCTATGCCCATGCCGTAGATCGACACATGCCGCCAGCCCTCCGCAGGCGTGTAGAGCTTGGGGGCCTTGCCGGGTTCGAGGCGCCAGAGTTGCTCCTCGCCGCCGCGATAATATTGCCGGTCGTTGGAGACGCGCAGGCTCGGCGCGCCCGAGCGGTTCCAGTCTGTGAACAGCATAGAGAGCGCGCAATAGCCAGGCGCCAGCGGCGTGCGTACGGAATAATCGGGATTGCCGCCGGGCTGCGGCCGGAACAGCGAGTTTTCCTCGCAGGTTCCATAGGGCGAGCCGGGCGCGAAACGGTCGACGTAATGGCCGACGGCGAGGGTGGGGAATTGGCCGCCTTTCTCCCAGGTCGCGGCGAATGAGGTGGTCCAGCCAGGGTCGCCCGAGAACTTCCAGTCCTTGCCCGCAGGCGCGAACGTGCAATCGGGGCCGCCCTTCAGCAGCAGATTTTCGCCAACGCGAAGCACGAACAAATCGGGGTGGCCGTCGCCATCGATGTCGAGCGGGTAGGCGCCGATCACGCCCGTCAGCAGGCGCGGTTCGACGTGGAGGGACTTTTCCTCGAACTTGAGGGCGCCGCCGCGCGTGGATTTGTTGACGAACAGCTTTGCCGGGTTCTTTCCGCCGGCGAGGAATACGCTTGCGAAGCCCGAACCGTCGCAATCGAGCGCCGCGCCGCCGCCGCCGACGAAATGCTCCCATGGCCCGTCGTAGGTCTGATGCAGGCCCGCCGCGTCAGCCTCCTCGTGGAACACGGGAACGTCGGCGTTCAGCGCCTGGGCGCACGCGGGCGACGCGGCGAGGGCGAGCAACCAAAGTCCGAGAAACCAAGGCGAATGCATCACGGCGCCTCGATGACGAGCGAACGCAGGTAGGCGATGACGTCGTCGCGCTGTTCCTTGGGCAGGCCGAGATAGGCGTCGCGCGCGAAACGCGCGTCGCCGCCATGGGCGGCGACGATCTCGCTCAGCATGCGGAAATCGCCGCGATGCCCATAAGGGGCCGTCGAGCCGACTCCCCACAAGCGCGGCGTGAGGAACACGTCGCGCTCGACGAAACGCTGGGCTTGCAATTCGTTGCCGAGCGAAGCCACTTGGGCGTCGACGACCAGATGGCGCTTGAGATCGCTGAACAGGGGAACCAACCATTCGCCCTTTTCGTTGCGCTTCAGAGCCGCTCCCACCGGCAGGGTCGCCAAATCTATGGTGACGCCCTGTTTGACTTCGCCCTCGCGCAAAGTGCCCGCCATGTCGTAGGGCGCGGGATCGGTGAAGGCCAGCGATTTGAGCGGCAGCGTGGTGCGATGGCAGGAAGCGCAGCCGACTTGCTCGAACCGACGCTCGCCGTCAGCCGCCGCCGCGCGCCAGTCGTCCGGCATATCGGCTTTGACCCTGGGCGCCGGAAGCGACGCCTGAAAGGCGACGAGCGCGGAGACGTCGCCGGGCGTCACGGCGTCGGGCACGCCGCTCTCGCCGAAATCGTGGCTGCCGGTCCAGCGCGCGCCGAAGCGCTCGCTCGCCTCCATGCCGTGATGGACGTTGAGCGCGTTGATGGTGAACTGGCGCAGAGAGGTGAACACGCCCTTGCGGCTGAACGGGCGCACGATCAAGTCGGCGTCGACGCCGTCGAGCCGGTCGAAATCGACTAGCCCGCTGGCGTGCGCCCGCAAGAGACCGAAGCGCACGCCCTTGGTGACGAGATCGGCGTCGACGTCCTGGTTGGTCGCCCGCGCTTGCGCCACGGTCGCGTCGCGCTCTGCGCGAAGATCGGCCGTCATTTCGCGCGCCAGCAATTCGACGAGGCCCGCGCCCATCAGCGAAGTCGTGTGGCGTTCGCTGGAGAACGAAGGATCGGTGGTGTCAAATTGCGCACTCTCGAAGCCTTCCGAAACAAACACGTTGGCGACAAAATCGCCCGACGCGCCGAGAATGGGGTCGTTGTGGCAGCCCGAGCAGGCGTTGGCATCGGGTCCGCTGAGCCGCGAGAAGGCAGGGTTGACGCCGAACTTGCGCTTGGTTGGGACGATCGCCTGCGTGGCTTTGGGCCGACCCGCGCCGTCGGCGGTGGTGAACTTCGCCTTGAACAATTCGCGGCCGCGCGCGATCAGCCCCGGCAGCGCGGAGGCGCCCGATTGGGCGACGTCGTCGAAATCCAAATGCGTGGCGAACACGCGTTCGTCCCACGAATGGGCGAGGACGGGCGCGACAAAAGCGAGCGGCGCAGCTGCCGCCAGAATACGAGCCCAAAGGCTTGTCCTCAATCCAACCTCCCCGGCCTCGGCCCGTTACCACGGGCTTTTTCTAACTTTCTCACAGGCAGGACCCGTGAGGCAAGGGCGCCAATGGCCGCTTACCTCGCTTTTTGAGTTGATCGCCTCAGAAATGACGGCTATAGACGGCGCAAATAATATGGAAACGCTCACCGGACATCTCACGCTGAAGCAGCTTGCCCGGGAAGCGGGCGTCAGCGTCGCGACTTTGGATCGCGTGCTCCACAACCGCGCCGGCGTACGGGAGGAGACGGCGCGGCGCGTTCGCGCGGCCATCGAGCGTCACGATGGGCTGACGAACGGCGAAGACGCGCTCGGCAAGGCGCGCGCGGTGAAGTTCGTTTTCGTCATGCCGAGAAACGAAAACACGTTCATGCGCATGATCGTCGATCAAATTTCGGAGATGTCGGGCTGGCTCGCTGCGCGCCGCGTCACCGTGGAGACCGTCACGGCCGACATCCTCGACCCTCGTGCGCTCGCGCAGACCCTGGAATCGCTGGGCGGACGCTGCGACGGCGTCGCCGTGGTGGCGCTCGACCATCAGAGCGTGCGCGCCGCGATCGACGATCTGGTAGCGGGCGGCGTGCCGGTCGTCACACTCGTCTCCGACGTGCCGGGATCGGCTCGCAAACATTATGTCGGCATTGACAATGTCGCGGCGGGGCGCACCGCCGCCACGCTGCTCGGGCGCCTGGCGGGCGAGCGCACCGGCAAGGTGGCCGTCATCGCCGGGTCGCATTCGCTGCGCGATCATGCGGAGCGGATGTTCGGTTTCAGCCAGGTGATGAGTCTCGAATATCGGCGCCTTTCTGTGCTTGCGCCCGTTGAGGGGTTAGATCATAATGAGGTGAACAAAGACCTCATCACGAGGTTGCTGGCGGAAAACGACGATCTCGTCGGCGTCTACAATGTCGGCGCCGGCGTCGAGGGGGTGGCGAAGGGGATCGCGGATTCGGGCCGCGGCGGCGAACTCGTCTTCATCGCGCACGATCTGACGGCTTTCACGCGCCGGGCGCTGCTGCGCGGCGAACTCGATGCGGTGATTTCGCAGGACGCCGGACATGAGGCGCGCTCGGCGCTGCGCGTGCTGCTCGCGCTTACCCGCGGCGAGCGCTGGATGGCCGAGCAGGAGAAAATAAGAATCGACATCGTGATGAGAGACAATCTTCCATGATGGCGCAAGGGCTTCGCGCGACGCCGGCGGTCGCCGGGCGGCGGAGAATTGGGCGCAGCGTCGCGCCTTCGAGCATGACGGTTGTTGCGATCAACAAGGATTGATGGCAACAGTCGCAACGTCAAACAGAGGGGCCTGAACGGCGCCTTGAAATCAACGGCCCCACGTGGCCACCGGAGGAGGAAGCCTATGAAATCCATCAAGAGCCTTGCGTCGGGAGCAGCCGTTTCAGCCCTGTCCGCCGCGTTCCTGTTCGGCGCCGCCGACCCCGCCCTCGCCAAGGGCCACAAGGAATGCGTGTCCTGGAAGACTTTTCAGGAAGAGCGCTGGAAGACCGACGAAAAGGCGATCAAGTCCGTCGTCGAAGCGGCGGGCGACACCTTCATCACCGCCGACGCTCAAGGGTCGGCGACCAAACAGGCCTCCGACATCGAGGGCCTGATCTCGCAAAAGTGCAACGTGATCCTCGTGGTCGCCTATGACGCCGACGCCATCCTACCCTCGATCAAGAAGATCAATGACGCGGGCATCAAGGCCATCGCCTATGACGTGCAGTTCGAGGATCCGAACGCGCTATACATCACCTTCGACAACATCGGCGTCGGCCGGTTGATGGCCAAGGAGATCTACAAGGCCAAGCCTTCGGGCAATTACGCCTTCATCAAGGGCGACAAGGGCGATCCGAACGCGACGTTCCTGTTCTCCGGCATTCAGGAAGTGTTGAAGGACGGCATGGATTCGGGCAAGATCAAGAACGTCTGCGAGACCTTCACCGACGGCTGGAAGCCCGACAACGCCCAAAAGGAAATGGAGCAGTGCCTGACCAAGCAGAACAATAAGGTCGACGCGGTCGTGTCTGAGAACGACGGCATGGCTTCGGGCGTCGTCGCGGCGCTGAAGGCGCAGGGGTTGGCGGGCTCGGTGCCGGTCTCCGGCCAGGACGGCGATCTCGCGGCGATCAACCGGGTTGCGCTCGGCACGCAGACCGTGTCGATCTGGAAGGACTCGCGCCAGCTCGGCAAGGCGGCTGCGGAAGCGGCGGTCGCCATGGCCGACGGCAAAGACGCGGCCGGCTTGGCCGGCGTGATGAAGTTCAACAAGGGCAAGAAGGGCGTGGAGATGAACACCATCCTCCTGCCGCCGACCCCGGTGACCAAGGACACGCTGGCCGCGGTTATCGATGCGGGCTGGATCACCAAGGACAAGGCCTGCGCGGGCGTCAAGAAAGGTTCGGTCGCAGTCTGCGGCTGATAAGGTGAAGCAGCGGCCGGGCGTGCGCGCCCGGCCGTTTCCTAGCATCAAAGACGGGGGGAGCGATGTCGGGAGGCGCTGAGTCCAGCACGGCCCATCTGATGACGACGGAAAGCCCGACCCGGCGCTTCTTTCGCGCGACCGAGATCGACACGCGCTTGCTAGGCATGGTCGGCGCGCTGGTGGCGATCTGGGTCGGCTTTCAGGTGTTCGGCCAGATCATCACGGGCGAAGGCGTGTTCCTGACGCCGCGCAATCTTTGGAACCTGCTGGTGCAGACCTCGGCGATCGCGGTGATGAGCACGGGCATGGTTCTCATCATCGTCATGCGCCACATCGATCTTTCGGTCGGCTCGATGTTGAGCTTCATCGGCGTCGTCACCGGCGTCGCGCAGGTCTATTGGTTGAGTCCGTGGTTGGGCGCGGACAATCCGTTCATCTGGGTCGTCGGCGTTGTCGTGGCGCTAGGCGTAGGTGCGCTGCTGGGCGCCCTCAACGGCTTCCTGATCGCTTATGCGGGCATTCCGTCCTTCATCGTGACGCTAGGCGGACTGATCGTTTATAACGGTCTGGCCTGGTGGGTCATCCGTGGCGAAACGGTTGCGCCGATGGACGCGTATTTCGAGTTGATCGGCGGCACGCCGCAGGGGTCGTGGATCGGGGGGATGGCAAGCTGGGCTCTTGGTGGGCTCGCCTGTCTGGCCATCCTCATCGGCGTGGCGGTTAATCGATCCAACCGTGCGCGCTTCAAATTCCCGCAACGCCCAGTCTGGGCGGAGATTTTTCTCATCGTCGTGGGCTGCGCCGTCGCGCTGGGCACGGTGGCCGTGGTCAACGCCTATCCGTGGCCGCCCAAGGTCGCCGAAAACTATGCGCTGGAGCATAACATCGCCCCTCCCGCCGAAGGCCTCATCTTTGCGCACGGGTTCGCGATACCCATGCTGATCGCGCTCGCTGTGGGCGTCGTGATGACGTTCCTTTCCACCCGCACGCGCTTTGGCCGCTATGTTTACGCCATCGGGGGCAATCCGGAGGCGGCGGAGCTGGCGGGCGTCAACACCAAGCTCATCACGCTCCAGATGTTCGCCATCATGGGCATTCTAGCGGGCGTCGCCGCCTGCATCACCGCCGCGCGCCTCGATGCGGCCTCCAATTCGCTGGGCCAGTTCGACGAGCTTTATGTGATCGCCGCGACCGTCATCGGCGGCACGTCGCTGGCCGGCGGCGTCGGCACGATCTACGGCGCAATGCTGGGCGCGCTGGTCATGCAGTCGCTGCAATCGGGCATGACGCTGTTGAACTTCGACAGCGCGGTGAAGGACGTCATTGTGGGTTCGGTGCTCGTGTTCGCCGTCTGGATCGATCAACTCTATCGCCGCCGCCAAGCCTGAGACGCCGATGACCACGCCCCTTGTCGAACTGAAAGATATTTCGATCGCGTTCGGCGGCATCAAGGCCGTCGATCACGCGTCCCTCGATCTCCATCCCGGAGAAGTCGTCGGGTTGCTCGGCCACAATGGCGCGGGCAAGTCGACGCTCATCAAAGTATTGTCGGGCGCCTACAAGCGCGACGGCGGTCAAATTTTCGTCAATGGCGAGGAAGTGCAGATTGGCAATCCGCGCGACGCCAAAAAATACGGGATCGAGACGATCTATCAAACGCTGGCGCTGGCCGACAATGTCGACGCGGCGGCCAATCTGTTTCTGGGTCGTGAGTTGCGCACCGGCTGGGGCACGCTCGACGACGTGGCGATGGAGGCCGAGGCGCGCAAGGTGATGGGCCGCCTCAACCCCAACTTCCGGCGTTTCAAGGATCCCGTCAAACAGCTTTCGGGCGGCCAGCGTCAATCGGTGGCGATCGCGCGTGCGATCCTGTTCAACGCGCGTATCCTCATCATGGACGAGCCGACGGCGGCGCTCGGCCCGCAGGAGACCGCCCAGGTCGGCGAACTCATCAAGCAGTTGAAGGCCGAGGGCATCGGCATCTTCCTCATCAGCCACGACATCCACGACGTGTTCGACCTCGCCGACCGCGTGGCCGTGATGAAGAACGGGCGTGTCGTGGGCACGGGTCCGGTGACCGCGATGACCAAGGACGAGGTGCTGGGCATGATTATTCTCGGCAAATGCCCGCCGGGGGCCGTGCCGGGGCCGGGGGCGATGGCGGCGTGATCGTCGCTTTTGCGTCGTGGGGATAGCCGCGCGCCGCGTCGCGGGTTATGCTAACGCGCATGACCCAGTCCCATCGTCCCGTCGGTCCCGGCGATCATGTTTTTCTCGTCGACGGTTCGTCTTTCGTCTTTCGCGCCTATTTCCAGTCGATCCGTCAGGATCAAAAATACAATTACCGATCCGACAAGTTGCCCAACGGCGCGGTGCGGCTGTTCGCCACCAAGGTGCTGCAATTCCTGCGCGAGGGCGCGGCGGGGATTGCGCCGACGCATCTGGCGATCATCTTCGACAAATCGGAGAACTCGTTCCGGCGCGAGCTTTATCCC
>JAYVYJ010000146.1:0-57932 GCA_043784465.1 Hyphomicrobiales bacterium
CGCGATCACCTTGATGAGCGTGCTCTTGCCGCAGCCGTTCTCGCCCGCCAGGCAATGCACCTCGCTACGCCCGACGCTGAACGACACGTCGTCGAGCGCGCGAACGCCGCCGAAGCGGACGTTGACGTGCTCGAAGCAGATTGCGTCGGGGGAGGACATCGGGGTTTCCAAGGTCCTCTCCCGCCAGAATTTTAAAGGCCGAGGTCGGCGAGCTTGTCGACGGAACCCTTGTTGATCGCCAACAGATTGTTGGTGATGATGTTGTGGGTCTTCTCGTCTGGCGTCACCGTGCCGAGGCCCTCAATCATCGTGCCGTCCTTGATGGTCTGGCCCGCGGCGAGCATTTTGCCGACGCGTACGAACACGCGGCCCGCCTCCGCGGGGTTCCACATGAAGCCGCCCAGAATCGCGCCCTCCTTGATGAGCTTGCGGCCCTGACCCGGCGAGAACGGGCCGGCGACGAACACTTTGCCGACAAGGCCCTTCTCCTCGATGGCGCGGCCCGCGCCGATGGGGCCCTGGCTGCCGAAGGCGAGGAAGCCATGGAGATCGGGATGGGCGGAGATGAGATCGACGGCGGTCTTGCGGCTGTCGTCGACGTTCTCGGCGACGCCGTAGCGGTCGCCGACAGCCTTCATGTCGGGATATTTGACCTTCAGATAAGCGATGGCCGCGTCGGCCCAGGCGTTGTGCAACGGCACGGTCAGCGAGCCGACGTAGACGGCGTATTCGCCCTTGCCGCCCATCGCCTGCGCGAGCAATTCGGCATGAGCCTCGCCAAAGCCCTTGGCGGAGGCCATCTCGAAATCCCAGTCTTTGTTCATGAGGCCGGGGCCTTCATGCGCGATCACCTTGATGCCGGCCTTGCGGGCCTTTTCGAGCACGGGCTCCAGCGCCTTCTCGTCATTGGGCACAACGCCGATCACGTCGACTTTCTTGGCGATCAGGTCCTCGATGGCGCGCACCTGAAGCGAAGGGTCGGCGCTGGTCGGGCCGATCATCGAGGCGTCGGCGCCGTCCTTGGCGCCCTGCTCCTTGATGCCGGCTTCCATGGCGTTGAACCAAGGGATGCCGCCGATCTTGACGACGATGCCGATGACGGGCTTTTCCGCCGATGCATGGGCGACGCCTGCGAACGCGAGGGCGAACACGCTGGCGCACAGAGCACGCTTCGAGAACTTGACCATTGTTTCCTCCTCCAGGCCGCGACCCTTTCAAGAGGGTCGGAATATTTTGAAGGCGCGGGGGCGCCAGCTTGCTAAATCCATTTAGCAACTGGATTGCTAAATCCATTCAGCAACCGTGTCAAGACGTGCGGCGCGCAGCTTGCTCGTGCTAGGAGGCGCAAAGAGCGGGAGAGGCGATGACGGCGCGGGGGCTTAAAAGAAAGACGACCATCTACGACGTGGCGGCGGCGGCGGCCGCCTCGGTCTCGACGGTGAGCCTCGTCCTGAACGGTGATTGGACGCGCTATCGCATCAGGCAAGAAACGTCGGAACGCATCCTCAAGGCGGCGCGGGATCTGGGCTACGAAGTGAACCTTCGCGCGCGGGGCTTGAGGCTTTCCAAATCCGGGCTGGCGGGCATGATCCTGCCGCACTATCGCAATCGCTTCTTCGCCGATCTGGCGGAAACTTTTGAAGCCGGAGTCCGCAAGCGCGACCTCTGCCCCATCGTGGTCAGCACGCAGCGCGAGGCGGAAGTCGAGGCCAAGGTGGTCGCCACGCTGCTGGCGCAACGCGTCGAATTCCTGTTCATCGCGGGCGTGGCGGATGCGGGCGCGCTCAACCGGCTGTGCGAGGCGGCGTCGATCCCCTGCGTCAATGTCGATCTGCCAGGCGCGGGGGCGCCCTCGGTCGTCTCCGACAACCGGGTCGGCGCGGCCTTGCTGACGCGCAAGCTGATGGACAGGGTGCGCGCGACCGGCGGTTCGCTCGACGAGATGTTGTATCTGGGCGGGGTGGCTGGCGAATACGCCACCGACAATCGCGTGGCGGGCTTCCTGAGCGCCTTGCGCGAAGCGGGCGTCGCGCCTCGCGAGGACGGGGTGGCGTGCTGCGGCTATCGGCCCGAGAACGCCCATGCGGCGTTGAGCAGCTATGTCGAGCGGCGCGGCAGGCTGCCGACGGCGCTGTTCATCTCCTCGATCACGACGTTCGAGGGCGTGGTGAGGTATGCGGCGTCCACGGGCGCGCCGCTCGCCTGCCCCGTCGGCTGCTTCGATTGGGATCCATTTGCGGCGGGGCTGCCGTTCACGCTGGCGATGCTGCGCCAGGACGTGGAGACGATGATGGAAACGGCCTTCGCCTCGCTCGACCCGGAGCGCCAGCGCGCGCGCGCAATCGTTTTGGTGGCGCCGATTCTGGAGCGCGAATAGCGCCCTCAATCGAGCCAGGGCGCGACGGTCTGGAACACGCGCGGCGTTCCCGCAAGCATCGGGCCGCCCGCGCGGGCGCCGGAAAAGCGCGTGAGGCCGCCCGCCGCGTCCACCAGAACCAGCCCGGCCAGGCAATCCCATGGCATGATGAGTTCGTCGTAGTAACCCACCAGCCGGCCGTCTGCGACATAAGCCAGCATCAAAGCGCCCGAGCCGTTGTGGAACGCGACGCCGCCTGCGCGCATCAACCGCGTGACGAAGGCGCCGGTTGCGGCGGCGTCGCAACGCAGACTGCCGCCGAACGCAAACATGCCGTCGCCCAGAGAGCGCGACGGATCGAGGCCGAGCGGACGGCCATTCACCGTCCCGGGGCCGCCACGGGCGGCGGCGAAAGTCTCGCCATGACGCGGCGCATGGATCACGCCGACGACAGGGATCCCCGCGACCACCACCGCGATGGAGACGCACCAGTCGGCCAGCCCGCAGAGGAAAGGCGACGTGCCATCGATGGGATCGACCACCCAGAGATAGGGCGAGACGCCCGCGCTGGCGCCGGATTCTTCGCCCAGGAAAGAATCTTCGGGAAACTCGGCGGCGACCTCGGCGCGAATGAGCGCCTCCACGGCCCGGTCGGCCTCCGAAACGCGATCCTGAGCCGCCTTGTGATCGATGGCGAGGTCCGCGCGCGTCTCGAAAAAGCGCAGCGCCTCGGCCCCGGCGCGGCGCGCGATGCGCTCAGCCGCCGCGCGGCGAGGGTCGAGCGCGGCGTCGGGTGGTGAGGGCGTCGTCATGAAACCTCCCGGGCGGGCCGTAGACGCGGGCCAACATGGGAACACCCTATCAAATGATTTTTTGTATTTCCATATGTTGATTTCGAAGAAATACGGTTGTAAGCGTAACGGAGCGCCCCCGAGAGGGCCGCGACACGCATGCAGGAGCGATGAGCCAGGCTCTTTTCATCTCAGGCGCGTTCGACGCCCGCGTCGCGCCTTTCAATTTGCGCGAGGGTCGCGAAGGCGAGACCCTGCTTGAGATCGCCTCGGTCGGCCTATGCGGGAGCGACGTGCATTATTTCAAGGATGGCGGCATCGGCGCGGCGGTCATCAAACAACCTTTCGTGCCCGGCCACGAGTTCGGCGGCTATTTGTGCGAAGACATAAGCGAACTCGGACTGAAGGCGGGAAGCCTTGTCGCCGTCGATCCCAACAAGGCTTGCGGAGCTTGCGAATGGTGCCGCGAGGGCCATCCCAATCTGTGCCCAAATGTGGTGTTTATCGGCGCCCCGCCGTTCGACGGCGCGATGACGCCGCGGCTCTGGGTGCCGCGTTCGCAACTGGTTCCGCTGCCCGAAAGCTTCGACGGGCTGGACGCGGCGATGCTGGAGCCGCTCGGCGTCGCCATCCACGCGGTGCGTCTCGCCAAGCCGCGCATGGGCGAGCGCGTCGGCGTGCTGGGCTGCGGACCTATCGGGCTGCTGATCATGCAGGTGTTGAAGGCGGCGGGGGCGGGAGAGGTGTTCGCGTGCGATCCCCTGCCCCACCGTCGAGCGATTGCGCCGCTGAGCGGCGCGGATCGCGTTTTCGCGAGCGTCGCCGAACTGGTTGAGGCTACGGGCGGGGGCGCCAAGCTGACGGTGGAGGCGACCAACTCGCCCAACGGCTTCCGTGACGCGGTGAGTGCGACGCGGATCGGCGGGCGGATGGTGCTGGTCGGCATTCCCGACGGCGACGTATACACTCTGCCTGCCGCCGACGCGCGACGTCGGGGCCTGAAGATCAAGTTCGCGCGGCGGATGGGCGAAGTCTATCCGCTCGCCATTCAATTCCTCGCAGCGGGGAAGATCGACGTTCGCACGATCGTCTCTCATCGCGTCGGGCTGGAGGAAGCGCCGGATGCGTTCAAGGCTCTGGCCGAGAACGCGCCGGGTTATGTAAAGGTGCTCGTCGATCTGAAGAGCCCCTGAACCGGCATGGAAGCAAGTAAACAACGGGAGGATTTATACATGAGAAAATGGCTTCTGGCGACGCTCAGCGCACTCGCCATCACCGCCAGTGCGGGGCTTTCCGCACCTGCGCACGCCGATTGGGCCATCGAAAAAGCCGCCGCGCCCTTCAAGGGCACGCAGATCAACGTTATCTTCCTCGACCGGCCCGGCTATCGCGCCATCATCAAGCTGCTGCCCGAGTTCGAGAAGAGGACCGGCATCAAGGTCAATTACGAGATCGTACCTTATGAGAACACCCGCGAGAAACAGGTGCTCAATTTTAACTCCAAAGGCGATCTCACGCTGGCGCTGGTCGATCTTGTCTGGATCGGCGAGTTCGCTGAGAACGGCTGGATCGTGCCGGTGGAGAAGTTCACCTCGGACGCTGCGATCACCGATCCCGGCCTCAACCTGAAGGGCTTCTTCCCGCTGCTGCTCGACGCCTTCGGCTCGTGGGGCGGCAAGGTCTATGGCCTGCCGTTCGACAATTATTCGGGCCTGCTGTTCTATAACAAGTGCCAGTTGAAGGACGCCGGCTTCGATAAGCCGCCGGCGACCTGGGACGAACTGGCGACCACCTATGCGCCCAAGCTGACCCACCCCGAGAAAAAGCAATTCGCCTACGCGCTGCAATCGCTGCGCGGCGAGACCCAATCGGCCGACAGTTTCATGCGCGTGCTATGGCCCGCCGGGGGCTCGTTGCTCGACAAGAGTTTCCACTCCAACCTGATGTCGAAGGAGAGCCAGGCGGGCCTCAAATTCCGTCAGGATCTCATGAAATATATGCCGCCCGGCGTCGTCTCGTTCGACCACTCGGAGGCCGTCAACGCGTTGGCTCAAGGGCAGGTCGCGATGATCACCGAATGGTCGGCGTTCTACGGCACGCTGACGGACCCCAAGACCTCCAAGCTCGGCGATTGCCTCGCCGTGGCGCCGGAACCTTCGGGCGCGGCGGGGCGTCTGCCTGCGCTCGGCGGCTTCTCGCTCGCGGTCGCCGCCCAGGCGACCGAGGCCCAGCAGAAGGCTTCGTGGATCTTCACACAATGGGCGACGTCGGAAGACATTGCGCGCGCTTACGTCGAGGCCGGCGGCGTTTCGGGCCGCTCGTCGATCTATGAGCAGGCCGACATCAAGGCGAAGTACAAGTTCGTCGAGCCGATGGTCGCATCATGGCAGAAAGGCGTGCCGGAATTCCGTCCGCGCTTCCCCGCGTGGCCCGCGATCTCGGAAGTCGTCGCCGAATATGGCTCCAAGATGATGCTCGGCGAAGTGTCGACCGAGGACGGCGCCAAGCAGATCGGCGCCAAGATGGAGGCCATCCTCGCCAAGGAAGGCTATTACGACGGCAAGAAGGCTTTGCGCCAGTAAGCTGACGGGCGGGCGGTTGAACCGCCCGCCTCGTTTTGCAGGGAGGAGTTTGGTGAGCCTCTATCAAGCCGCGCTGTACGATCTGAGCCGCGTATTTCAACGCCTTGACGAGGCGGCGGTGGAAGCCGCGATCGACGAGATTGCGCGGGCATGGCGGATCGCTCTCTATGGCGTGGGGCGCGAGGGACTCCAGATCAAAGGCTTCTGCATGCGTTTGCACCACCTGG
Source organism: Hyphomicrobiales bacterium (assembly GCA_043784465.1). Classification (GTDB taxonomy): domain Bacteria; phylum Pseudomonadota; class Alphaproteobacteria; order Rhizobiales; family Beijerinckiaceae; genus Roseiarcus. The sequence continues at coordinate 5,957 of JAYVYJ010000146.1, forward strand.
GGCTTCAGGCCGCGATGGTTGGCGACATGACGACCCCGCCCATAGGGCCGGGCGACCTGTTGATCGTCTCCGCGGGACCCGGGTCCTTCTCCACCGTCGCGGGCCTGCTTGGCGTAGCGCGCAGCGCGGGCGCGCGCACGCTCACGGTGACGGCGCAGCCATCCGGGGCCTGCGCGCAGGCGTCCGACATCGTGCTGCCGATCCCCGCGCAGACGATGGCGGACGATGGCGGCCCCGCCGTCTCGGTGCTGCCGATGGGGTCGCTATATGAAGGCGCGCAATATGTTCTGTTTGAAGTGATGATCCTCAAACTGCGCGAGCGGCTGGGCGTTTCGCCCGACGCGATGCGGTTGCGTCACACCAATCTGGAATGAGCGCCGTGCGACGCCATCACCCCGGCTACGGTCGCTGGACGCCTTTGTTCTTTCTGGCGCCCGCGACGCTCTCGCTGTTCGTCATCGGCATCTATCCCACGATCTTTGCGATTCTGACGTCGCTGCGGCGTTACAACATCACGCGCCGCGCCGATCAGCAGGACGGCTTTCCGTTCGTCGGCTTCGACAATTACCTGTCGGTGCTCAACGATCGCAGTTTCTGGGACTCCCTGCTGCTGACGGGCAAGTTTTATCTGAATGTCGTGCCGATAGAGATTTTGCTGGGGATGGGGGTGGCGCTGCTGCTGCACAAGCCCGGCTGGGGCCTGTTGCGCACGATCACGCGCGTGTCGCTCGTCGTGCCGCTCGCCACCACTTACGCCGTCGTCGGGCTGATCGGGCGGCTGATGTTCAACCGCGATTTCGGCGTCGCCAATCAGTTCATGAGCTGGCTGGGGATGTCCTCGTCCGACTGGCTCGGCAACTCGACGGGCGCTTTCGTGGCCATCGTCGTGATGGACATCTGGCAATGGACGCCGTTCGTCGCGCTGATCTTTCTTGCCGGATTGTCGATGGTGCCGGTGGACATCGAGGAGGCCGCACGGCTCGAAACCAAGAGCCATTGGGCGCTGCTGCGCTATGTGCAACTGCCCTATCTTCTCCCGGGATTGACGGCGGTGCTGATCCTGCGCTCGGCGGATGTGCTGAAGCTGTTCGACATGGTGTTTGTGATGACGCGGGGCGGGCCAGGGTCGGCGACGGACCTCGTATCGATCTATGTGCAGCGCGTGGGCTTCAAGGTCTTCGATTTGGGTGTGGCGTCGGCGCAGGCGATCCTGTTGCTGATCCTCACCATCGTGCTGAGCCGTATCTACATCCGCGTGTTCTACCGGGAGATCGAATAATGGGCGGCTCTCGTCTGGCCTCGCTCGCGCATGCGTTTGGGCTGCTCGCTGTGTTGGCCCTGGCTCTGTTTCCGTTTTACTGGATGGTGACGTCGAGCCTGAAGAGCCAGACGGATCTGCTGGCTTCACCGCCGGTATGGATGTTTCAGCCCACCTTGTCCAACTATCTCGACATCTTCGCAGACGCCAAAGTCACGACCGCAGTGCTTAATTCGCTGATCGTGGCCAGCGCGACGACGGCGCTGTCGGTGCTCTTGGGCACGCCGGCGGCCTATGCGCTGGCGCGGTTCGAGTTTCGCGGCAAGGCGGATCTGTGGTTCTGGTTCATCTCCAACCGCATGATAAGCCCCATCGTGCTGGCGCTGCCGGTCTACCTGCTCTCCCGGCAGGTCGGGCTGCTCAACACCCATGCGGTGCTGGTGCTGATCTATCTGACGTTCAACTTGCCCATCGTGGTGTGGATCTGCACCGACCAGTTCCGCTCCATTCCGCGCGATCTCGAACAATCGGCGCGGCTGGAGGGGGCGACGCAATTCGACATCTTCTGGCGCATCTATCTGCCGCTGGGCTTGCCAGGCGTCGCGGTGTCGGCGATCTTCGCGTTCATATTTTCGTGGAACGAATTGCTCTATGCGCTGGTGCTGATAACCAGTCAGAGCCTAAAGACCGCGCCGGTGGTGGCGACCAACTTCATGTCGGGCTATGAATTGCCCTGGGGCAAGATCATGGCGACGGGCACGGTGATCGTTCTGCCCGTCACGGTGTTTGCGCTGCTCGTCAGCCGCCACATGGTGAGCGGCCTGACGATGGGCGCGACGAAGTAGAGGCGATCCATGAGCTTTGGAGTCAACCTTTCTTTCTGCGTCAAACGCTGGATCACGCCGGACCTCTGGGCGCCGCTGGTGCGCGAGGATCTGGGCCTCGACCTCGTGCAGTTCTCATTCGATCTGATCGACCCAACGTGGCCGGACCCGCTGCTCGACGCACTCGCCGGAGATCTCAGGCGCGAGACGCAGGCGAGCGGGGTTGTCGTTCACAGCGCGTTCATCGGGCTGGCGCATTACACCTTCAATCAATTGCTGCATCCCGACCACCGTGTACGCGGCGTTGCAGAGACCTGGTTGCAGCGCGCCTATCGCTTCGCCGCGCTGGCGGGAATCCGCCGTGTGGGCGGGCCCCTCGGGGCCATCGCCTCGCGGCGCGACGGACGCGAGGCGGAGACTATTCCGGCAGCCGATTATCAGGACTTGATCGCACGCCTGCGCCGCCTCGCCGAGGTCGCCAAACGGGAAGGCGTCACGGACCTTTATGTCGAGCCGACGCCGATGCGGCGCGAATGGCCGTGGACGCCCCAGCAGGCCCTGACGATGGCGCAGGATTTGGAAGGCGCCGCGACGCCCTGGAAATTCTGTCTCGATTGGGGTCATGGCACGTTCGAGCCGCTTTACGGGAAGTATCGCGCAGGAATGGCCGAATGGTACGAGACGCTTGGCGGCAAGGTCGGGATCGTGCATGTGCAGCAAACGGATTTCCAATACGACCGCCATTGGGACTTTACGGAAAGCGGTCGCGTCGATCCCGCCGAAGTTGCGCGGCTGCGACTTGAGCATGGGATTGACGCGCCGACGTTTCTGGAGGTGTTCTATCCGTTCGAGCGCGACGACAAGTCCGTGCTCGCAGGCGTCCGCCGGTCGGTGGAATTGCTGAAACCCTTGTTCGCCTGAGGGGCATGGTGCAGCACACAGAGCCGAATTCTCCGCCTGGCCTTTCGGCCGAAGACCGGACGGAAGCCCAGATGCAGGCGCGCGCCTGCTGGTATTATTACATCGGCGCCATGACCCAGCAGGAGATCGCCGACCGGCTTGGCCTCACGCGGCTCAAGGTCAACAAGATTCTGGGGCAGGCGCGTCAGGACGGGCTCGTCAGTATCGAGATCAAGCTGCCGCTGGCGAACTGCGTCGCGCTCGAAGAAAGGTTGAAGGCGCGCTTTGCGCTCGACGACGTGTCCGTCGTACCGACGATGCCCGATCCCGACACGTTGCAACAGGTGATCGGCGAGGCGGCGGGCGCGATGCTGGCGCCGCTGTTGGAGGAAGGCGCGGGGCTTGGCGTCGGCTGGGGCCGCACCCTGCGCGCGGCGGCGCGCGCGCTGCGCCAGCGAAAGTTCTCGAGAAGCTGGGTCACATCGCTGATGGGCGGCATGACCCGTGGGGCGGGCACCAACACATTCGAGGTCGCGACGGAATTCGCGCGCTTGATCGGCGCGGAATGTTATTACGTCGCCGCGCCGATCTATTGCCCGTCGGTGGAAAGCCGTTCGACGCTGCTGACGCATTACGGCCTCGCCGAAGTGATGCGGCGCGCGCGGGAAGGCAGAATTGCGCTTGTGTCGTGCGGCGACCTCACGACGCGCTCGCTGCTCGCCTCCACCCAAATCGTCAGCGAGGCGCTTGAGGGCCTCAGACAGGCGGGCGCGGTCGGCGATCTGTTGGGCACGTTCCTTGACGAATACGGGCGCCCCGTGGACCATCCGCTCAACGCGCGCGTGATGGCGCTGAGTCCGCAGGAGTTGAAGGCCTATCCGATCTCTATCCTCGCGTCGGGCGGGCTGCCGAAGGCGCGGGCGATGCGCGGCATCCTCAACGCGCGTTACGTCAAGCGCCTCGTCACCGACGAATCCGCGGCGGAGGCGCTGCTGCAATGAGCCTGTTGCTGGCCGTGGACGTCGGCACGCTGTCCGCTCGGGCGGGGCTGTTCGATGTGAGCGGGCGCTTGATCGTCGCGCGCAGCCATCCGTTTGAACTGCTCCGCCCCGCCGAACATCATGCGGTCTATCGCATGGACGATATTTGGTCGGCTGTCGCGACGGCGATCCGCGCGGCGCTTTTGGGAACGCCCGGGGCCGAGATCGTGGGCGTCGCGGTCGACGCCACGTCTTCGACTTACGTCGAGGCGGCGGGCGCGCGGCCGCTCGAAGGCGACGCCGACGTGATCTGCTGGATGGACCATCGGGCGGAGCCGGAGGCTGAGGAGATCGGCGCCACCGGCGACCGCTATCTCGATTATGTCGGCGGCAGCGTGTCGCCTGAAATGTATCTGCCCAAGCTGCTCTGGTTGAAACGGCATACGCCCGCCGCCTGGGGGCGCGTGAGGTTGGTGCGCGACCTTTCGGACGAAGTGGCGCGGCGGCTGACCGGGACCGATCGTCTGTCGGTCTGCGGGCTCGCCTGCAAGTTTCCCTATCTGCCGGCCGATCCCGCGCCATGGCGGCGCGACTTGTTGGGCGCGCTGGGGCTTGGCGATCTGCTCGAACGCGGGCGGCTCGGCGCAACGCCGGGGCGTGTCGGGGAGGTGCATGGCCATGTCAGCACGACGGCGGCGGGCGAAACGGGCTTGAGCGCGGGCGCGCCTGTCGCCATCGGGTTGATCGATGCGGAGGCCGGGGCGCTGGGCGTCGTCGGGCGCGGGTTCAAAGGGGCGATGAACCGAACGATGGCGCTGATTGGCGGCACGTCGAGCAGCTTCATGACGTTCGCGCGCGACGAGCGTCGGATCTCGGGAATCTGGGGGCCGTTCCGGGATGCGGTTTTTCCTGGCTACTGGATGCATGAAGCGGGGATGAGCGTTTCGGGCGCGGCGCTCGACAATGTGCTCAACCAGCATCCCGCCAGCCCCGGTCCCGCGTCGGCGGCGCGCCATGCGGAGACCGCGCGCGACATCCTCGGGCTGCTGGACACGGAGGGGCCCGGTTTCGCCGCGCGTCGTCATATCGTGCCCGATTGGTTAGGCAACCGGGCGCCCCAGGGCGACGGGACGCTGCGCGCGCTGGTGATGGGCATCGGGCTGGAGACGAGCCGACGGGCGTTTGTGGAGCATTATTACGCCACCGCGCGCGCGCTCGCTTTGCAGAGCCGGCATATCCGCGAGCATCTCAATACGCGCGGTTTTGCGATCGACCGGGTCTGTCTGGCGGGCGGACATCAGCGCAATCCGCTGATGGTGCGGCTCTACCGCGACGCGCTGGGGGCGGAGTTGGTGGTGTCGGATACGCCGGAGCCGGTGCTGCTGGGCGCGGCGATGGTGGCCGCCGTCGCAGCGGGCGTCCACGCCGATCTGTTCGAAGCGCTCGACGCGATGGCCCCGCCGGCCTCCGTCCAGCGCGCCGATCCCGCCTATGCGGCCGCCAACGAGGCGGCTTATCGCGCCTATCTCAAACTGTTTGCGCTGCGCAATGAAATCGAAGCCGAGGGGCGGCGCCCGCTGGCCGCTTGGGGAGATGGTTGATGTCGTTCCTGAAGCTTGAAAACGTCGTCAAGCGCTATGGCGCCGCGACCGTGGTGCATGGCGTCAGCCTCAGTGCGGAGAAGGGCGAGTTCGTCGTGTTCGTCGGGCCTTCGGGCTGCGGCAAGTCTACTTTGCTGCGCATGATCGCGGGGTTGGAGGAGATCAGCGAGGGCGACGTCTCGATTGACGGGCGCGTGGTGACCGGCGTCGCGCCCGCCGACCGCGAAGTGTCGATGGTGTTCCAATCTTATGCGCTCTATCCGCATATGAGCGTGTTCGAGAACATCGCCTTCGGCCTGCGCATGGCGAAAATGCCCTCGCCCGAGGTCAAGACGCGCGTGGACGAAGCGGCGCGCATCCTCCAGATCGAGCCGCTGCTGGCGCGCAAACCGCGCCAGCTTTCGGGCGGGCAGCGCCAGCGCGTGGCGATCGGGCGCGCCATCGTGCGGCATCCGAAATTGTTTCTGTTCGACGAACCGCTGTCCAATCTCGACGCCGAATTGCGCACGCAGATGCGGGTCGAGATCGCCAAGTTGCACCGTGAACTCGGCGTGACGATGGTTTATGTCACGCACGATCAGGTCGAGGCGATGACGCTGGCGGACCGCATCGTAGTGCTGCGGGCGGGGTTGATCGAGCAGATGGGGTCGCCCGCCGAGCTTTATGACGAGCCGGCCAATAAGTTCGTCGCGGGTTTCATCGGATCGCCGAAGATGAACTTTCTCGCCGCGAAAGTCGTGCGGGCGGAAGGCGGGTCCACCACGCTGGCGCATCCGGCGTTCGTCGACGGGTTGCTGACCCTGGCGCGCGCGCCGCTCCGCGCCGTGGCCGTGGATGAAAAAGTGACGGTGGGGTTGCGGCCCGACAATCTGGTGATGGGCGCGACGGCGCCCATGTTGACGGCGAGCGTAGAGTTTCTCGAAAATCTCGGCGGCCAGTCGCAGATTTACGCCCGCACCGGGGACGAGACGCTGGTGCTGGTCGCCAATGGCAGACCCGCGCTGGTCCGGGGCGAAGCTTTGAAGATCGGTCTCGGCGCGGGCCGGGTTTATCTGTTCGACGCGCAAGGGGCGGCGATCTAGGGGGATTGATGACCCATCTGGGGCTGGACGTCGGCACCTCCTCTGTAAAGGCCGTGTTGATTGACCAAAATCAGACGCTGATCGCGGAAGGCGGGGCGCCGCTCAGCGTTGAGCGGCCCCGTCCGCTGTGGTCGGAGCAGGACCCGGAAAGCTGGTGGCGCGCAACGGGGACGGCCATCGACGCCCTGCGCGCGGCGGCGCCCGGCGCCTGGGGGGCGCTGTCGTCTATCGGCCTCTCCGGCCAGCAACATGGCGCGACGCTGCTCGACGCCGCGGGCAAGGCGCTGCGGCCGTGCATATTGTGGAACGACGGGCGCTCGGGCGCGGAATGTCGCGACCTGCTCGCGCGCACGCCCGATTTCACGGCGCGTTCGTCGAACACGACGATGCCGGGGTTCACGGCGCCCAAACTGCTATGGGTCGCCCGGCACGAACGGGACGTTTTTGCGCGCACGGCGATGGTGCTGCTGCCCAAGGATTACGTGCGGTTTCGGCTGAGCGGCGAATATGTGTCGGAGATGTCGGACAGCTCGGGCACGCTGTGGCTGAACGTCGCCGAGCGGCGATGGGACGACGTGCTGCTGGGCGCCTGCGGCATGACTCAAAAGCAGATGCCGCGCCTGGTGGAGGGGTCGGCGGCCTCGGGCTATCTGTCGGCGCAGGTGGCGTCGGACTGGGGGCTGGCGGGGCGGCGGATCCCCATTGCGGGCGGGGGCGGCGACAACGCCTCGTCGGCGGTGGGCATCGGCGCGGTGCGGCCGGGCGACGGGTTTTTGTCGCTGGGCACGTCGGGGGTGATCTTCGCGACGACCCAGCGGCCCGTCGCGCTGCCCGAGCGCACGCTTCATGCCTTTTGCCACGCGCTGCCGGGGCGCTGGCATGGCATGGCGGTGGCGCTCTCGGGGGCTTCGGCGCTCTCGTGGATCGCGGGAATCGCAGGCGCGGACATCGGCGCGCTGCTGGCGCGGGTCGAGCTATTCGCGGGCGACGAGGGTCGGCGGGCGCAGGCGCCTGTGTTTTTGCCCTATCTGACGGGCGAGCGCACCCCGCATAACGATCCGCATGCGACGGCGGCGTTCGGCGGGCTGACGGCGGAGCACGACGCGGCGGCGCTGGCCTATGCGGTGATCGAGGGGGTGGCGTTTTCCCTTAAAGATTGTCTCGACGTGCTGGTCGAGGCGGGCGCGCCGCCGCTGACGTGCATGATGGTGGGCGGGGGGGCGCGCAGCGCCTATTGGGCGCAGTTGATCGCCGACGCGACGGGCCTGACGTTGGACCTTCCCCGCGGCGCGGAACTGGGCGCGGCTTTCGGCGCGGCGCGGCTGGGGATGATCGCGGCGGGGGGCGTCGAGGCGCAGGTGTGCTTGAAGCCCCAGGTTCGGGCGCGGTTTACGCCCGACGCGGGGCGGGCCGAGAGTCTGGGGGCGCGCGGAGCCCGCATGCGCGCGCTTTACCGGCCAGGATAGATCGGTTTCCCCGTCGCGGCGGGCGACGACATCACTTGGAAAGCTGAGCTTCGATGGCGGCCTTGTCGATGACCGACCAGACCGATGCGATCTTGCCGAGTTTGAACTCGTAAAAGACGTGTTCGGCGAACGCCACGGTTCGCCCCTCGACGCTCAGCCCCAGGAACTTGCCCTGGGGCGCGCATCTGAAGGCGAGGCGGGCGGCGACCACCGGAGGCGAGCAGGCCAAAAGCTGAATCTCGAAGCCCAGGTCGGGAATGTCCTCGAAGTCCCGTATAAGCATGTCGCGATAGCCCGATAGCTTGAGCTTTTCGCCGTTGCGCTCGACTTCGTCATCGACGTATCGCCCCAGTTCGTCCCACGCCTGCCGGTTCAGGCCGTCGATATAGGCGCGGTAAACAGAAGGGAGCGAAGGGGGGTCGATCATGGAATTCTCCGGGTGAGGCCCCGGGTTACCTCGTTTGCGTCTTTCGACAAAACCTGCGAATTCCCGCAGTCCTTTTGTCTCTGCAAGCCGCCCCCGGGGCCGGCTTTTGACCGGGGCGGACGTGGACTGGCATAAAACATGCTGTCGAGAAGGGCTGTCGGGCGTCGGGCCCGCGAACGGTTTGAAAGCTGCCTACATGTCGCCGTCCGAGATCGACCGGCTTGCGGACCTGAAAAACCTGGCCCGCGCCGACATCGCTGCGCTGGGTTATCCCAACGCGCCCTGGCACGTGCCCTCGCTCGGGGCGGAGGTTTCCGCAATCGAGGACGTGGTCATCGTGGGGGGCGGCCAGTCGGGGCTGATGGCGGCGGCGGCGCTCAAATGGGACGGGCTCCGGCGCGTCGCGGTGCTGGACGCGGCGCCGCGCGGGTCGGAAGGGCCGTGGACCTCGTTCGGGCGCATGGCTGAGCTTCGTACGCCGAAAACGGCGTTCGGCATCGATTTCAACGTGCCCAACCTCACCGTGCGCCGCTGGTTCGAGACGCGCTACGGGGACGGCGCCTGGGACGCGCTGGTCCGCGTGCCGCGCAGGGACTGGAAGGATTATCTCGACTGGTACGCCGAGGTTTTCGACATCGCCATAGAGAACGACAGCCGCGTGGTGGACGTGGCGCCCGACGGCGCGGGCCTTTCGGTCGTCGTGCGCAAAGACGGCGCGACGGTGACGCGGCGGGCGCGCGCGGTCGTGCTGGCCACCGGCTATGACGGCGCGGGAACGTGGCGGGCGCCCGCCTTCGTCCGCGACCATCTGCCCGCCCATCGCTACACCCACACCAATGGCCCGCTCGACGTCGTCGCCCTAAAGGGCAAGCGCGTCGGCGTGCTGGGGCACGGCGCCTCGGCGTTCGACAATGCGATCTTCGCGCTGGAGAACGGCGCCAAAAGCGTCGAGCTTTGCTTTCGCCGCGCAAAACTGCCGCGCGTCAATCCGCATCGCGCGCTTGAAAACGCGGCGTTGCTGGGCAATTATCCCGACCTTTCCGACCTGACGCGCTGGCGCATCGTTCGCCATTTCCGCGACAACGATCAGCCGCCCGCCGTGCGCAGTTTCGAGACCGCGATGGCCATGCCCGGCTTCCGGATGCGGCCCGGCACGCCGTGGCATAGCGTGCGCGACACGGCGAGCGGCGTGCGGGTGCTGACGGACGGAGGCGAACTGGAATACGATCATCTGTTGCTCGCGACGGGCATGATCGTCGATCTCGCCGCGCGGCCGGAACTGACGAGTTTGAAGGACGTCGTCGCGCTGTGGAGCGACCGTTTCAACCCACCGGCGGGCGAGGACGACGCGCGGCTCGGGCAATTGCCCTATCTCGACGCGCACTACGCTTTCGAACCCTTGCAGGCGAGGGACGGCTGGGTGCGCCGGGCGTTCGCGTTTAATTTCTGCGCCGCCGCCAGCCACGGGCCGCATTCGACCTCGATCAGCGGCCACCGTCATTGCCTGCCGCGCCTCGTTCGCGGCGTCGAACGGCGGCTGCTCTTGGACCGGGAGGGCGAGGTCGTGTCGGCGCTGAAGGCCTATCGCTCGGCCGATCTGCCGGTATCGGACGATTTCGAGGACGGCTTTCAGCGCAGCCCGCAGGCGGCGGCGGAGTGAGGGAGCGGCCTTGACGAGCCTCCATTGGGAGCATCTGACGACGGCGCAATTCGCCGCGCGCGATTTTGCGCGCACGGTCGTCGTTTTGCCTGTCGCAGCGACGGAGCAGCATGGGCCGCATCTGCCCGTCAGCACCGACGCGGCGATTGGCGAAGCCATTGTGCGAAAAGCCGTCGAACTCCTGCCGCCCGACGCGGACGTGCTCATTCTTCCCATGCAGCGCGTCGGCAAGTCGGACGAGCATCTGGCGTTTCCGGGCACGCTGACGCTTTCGCTCGACACCTTGCGCGCGCTCTGGCGCGATCTCGCGCGTAGCGTGGCGCGGGCGGGCGCGCGGCGGATCATCCTGTTCAATTCGCATGGCGGGCAGAGCGCGCTGGTCGACATCGTGTGCCGCGACATCCGGGTGGAATTGGGGATGCTCGCGGTCGGCAGTTCGTGGTTCCGCATCGCCGACCTCGGCGACCTGTTTTCGGCCTCCGAGATCGAGCACGGCATTCACGGCGGGGATGTCGAGACCAGCATGATGCTGGCCATCGATCCCGCGCATGTCGATTTCAGCCGGGCGGAGGATTTCGTGCCGCTGACGGTGGCGATCCAGCAATCGGGCGGCCTGTTGACCGCCGAGGGGCGCGTCGGCTTTGGCTGGCAGGCGCAAGACCTTCATCCGGCGGGCGTCTGCGGAGACGCCGCCAACGCGACGGCGGACAAGGGCCGCGCCGTCATCGACCGCGCGGCGGAGGGGCTGGTGCGGCTGATCGAGGCCACGCGCGCTTTCGACCTGCGCCATCTGACGGGCGCGACCGCTTTTTCGCAGGACGGTTGATGCTGGCCTTGCGGGAAATCAGGACGCTGGATTGGGAGATGGACGACGGCGTGCGCCTGCGTGCGGACGTCTATCGCCCCGCTGAGGGGCGGCATCCGGTGCTGCTGATGCGCCAGCCTTACGGTCGCAAGATCGGCTCGACCGTCGTGCTCGCGCATCCCGCCTGGTACGCAGCGCAGGGTTACGTCGTGGTCGTACAGGACGTGCGCGGCCGGGGCGACTCGGAGGGCCGCTTTCGCGTGCTGGAGGACGATTTCGCCGACGGCGCGCGCACCCTGGCGCTCGCCGTCGCATTGGACGGCGGCGACGGGCGCGTCGCGACCTATGGGTTCAGCTATCACGGCATGAACCAGTATATGGCGCTGGCCGGAGCGGCGGCGGCGGGAACGCGCAAGCCCAACGCGATGGCTGTCGTCATGGCCGCCTTCGACGTGCGCGACCACTGGGTCTATGAGGGCGGCGCCTTCCGGCTTGCGGGCAATCAGATGTGGGCGCGCCAGATGGGCGTCGAGGCGGCGCGGCGCGCGGGCGACCGCGCCTTGGCCGGTCGGCTGGCGGGCGCGGGGGACTTACACGACGGCCCAACGCCCGCGCGCCCCGAATTGCTGGAGGCCGCCACCGCGCACACGCATTATTTCGACTGGCTCGCCGACCACCCCGCCTATTGGGCGCGCGTCTCGCCCGCTGCGCGGCTGCAAGGCGTGGCGCTCGACGTGCCGACGCTGCATGTCGGCGGGTGGCACGACCTGATGCTGGCGGGCACGCTCGCGGCCCATCGCGCCTTCGACGACAGCAAGCTCATCGTCGGACCCTGGGCTCATATTCCGTGGGGGCGGCGAGGGGGCGCGCTCGACGCGGGCGAGGCGGCGGCGGACGGGATCGACCGGGAGATCGTCGCGTTCTTCGATCACCGCTTGAAGGGCCGCGAGGACGCGGGCGCGAAGGTGCGGCTGTACGACGTGGGCGCGCAAGCCTGGCGCGGCTTCGACGGCATGCCGCGCACGCAGGCGTGCAAATATTATCTGTTCTCGGGCGGACGCGCCGGGGCTTCCACGCAGGACGGCGTGCTGCGCGAGACGCGGAGCGCTTTCGAGGATTGGCTCGTGCACGACCCCTATCGGCCCACGCCGTCGATCGGGGGCGCGATGGGTTCGCCGGGGCGATTCGCCGACCGCGCGGAGGTGGACGACCGCGCCGACGTGTTGACCTACACATCCGCGCCGCTGAAGACCGCTATCACTCTCGCCGGGGAGCCGGTCGCGACGCTCGATGTCGCCAGTCCGCAGCCAAGCTTCGATCTGTCGCTGGCGTTGAGCTGGGTTCGCCCGGACGGGGCGGCGATCCATGTTTGCGGGGCTCACCGCACGTTCGCTTCCGCGCCCCAGATCCCGTTGAGACTGCCGCTGGGCTGGGCCTGCATGACGCTGCCCGCCGCTGCCCGGCTGCGCCTTTCGATACAGGCGGCGGCGTTCCCGGCCTATCCCGTCAATCCCGGCACGGGCGCGAGGGCGGTGGACGCCGAGCGCATCGACGCCGTCACGACGACGTTGATTATTTCCGGCGAAGCCTCGCTGACGCTGCCCTTGCTCGAAGGAAGCCCGACATGACCGCCCTGCTCGCGCCCCGCACCGGCGGCGACATCGGCGAGGCGCTCGCCGCGATGTCGGCCTATGGCTCGGAGAACGATGGCGCCTTCGCCAACCATGCGCCGATGGCGCTGACGGCGTTGGCGGGGATCGGCGGCGACGCTGCGCAACTGCGCCGGTTTTTCGCTTATTATCGCGACTACAAGACGTTGAAGCCGTTCGGCGCGCCGCAGGAGGCGCTGACGGGGGCGGATTGGCGAAGCGCGCGGGGGCGTCGCGAACGGGAGCCGGACTTGCGCGCGTTCTTCAGCCAAGAGGTCGCTGCGTACGGCGTCGAAGCGACGCTGCGGGCCTATCTGCCGCGTCTGGCGCCGGGCGTCGCCGCAAGCGCGTTTCACGGGCTGATGCGGCTCGCCTATGCGCTCCTGCGCGACAGCGCGGACGAGGTCGCCGTGGCGCTGGGCTATTGGGCGGCGACCTATTTTGAACTGCGGCCCGCCACAGGGGCGCCGCCTGTGACCGACGATCCTGCCGAGGTGCTGACGCACGCGATGGCGATAGAGCCTTTGCACGATCTCAAGCTGCACGAATTGTTGTGGCGAAACATGCGCGACGCCGCCGCGCTGCCGGCGTTTGCGCCTGTCGTGGACTGGCTGCGGATCGACGACTCGACGTGCGCAAAAATGGCCGCGACGGGTCTGGCCTTGTTCGCCGCGACCCAGCATTTTGCGGCGCTGCACGTCGTCACCGGCCTTCACTGGCTGCGCATCGTTGAGCCGTATGCGGACCGCGTGACGTTCTTCGTGCTGCTGCGGCATTTCTGGCAGGGGGCGGCAGGTCTGGTGGGGGAAATGGGCTTTCCCACATTGCCGGACGCAGCGACGCTGGCGCGCTGGCGGGCGCTGCCGGCGCCTGACTGGGCGACGCTGCAAGCGGCGGCGGCGGAAAGTTTCGACGAACACGACATCAGCCTCGCGTTTTCCGCGTTCGAGGAAGCTAACGTCTATGGCGACCCGCTCTATCGCGTCGCGCTGGCGCGCCGGCTCGGCATGATCGGGGAATATCGTTGATGGCGGGTTGCCTGATCTCCGCAAAGCTCTGGTTGCTCGGGCTTGACGCGCAGGGGCGGCCGATGTGGCGCCATGATGCGACGATCCGGGTCGACGACGGCATGGTCGCGCAGATCGGCGCGTTTGAGGCGGTCGCCTATGGCGTCGACCTGCCGCACTACGGCGACGCGCGCGGCGTCGCGCTGCCATTTTTCGCGCCCCCGTCAGGATTGGCGGCGCGATTTGGCGGCATGGCCGGGCGCCTGACGCCAGGCTCGCCCGCGCACGTCGCGCTGTTCCCCGCCGACGGCCCGCCGCCTTCGCGAGAAGCGCTGTCGAGCGCGGGAGCGCAAGTTTTTCTCGACGGCCGACCGGCGGAGGGGAACGCCTTGCGCGGCCTCCTAGACGGCCCCGAAACGCCTGCGGAATCGGCGGTCTGGGCGGCGGCGAAACGGTGACCGGGCGAAGTTTGACGTGCCTGTGGTCGGCTCGGCGGCGTCGATAATGCTCGGAAGCACAGGCCGACAGCGCCGGCAGTGGCGCTGTCGCGGTCGCCCGCTCCCCGTCCGGAGACCCAGGCTACCGCAGGCGACGCGCCGATGCTGGAGTTCCACCCCAAAGCGCGAAATTCGGCTCATTTGCTGGCGATAGGCTGCCCACAGGCCACGATAAGGGACCCTTCGTGAAACGCCGAGAAGCCCGTCAAGGTCGGTGCGCCCCGTGGGTCAAAGCGCGGCGAGAAATATTTTCCATTCGCCGGGGACGCCCTTGAGCGACCGGGCGCCGAGGTCGTCGAAGCGTAGCCCCGACCCCGCCACCAAATCCTTCACCGTGCCGGAAACGAGAACTTCGCTCGGGCCGGCCAGCGCCGCGACGCGCGCGCCGATGTGGACGGCGATTCCGCTGACGTCGTCTCCCATCATCTCGCATTCGCCCGTGTGGAGCCCGGCTCGAATTTCGATGCCGAGGGGCTTGATCTCCTCTGCGATGGCGCAGGCGCAACGCACGCCGCGCGCCGGACCGTCAAATGTTGCGAGGAAGCCGTCGCCCGTCGTCTTCACTTCCCGCCCTCGGAAACGGTGGAGATTGCGTCGGATTACGCCATGGTGATTGTCGAGCAGGTCGCGCCAGCGCAGGTCGCCAAGCGCAGCGGCCTTCTCCGTCGAGCCGACGATGTCGGTGAACAGCACCGTCGCGAGAACGCGATCGGCGGTCACCGGCGTCCTCGATCCCGTAAGGAACTCCTCGATGGCGTCGGCGATCGCATCGGCGTTCTCCCCGACATAAAAGAGGTGGTCCGCTCCGGGAAGCTCCAGGAGGCGAGCGCCGGGAATGCGTGCGGCGACGTCGCGCCCGCCCTCCACGGCGACTGTCTTGTCGTCCGTCCTGTGAATCACCAGCGTCGGCACGCGGACAGCAGGAAGAATGCCGCTGATTTCAATCTCGCTGTTCATCCGCATCAGCGCGATGACGGCGGCGGGGCTTGCCCCCAAGCGTTCGTTTCGTCCCCACCAGCGCTGGAAGGCGGGGTCATTCGCGCGTGACGGCGCGAACCTCTGCACGCTGCCTCCCGTGCCCCACGAGCGCTCCACATAGTCGAAAAAAGTCGCCAGCGCCGCCTCGTCGGGAAACCAGTATGAGAAGCGCGAAAAACTGCCATAGAGTACGAGCGCCGCGCACCGTGCCGGATAGGTCGCCGCGAACAACACGGAAAGGGGAGCGCCCTCCGATATGCCAAGCAACGTGGCCTTCTCCATGCCGGCGGCGTCCATGACGGCGCGCAGGTCGTCCATACGCTGGTCGAGGCCCGGAAGCTCGGCGACGCGATCCGACATGCCGGTGCCGCGCTTGTCGAAGGTCACTACGCGCGCATATCCGCCCAGATGATTCAAAAAGCGCGCGAAGTCCGGCTCGTCCCAATAATTTTCGACATTGGACACGAAGCCGGGGACCATGACCAGATTGAGCGGGCCTTCGCCAAACGCTTGGTAGGCAATATGGACCTCGCCGCTTTTGGCATACCGCGTAACCGACTGCACCGGTGGCCACCACTCGCTGGGATTTGCGCTACTGAGCCGAAACTATGCCCCTGTCATTCTAAGTGTATTCGCAACGGCGAACGGGTCAATCCCGCGAACGAAGCTGAGATGCGCGCCGGACTGGGGCGCCCCGGCCTCGCAATTTTCGGTCAAGGCCCTTACGATCCCGTCGAGGTCAAATGTTTCTTCTCTCGATGGACCGCGCCCTTTCGCATGATAGCGATTTGCGCGAGCTAGGCGCCGGAAACGAGTTCTCGTATCCGTTCAGGCATGGTCCGCATTCGTACCGAAAAAGCGAAAAATGAACAAAACTATCGCGCCCGAAATGGCTTTTTCATCAGCGGACGGTCCGACTTTTTCGCGCTGGCGCTTTTGCATTGCGCCGATGATGGATTGGACCGACCGGCATTGCCGGGCGTTCCACCGCACTTTAAGCCGACGCGCGCGGCTCTACACCGAGATGGTGACGGCGGACGCGATCATTCATGGGCCGCGCGAGCGGCTGCTGGGGTTTTCGCCCGTCGAGCATCCCGTCGCGCTGCAACTCGGCGGGTCCGATCCCGGCGGGCTCGCGCGGGCGGCGGCCATCGGCGCGGACTTCGGTTACGACGAGATCAACCTCAACTGCGGTTGCCCGAGCGACCGGGTGCAGAGCGGACGGTTCGGCGCGTGTCTGATGCGCGACCCCCGGCTCGTCGCCGAATGCGTCGCGGCGATGAAGGGGGCGGTCGCGGTTCCCGTCACGGTGAAGTGCCGCATCGGCGTGGACGAGCAGGAACCGCGCGCAGCGTTGTTCGGGCTTGTGGAGCACGTCGTCGCGGCGGGAGCGGACGCGGTGATCGTGCATGCGCGCAAGGCGTGGCTGGAGGGCTTGAGCCCCAAGGATAACCGCACCGTGCCGCCGCTCGATTATCCGCTGGTCCACCAACTGAAACGCACGTTTCCCGAGCTTCCTGTCGCGATCAACGGCGGCCTTGCCGACTTCGCGGCGGCGCTGGCCGCGCTCACTTATGTCGATGGCGCCATGGTGGGGCGGGCGGCCTACCAGAACCCCGAACTGCTGCTGGACGTGGACCCCGGCCTGTTCGGGGAACTGGCCCCCCATGCCGACGCGTTCGAGGCCGTGGCGGCTTACGAACCCTATATCGCCGCGCAGTTGCAGGCGGGGGCGAGGCTGCACGACATGACGCGGCATATGCTGGGCCTGTTCGCCGGACGCCCCGGCGCGCGGCTCTATCGGCGCCTGCTTGCGACGCAGGCCGTCAAGCGCGACGCCGGGCTGGATACGCTGCGAGCCGCGGTCGCCTGCGTGGGGCGCGAGGCGGCGGCGGCTTAGGCCATCAGCCATTCATGGGCGGGGTCGTTGTGGAAGCGCCAGACACGCTGCGGACCCGCCATCACATTGAGATAATAGAGATCGTAACCATGCGCGGCGGCGCACGGATGGTAGCCCTTCGGCACCAGCACCACGTCGCGGTCGCTCACCGTCATGGTTTCGTCGAGCGAGCGGTCGTCGGTGTAGACGCGTTGCACGCCAAAACCCTGCGAGGGGTTGAGGCGGTGGTAATAGGTTTCCTCCAGCAGCGATTCCTGCGGCAGGTTGTCCTGGTCGTGCTTGTGCGGAGGATAGCTCGACCAATGGCCGGAGGGCGTGACGACCTCCACCACCAGCAGGCTCTCCGCCTCGGCAGTCTCGGACAAAATGTTGCGGATGTGACGCAGGTTCGCACCCTTGCCGCGCTCGGCGGTCTCGACTTGCGCCGGGGCGATGACGCGCGGCGGCAGACGCCCCTCGGCGGGGGCCGTGCAGACGGCGACCTCCGCTTCGCTTTCCGCCGTCACATGAGCGCCGGGGCGCGGCGGCAGGTAGACGGACCACGGCAGCCCCGAAAACACGTCCGCGCGCTCGCCGATGACGCCGGAGCTAAACCCCTCCGTCTCGACGCGCACGCTGCCCGACAGCACGACCAGACAGGTCTCCCGGCCGGGATCGCTCAGCGTGAAACCCGCTCCCGCCGCCAGCCTGCGAGTCGAGAAGCCGACATAGGTCCAGCCCGCGCTCTGCGGGGTGATGTCGTGCAACACGCCTTCGGCGGACGGGCGGGCGGGAACGAGCAGTTTGGGCATCGGGCGGTCCTCCGCGCCCCTCATACGGGGTCGGGAGGCTTGCGCAAAGCCTCGCGCTCATAGGCTTCATGCTTGCGTCGGCGCGCGATGGTTCGGCGGATCGACAGCCATTGCCATACGAGCAGCGCCAGCACGATTCCCGAAAACAAACCCTCGCTGAGCCAGCCGTAGCTTTCCATCTCAATCGGCGATCTGCGCGCGCTCCAGCCGCTCGAACAGATCGAGCGTGCGCACGAACGGGGCGGCCAGCGCCGACAATCCGCGCGGGCGGGGGCGCAGGGGATGGGCGGCGACAGCGTCCAGCAGGAAGGCGTAAGGCGCCGCCGCGGGCGCGGGGGCGGCGCGCGCGATGAGCGGCGCCAAAGCCAGCGCCTGCCCGAGCAGCTGAAACTTGCGCGGCGCCGAGACGCGGGCGCGGCGGGTGACGGAATCGAACCCCGCGCCGGCGACCTCGCGGCCGATGTCGGCGTAGATGGTCGCGGCGGCCAAAATCGCGGGGCGGCAGCGAACGGGCAGTTCGGCGACGCCCGCGCGCGCCTGCGCATAAAGGCGCTGCGCTTCGTCGAGCAGGCGCGCGGTCACGAGGCGAATCTCTGGCGTGGGCGCGGGATGGCTGAGGAACGCTTCGAGGTCGACGCCCGCTTCCGCCAGCCAGTCGAGCGGCAGGTAGACCCGGCCCGCGCGCGCATCTTCCCCAACGTCGCGCGCGATGTTGGTGAGTTGCATCGCCGCGCCGAGATCGCAGGCGCGGGCGAGCGCCTGGGGGCCGCGCACGCCCATGATGAGCGTCATCATCACGCCGACCGTGCCAGCGACCCGCGCGGCGTAGGCTTGCAGATCGTCGAGCGTCCGATAGCGGCGGCCTTGCGCATCCCATTCCAGCCCCTCCAGCAACGCGGCGGGCACGTCGAGCGGGATGGCGTGGGTGCGCAGCACTTGCGCCAGAGCGCGGTCGGCGAAGCCGGGCAGCGGCTGGCCGCGATGGGCGCGGGTGAGGCGATGGCGCAGGCGGGCGAGCGCGGGCGCCGAGCCGCCCTCAATGTCCACCACGTCGTCGGACAGGCGGCAGAAGGCGTAGAGGCCGAAGGCGGGGCGGCGCACATGGGCGGGCAGCAGCCGCGAAGCCGCGAAGAAGCTGCGCGAGCCGACGCGGATGGCCGCGCGACATTCACGGTGGTCGCTGGAAGTCGCAAACAAGCGGTCAGGCGAAGACGCGGGCATCGGGAACCACCTTGTCGAGAATTTTTGCGGAGGAGAGAACAGCGGGAACGCCGGCGCCGGGATGGGTGCCCGCGCCGACCAGAAACAGGTTCTTCACGTTTTCGCTGCGGTTGTGCGGGCGAAACCACGCGCTCTGGCGCAACAGGGGTTGCAGCGAGAAGCCGGCGCCGTGCGGGGACAGCAGATCGGTCTGGAAATCTTGCGGAGTCGTGACTTTCGAGGTCACGACATGTTTGGAAAGGTCGGGCAGCACGTTGGCCTCCAACCAGGCGGCGATGCGCTGGCGATAGGGTTCGGCCTCATGCGCCCAATCCTGGCCGCCCAAAAGGTTGGGCACGGGAGCGAGAACATAAAACGTGTCGCAGCCGGGGGGGGCGAGAGACGGATCGGTGGCGGTCGGGCGATAGAGGTAGAGACTGAAATCTTCCGCGAGAACTTTCTTGTCGAAGATGTCGCGCAGGTGTTCGCGGTAACGCGGTCCCAGCAGGATCGTGTGATGGGCGATGTCGCCATAGCGGCGGTCGACGCCGAAATACCAGACAAACAGGCCCATGGAATAGGCCGAGAATTTGAGCCTTGTGTCGCCCCACGCGCGCCGCCATTTGGGCGCGACGAGGTTTTTGTATGTGAACGCCGCGTCGGCGTTGGAGACGACGATATCGGCGGCGATGCGCTCGCCGTTCGCCAGTTCGACGCCCCGCGCGACCCCGTCGTCAATCAAAATTTGTTTGACCTCGGCGTCATATCTGATCGCCGCGCCCTGCCCTTCAATCAGCTTAACGAGGCCCTCGACCAATGACGCCGTGCCGCCGATGGGCGACCA
Source organism: Hyphomicrobiales bacterium (assembly GCA_043784465.1). Lineage (GTDB taxonomy): Bacteria > Pseudomonadota > Alphaproteobacteria > Rhizobiales > Beijerinckiaceae > Roseiarcus. The sequence continues at coordinate 25,826 of JAYVYJ010000146.1, forward strand.
GACGCCGAAGGTCTTTTCCAGATAGGCGATCATCGCGAACACCGCGCTCGCCTTGAACGGGTTGCCGCCGATGAACAAAGGATGGAAGCTGAAGATGAAGCGCAGGCGCGGGTCCTTGAAATGGCGCGCCACCAGTCCGTGGACGCTGCGCAGGCCCTGAAGGCGCAAAATGTCGGGGGTGACGCGCACCATATCCATGAGGGAGTTGAACGGCGCGTCGCCAAGCTGCTCGAAGCCGATGCGATAGATTTCCTCGCTCAGCGCCATGAAGCGGTCGTAGTTGACCGACTCGCCGGGGCTGAAACGCTCGATCTCTTTGAGCGTCGACTCCCGGTCGCCGCGATAGGCGAAAGTCGAGCCGTCGGTGAAACGCACGTTGTAGAACGGGTCCATCCGCCGCAGGTCGATGTCGTCGGCCATGCGCTTGCCGCACAAGGCCCACAAATCCTCGAACAGGTGCGGCAGAGTGACGATCGTCGGCCCGGCGTCGAAGCTGAAGCCGTCCTGCCGGTGCACGCGCGCGCGCCCGCCCGGCTGGTCGAGCTTTTCCAGCATCGTCACGCGGTAGCCCCTCGCGCCGAGCCGAATCGCCGCCGCCAGCCCCCCAAAACCTGTCCCAATTACGAGCGCATGGGCGCGCTTTCGGGGGGAGGAAGGGCCATCGACTGTCCACATAGGTTTACACAATACATGTAAACCTGACTTGATCAAGCCAAGGGTGCGCTATTCTCCGTAAGGCGTCCAGATCGTCTTGATTTGGCAGGCGCGGCGCAGGAATTCGCGCCCCTGCGCAGGCGCCCAGTCGACTCCCTCGCCCAGCATCCAGGTGGGTTTGAGATTGCCGGCGGCGGCTTCCTCCAGCCGCTTCTCGCCCGCGCGCGGCCCGGCGCGCCACAGCGTGTCTACACCGTCGTGCTCGGCGAGCGTCAGGGCCAGCGTGTCCGCCTCCCCGGTCACGATGTTGACGACGCCGCCGGGCAGGTCGGACGTGTCGAGCACCGAATAGAAGTCGGTCGCAGCGAGGGGATGCGCGGCGCTGGGAACGGCGACGACGCAATTGCCGACCGCGATCGCCGGGGCGACGAGGGAAACCAGCGCCAGCAACGGCGCCTCGTCGGGGCAAACGAGGCCGACGACGCCATAAGGTTCGTTCATCGCCAGCGTGACGAATTTCGACGGACCCGCCCGCACCGCGCCGTCGTACTTGTCGGCGAAGCCCGCGTAGAAGAACAGGCGGCGCAGCGACGCCTCGACCTCCGCATGACCGTCGGCGCCGATGCGCGCGGCGAATTCGTCGGCGCGGGCGGCGAGGTTCTCGGCGATGTAATAGAGCACCTGCGCGCGGTTGTGCGCGGTGGCCGACGCCCAGCCGGTCGCCTTGGAGGCCGCCTCGACGGCGTTGCGAATGTCTTTGCGGTTGCCCAACCCCGCCTGGCCGTGGGGGGCGAGCACGGCATAGACGCCGCCGCCGTCGGGCCGCGTCTGCTTGCCGCCGATATACATTTTCGGCGTGCGGTCGATGGCGGGAAACCCGGGCGCGGGGGCGGCGCGCAGCGGCGTGGGGGCGGCGCGCGGCAGATCGCTCAGCACCAGATATTCGGCGAGACCCTCGCGCCCGCCCTCGCGGCCAAAGCCGCTCTCGCGATAGCCGCCAAAAGCCGCGCCGGCGTCGAACATGTTGGTCGAGTTGATCCAGACGACGCCGGCCTTGAGCTTCGCCGCGACCTCGTAGGCGCGGTTGACGTTCTCGGTCCAGACGCTGGCCGCCAATCCGTAACGGCTGTTATTGGCGAGCGCGACGGCCTCCTCGGGCGTGCGAAACGTCATCGTCGCCAGTACGGGTCCGAACACTTCCTCGCGCGCCAGCACGTTGGCGGTCTCCACGCCGAGCGCCAGCGTGGGCGGATAGAAGCACCCGATCGCGGGCAGCGCGCCGTCGGGCTGGAAGATCTCCGCGCCCTGCGCGCGGCCCTGCTCGACAAGGGCGCGTACGCGCTCAAGCTGGATCGGATGGGCGAGCGCGCCGATGTCGGTCGATTTGTCGAGCGGGGGGCCGACGCGCAGCGTCGCCATGCGGACTTTCAGCCGCGCGACGAAGCGGGCCTCGACGCTCTCGGCGACCAGCAGGCGCGAGCCGGCGCAGCAGACCTGACCCTGATTGAAGAAGATGCCGTCCACCACGCCTTCCACCGCGCTGTCGAGATCGGCGTCGTCGAACACGATGAACGGGGACTTGCCGCCCAGTTCCAGCGACAGCCGCTTGCGGGACCCCGCCGTGGCGCGGCGGATCGACCGACCAACCTCGGTGGAGCCGGTGAACGCGATCTTGTCCACGTCTTCATGTGCGACCAAAGCCGCGCCGGTCGCGCCGTCGCCGGTCACGATGTTGACGACGCCCGGCGGAAGACCCGCCTCCGCGACAATTTCGGCGAAGGCCAAAGCTGTGAGCGGCGTCCATTCGGCGGGCTTCAGGACGACCGCGTTGCCGGCCGCGAGCGCAGGCGCGATCTTCCACGCCAGCATCAGCAGCGGGAAATTCCACGGCACGATCTGGCCACAGACGCCGACCGGCCGGGCGCCGGGAAACTCCGACGCGATCAGCGAGGCCCAGCCCGCGTGATGGTAAAAATGGCGCCCGACCAGAGGCACGTCGACGTCGCGGGTCTCGCGAATCGGTTTGCCGTTGTCGAGGCTCTCCAGCACGGCGAGGAAACGCTCGCGCTTTTGCACCTGCCGCGCCAGCGCATAGAGAAATTTCGCCCGCGCAAAGCCGTCGAGCGCGGCCCAGCCGGGCTGCGCCGCGCGGGCGGCGGCCACCGCCGCGTCGATATCCGCCGCCGTGCCCTGTGAGACGCGGGCCAGCGTCGCGCCGGTTGCGGGGTCGTCGGTGGCGAACAAGGCGGCGGGTGGGGTGAAAGCGCCGCCGATGAAATGGCCAAAGCCATTTTCGTGTTTCGCCAGCCATGCGCGAACGGCGTCGGACGCCTCGGGCGAGGGGCCGTAGTCCATGGTCTTCATGATGTCGGCGATCTTGCCCATGCCCGCCCCCTCAACTCGTCGCGTGGCGATGGTTGGCCGAATAGCGGCCGGTCGCATAATGCTCCAACTGCCGCTCGATGTCGGTCAGCAAAGCGCTGGCGCCGATGCGGAACAGGTCGTTGCGGGTGTAGGCGACGCCCAGTTCCTCGCGCATCAGGATCAGCCAGTTCAGCGCGTCCTTGGCCGTGCGCAGCCCCCCCGCCGGCTTGAAGCCGATCGTAAATCCGGTGCGCTCGCCATAATCGCGCAGCGCCCGCAGCATCACGAGGCTGACCGGCAGCGTCGCGTTGACGTCCTCCTTGCCGGTGGAGGTCTTGATGAAATCGGCCCCGGCCTGCATCGCCACCGTGCTCGCGGCGTAGACGTTGCGCAGCGTCCGCAGATCGCCCGTCCCCAGAATGGCCTTGAGATGCGCGGCTCCGCATGCTTCGCGCATCGCGGCCACTTCGTCGTAGAGCGCCGTCCAGTCGCGGTTGAGAACATGGGCGCGGGTGATGACGATGTCGATCTCGCGCGCGCCCTCCTGCACGGCATAAGTGATCTCGGCGAGGCGCAGCGGCAGCGGCGTGAGGCCGGCGGGAAAGCCTGTCGCCACGGAGGCGACGGGGATGCCGGAGCCTTCCAGCGCCTTGACCGCCGGGGCCACCATCGTGGGATAGACGCAGACGGCGCCGACGGTGGGAGGGGCGTCGGCGAGGTCGAGCGCGGCCAATAGGTCCTCGCTCAGCGGACGCCGCGCCTTGGCGCAGAGGCGGCGCACGCGGCCGGGCGTGTCGTCGCCGGCGAGCGTCGTCAGGTCGATGCAGGTCATCGCCTGCACGAGCCAAGCGGCCTGAAAATCCTTCTTCACCGAACGGCGCGAGGTCAAGCTCGCCGCGCGCCGGTTAACCGCGCTGGCGTTGACGCCGACGCCCTCGAAGCACGAGGCGTCCAAGGGAGTCCCCGCGTTGCGGGGACGGTTGTGGCCGGGTTGGGGAGCGTGCACGGTCAGGTCTTTTTCGCCTTGGGCGTGTATCTTAGCCGCAAAGCCCATCCCAGTCACGCGTTGCAGGAAGATCGCAGCGCGGCCTCACCGCGCCCGTGGTCACGTTTCGGCTGAAGGAACGGGGGAGTCCACGCCCGCAAGCTTCCTCAGGTCGATGCACGCGAGTGCGGTCGCACCCAAGTTGCGCCCCTCACTTCGCGTCGCAGGGTTCCGAGCGTGCGGGCCAACCGGCGTTCTTTTCCGCATAGGATTTCGCCGCCGCGTCGATGAGCGGCTGCACGGAATCGTGGTCGGGCGTGATCGGCTCGGAAGCTCTGACCCATTTTGCGCCGTCCCACGCCTGCACGAACGTCGCGCCGTGGCTGTTGTGGTCAGCGCAGGTGAGCTTGAAGGGCGTTACGAAGCCCGTCAGGCCCAGTTCCGCGATGCGGGCGGGATCGAGATTCATCGCCTCCAGACCGCGCCGGACGTCCTCGCCCGTCACCATCTTCTTGCCCGTCGCCTTCTGCGCTTGCGCGACGCCCTCTGCGATCAGCATGGAATTGTAGACGCCGTGATCGTAGACGGCGGTGCCGAATTCGGCCGCCGGCGTCTGGCTCTTGCCGGCGTCGATGACGAGCTTCTTGATGTCGGCGAATGCGGGATAATCCGCGCCTGGGCCATGCCAGTTGAGTTCCTTGAACCCCTTGGCGGGGTCGCCGGAAGCGGCGACGTCGGCGTCGTTGGGCCACCAGATCGACACGAAACGATCCATCGGGAAATTGGCTTTGACCGCCTCCTTGATCGCCGCCGGGTTCATCGCGCCATTGCCGTACATGACCAGGAAATCGGGCTTGTCGCGGCGCACGTCGAGCCATTTGGAGGATTGATTCTGCACGTCGCCGGGCGCGACGGGATAGAGTTTCAGGTCGAAGCCGACGCGCTTGGCCTCGGCCTGAAAGAAGGCGAGCGCCTCGCGGCCGAAGGCGGCGTCGAGATAGAGATAGCCGATCTTTTTGTCTTTCAGCCCGTCGGCCGAGCCGCCCCCGATGTATTTCAGGATCGCCGAGCCGCCGTCCCAATAGGTGTTGGGGGGATTGAAGACCCAAGGGAATACGTCGCCGCGCGCCGCCGCCGACAAGCCGTAGGCCATCGACAGGATCGGGATTTTATCGACCGATGCGCGCGGGATCAGCGACAGCGTGATGCCGGTTGACCATGGGTTGATCATGGCCGGGTTCTTCGGCTTGACCTGATCGTAGCATTCCAGCCCCTTTTTGGTGTCGTAGGCGGTCTCGCATTCCTCGATCGTGATCTTGACGCCGCCGATGCCGCCGTCGCGCTGATTCAGCATTTCCAGGTAATCGTGCATGCCGTCGGCGACGGGGCCGCCGGTCGGCGCGAAGGCCCCGGTGCGATAGGTGAACAACGGCACGTAGATCGTGTCTTCGGCCATCGCCGGAACGACCGTCAAAAGCCCGGCGACCAGCGCGCCCAAGTACGATTTCATGTTGCCTCCCGATTTTTGGACATTCTAGTAGGGGAACGGCCAGACCCGCAACTTCTGTTTCGCGGTGCGCCAGAGCGCGGCCAGCCCCTGCGGCTCGACGATCAGCACGAAGATGATGAGCGCGCCCGTCGCCATGAAGGTGAGTTGCTCGACCGTCGCCGCCTGAAGCCTCAATCCCACCATCGGCGGCAGCGCGCGCAGCGCGATGGGCAGGAGATGCAGCACGGCGGCGCCGAAGAACGCGCCCGCGATCGAGCCCATGCCGCCGATGATGACGATGAACAAGAGTTGGAACGACAGGTCGATGTTGAACGCCTCCGGCTCGGCCGAGCCGAACCAAAGAAAAACCATCAGCGCCCCCGCGACGCCGACGAAATAGGACGACACGGCGAAGGCCAGCAGCTTGGCGGGCATCAGCCTTATGCCGATGAGTTCGGCGGCGATGTCCATGTCGCGCACCGCCATCCACATGCGCCCGATGCGCCCATGCACGATATTGGAGGCGACGAGCGCGAGCAGGCACGTGATCGACAGCACGATCAGATAGCGCGTCGCGGGCGCGGCGTTGGGCCCGGTGATCGGCCAGCCGAATAGGGTATGCGTACCGACCTCGATCGCGCCGGACGCATTGTCGTTATAGAGCCACGGCACGCGGGCGAACGCCCATTCCAGAAAGAACTGGGCGGCCAGCGTCGCCACCGCCAGATAGAAACCCTTGATGCGCAGGCTCGGCAGGCCGAACACTACGCCGACCGCGCTGGAGAACAGGCCGGAAACGAAAATCCAGACCAGCACGTTGACTTGGGGGAAGTAGGTGTCGAGCTTGTAGCAGGCATACGCGCCCACGCCCATGAAACCCGCCGAACCGATGGACAGCAGGCCCGTATAGCCCGTCAGCAGGTTGAGGCCGATGGCGCCCAGCGACAGCACCAGAAACGGGATCATCATGGTTTCGATAAAGAACGCGCCGCCGAACGCGGGCACGCCGACAAAGGCGGCCAGCAATATGAGCGCCAGCCCGATCCGGTCCTGCCGGATGGGGAACACCGCCATATCGGCGGCGTATCTGGTCTTGAATTGCCCCGCCTCGCGATAGAACAAGCCGCCCTCCTCCCGGCGATCTGAGCCGCCTGCTTCTTGGCTCGCATGAGCGGGCGCGGCTGGCAAGTTCGCCGAAAGGCTAGCGGCGTGAAGAAAATGCGCGCCCGAGGGAATAAACCGGGCGCCGCGCGAGTCTCTCCCTTGCAGGCGCCGTTTTCGCCGCGCCGTCAGGAGACGACCATGGACGACCGTCACGCCAAACTCGACCGCCGTCAGGCGCTGGAATGCATGGTCTGGGCCGGAACCGGCCTCGTGTGGACTTTTCAGGGCGGGGTGCCGTCGTCGCGGCTGATCGGCTCGGCGAAGGCGGAGGAGACCGGCTTCTCGTTCGTGCAGATTTCCGACAGCCACATCGGCTTTTCCAAGCCCGCCAACCCCGACGCGCGCGCGACGCTGAAAGAAGCTATCGCCAAGATCAAGGCGGCCCCCACCCCCGCCTTCCTGCTGCATACGGGCGACATCGCGCATCTGGCCAAGCCTGCCGAGTTCGACGACGCCGCGCAACTGATCGGCGAGGCCAAGCTCGACGTGCATTACGCGCCCGGCGAACACGACATCGTCGATCCCGCGACCCGCGACGCCTATCTCGAACGCTTCGGCAAAGGCGCGACGGGCGGCGGCTGGTATGCGTTCGACCACAACGGCGTACATTTCGTGTCGCTGGTGAACGTGATCGATCTCAAGAAGGGCGGGCTGGGGTCGCTGGGGGCGGAGCAACTTGCGTGGCTGGAGAACGACCTCAAGGGGCGCGCGGCTTCCACGCCCATCGTCGTGTTCGCCCATATCCCGCTATGGATGGTCGCGCCCGATTGGGGCTGGGGGACGGAGGACGGCGGGCAGGCTCTGGCGATGCTGGCGCGCTTCGGTTCGGCGACGGTGCTCAACGGGCACATCCACCAGATCATGCAGAAGGTGGAGGGAAACGTGACGTTCCACACCGCCCGCTCCACCGCGTTTCCCCAGCCCGCGCCCGGCACGGCGCCGGGGCCGGGGCCCAAGCTTGTGCCCGCCGGGGAGCTGCGGCGATATCTGGGCGTGCGGCAGGTGATCTATGCGCCGACAAACTCGGCCCTCGCCGTCGTTGACGAGGCGCTGGCGGTATGAGGCGCGCGTTGCTTGCTCTGGCGCTCGCGGCCTCGCCCGCGCTCGCCGCCGGCGATCCCGAGCGCGGCGCGCAGGTCTACGAGGGCTGTCAAGACTGCCATTCGCTCGACAAGAACGACGTCGGCCCCCGCCATCGCGGGGTGTTTGGCCGCCTGGCCGGGTCCCTGCCCGATTTCGCCTATTCGTCCGCGCTCAACGACGCTCGCTTCGTCTGGGACGAGCGCACGCTCGACGCCTGGCTGACCGATCCGCAGAGCTTCCTTCCGGGCGTACGGATGTTCTATTCTCTGGCAGACCCCCAGGACCGCGCGGACGTCATCGCGTATCTGCGCGAGCGCGCGAAATAGCGGGTCGCGAGGGGACTGTGGACGGGGAGATCGCCAGGCGGCGTTTCCGCGAGATCGTGCCGCCTAACCTCGACGCCGCCTACCGGCTGGCGGGATGGATCGCGGGACCAAGCGAGGCGGAGGACGTCGTGCAGGACGCGGCTTTGCGGGCGCTCGCCGCGCTGGCTACAGTCGCGCCGGCGAACCCGCGCGCGTGGTGGCTGACCATCGTGCGCAACGCGGCGTTGAGCGCGGCCAAGCGGGCCCAGGGACGGGCGACGGGCCGCGCCGACGAGCGCGAGGCCGAGGAGGCGGCGGACCCCGCGCCCGACGCCCTGGCGGCCTTGATCGCGAAGGGGGAGGCCGCGCGGGTGCGCGACGCGCTGGCGCGCCTGCCGCCCGCCTTGCGCGAGACGTTGATGCTGCGGGAGATCGAGGATTTGAACTACCGCGAGATCGCGGCGCTGACGCAAGCGCCCATGGGCACGGTGATGTCGCGGCTCGCCCGCGCCCGCGCCGCACTCGCCAATTGGCTGGGACAACACGATGAACGATGACCCGCTGCGCCCCCATCTCGCGCTCGACGGCGAACTCGACGCGGCGGCGCAGATCGCCTTCGAGCGCGCGCTGGCCGAGCGCCCCGGAGACGCCGCCGCCTACGGTCGCCTGACGCGCTTGCGCGACGCCCTGCGCGCCCATGCGCCGCGTGAGGCGGCGCCGGAGCGGCTGCGCGCGCGGATCGAGCGCATGGGCGCCCCCGCGCGTCTCCGCGTCTGGCGACCCGTCGCGCTCGCGGCGGCGGTCGCCGCCGTGGCGGCGTTGGCGGGGTATCAGGCGGGCCGCGCGGGTCGGGGCGACCCGGCGCTCGCGGCGCTCGTCGCGGGGCATGAGCGGGCGGCGCTGTCGGGGCAACCCATCGACGTCGCCTCGTCCGACCGCCACACCGTCAAGCCGTGGCTCGCCGCCCGCGCGCCGCTGGGCGCCTTCGTGCCCGACCTTAGCGCGGACGGCTTCGTTCTGCTGGGCGGGCGGCTGGAAATTCTGGACCGGCGTCCGGTTCCCGCCGCCGTTTACCGTCGGCGCGAACATCTGATTTCGGTCGTCGAGCTTCCCCTCGCCGACGCCGGAGGGGGGGAGGGAGATGTCGATGGCTATCACGTCGCCCGCTGGCGCGACGGCGAGCGCGCCTATGTCGCGATCTCCGACCTTGACGCCGCCGAACTCAACTCCTTCGCGGAAACGTTTTCGAAAGCGGCTGAAAAAGCCAAACCGGCGAGCCGGTGAAAGAAAACACACACTTTCGCGCTGTCTTCACCATATGCCGTCATATTTCGGGCATGGTCGATCGTGATTTTGTATCTGCTGCGTGAAGACACGCTGACGAGTTGACGGAGGAAGATTTTATGGAAAAGACCCTAATGGGGTTGGTGGCGGCCATCGGAGCCGCCGCGCCGCTCACCGGGGCGCACGCGTCGCTCGTGTCCTACGACGAGGCCACCCGGGCGCTTCAGGTCTCTTCAGTGGCGGAGCTTCTGGAACCTGTGGCGAATTCCGCAGCTATCCTTCAGGCGCTCGATTCCGCAGCCCTAGAAAAGAACGCGGCGCCCGAGAAGAACGTCGAACTGGCGCAGTTCTATTATCACCACCACCATCACCACTGGTACCACCACCACCATCATCATCATCACTGGTATCACCACCACCACCACCATCATCATCACTATTACTACCACCATCACCACCATCACCACCATTATTACCACCATCACCACCGCGCGTGCTTCTGGAGCCCGCTTGGCTATATCTGCCCCTGATCGTGACGGCGCCGCTTCGGCCTCGCCGAAGCGGTTCGGCTATTCCTCCGTCTTGCGCGCCTTGTCCTTGGCGGCGCGCGCCATGTAGCGATAGGTGCCGTCGAACACGGTATTTGTCTGCGATGTCCAGACCGTGTCGGCGGTCACGGTGGAGCGGGCGGCGTGGATGCGGCGCGCGCGCAATTCGCGCTGCGCCTGCTCCTCGTCCGTCTGCTCCACGAGATCGAATTCGGCGGCCTCGGGAATGACGAGGAGTTGCGCCATCGGTTCGCCGGGGCGGAACACATGCGTCTGGCCTTCATCGGGCGACTTGAACACCATGAAGAACAGCATCGGCCACCAGTTGCGCACAAGCGCGGGCACGGCGATCGGGCACGTTCCGGTGCGGTCCGAGTAGAAGCGCGGATGTGGCTCGGTGCGCACGGCGTAGTCCTCGCCGGGATCCAGATCCAGCAACAACTGATAAGTGTAATAGACGTCGCCGAAATTTCGGAACGGCGGCCAGTCCATCCCCGGCTCGGGCGGGGGGCCGAGATCGTGATCGATCTCCAGCCGGCCGTCGCGCATCGTCACGCGCAGTTCCGCTTCCAGCGGATAGAAGATTTCGACGCCGTATTGCGCGCCTTCCGAAAACAAGACGCAATGCCACATCTGCTCGCGCGAGCCGTTGGCGCGCGGCGCACGGTCGCCCGCCCAGCCTGGTATTTCCAGCTTGGTGCGGCGGGGCGCCAGCCCCGGCATGATGTAGCGCATTTTGACTTGCCGCATCCGGCGCTCCTCGCGAAGGGAATGAAATAAACTCTTGTCAGATTGCGGCTGTTCCACGGCGCGCGGCGCGTGCGCCGAGCATTTGTGCGCCGCGCATTTGCGGCGCCAACATGCGCTCGCAGGCTGCGAACACGTCGCCGGGCGGCAGGCCCGTCAGGCAGGCCAGCCCACGCGGGCAAAGGCTCGCCTTTTCGAGGTAGCAGGGCGCGCAGCTCATATCGCGCTGCAAGGCCACCGCCATCGGCCCGACCGGACCCCATTCGCGCGCCGAAACGATGCCCGTGTGTACGTTGACCGTCGGCACGCCCATCGCCGCCGCGATGTGCTGCGGCCCGCTATTGTTGCCCACGAACAAACGCATCGTCGCGACCAGCGCGGGCAGATCGGCGAGACCCGTCAGCCCGACGAGCGACCACACGCGGTCCTTCGCCACGACCGCTTCGAGCACTTCCCCCGCCAGAGCCGTTTCACCCCCGGAGCCCACCAGCGCCACGTCGACGTCGAAGGCGTCGACGAGCAGGTCGATGAGCGCGGCGAAATGGCCGGGCGGCCATTCCTTGGTCACGTTGCCCGCCCCCGGATGCACGCCCACGAGCGGTCGCGCGAACAGTCCCGGCCGCAGCGCGGACATGGCGGGCAGTTTCATCAAATGAGCGACGGCGGCTTGCGGCGAGGGACCGGCGAGCGTGGCGCCGCGCTCGCAGGCGACGGAGACCGCCTCGACCAGCGTGACGAAATCGTCCGACACCGCCGCTCGCTTGTGCAGATAGGCCGGATCGTCCTCCCATTCGAGCGCGACGTCGAGCCAGGGAAAGGCGCCGCGCCGGTCGAAGCCCGCGAGCAGCCTGGCGCCGCTGCGCTTCAAAAGGTCGCGCGTCTCGACATGCTTGCGCAGATCGATGGCGATGTCGAATGAAAGGGCCCTCAGCCGCGCCTCCAGCGCGTCGAAAGCTTCCTCCGCGATGTCGAGCTTGCCGTTTTGCGACTGGGCGTGGAAAAAGCTGAACTCGATCACCTGGGCGATGGCGGGCTCCAGCCTCGCGACGATGGCGGAGGCGGCGGGCGCGAGCACGTAGATTTCGGCCTGGGGAAATCGCGCCTTGAGCCGGCGCATCGCGGGCAGGCCGGTGATGAAATCGCCGATGTGGTCGAGCTTCTGCACGAGAATCCGGCGCACGCTTTCGCGCGCGATCAGCGGCCTGCCGACGACGATCACGCGCGTCGGCTCGGGCTCGGGCGAATAATCGTCGTCGTCGCGCGACAGCCGCGGGTTGAGGAACGGATCGCCCAGCGCGAATGTGTTGCGCCAGGTCCCGGCGAACGCGGCTTCGTCGTAGATCTCCCCCAATCCCGCCCGGCTAGCCGCCTCGTGATGAACCAGCGTCGCATGCGGCGTGTAGACGACCCGCCGGCCCGAGCGCCACACCTTCAGACAGAAATCCAGATCGTTGTTGACAATGGAATGCGCCTCGTCGAAGCCGCCGACGGCGTCGAACACGTCGCGGCGCACCAGCATGCAGGCGCCTGTGACCGCCGCGACGTTGCGCGTCGCCGCCGCCAACCCGTGCGGACCCGTATCGTCGGCCTCGGCGAAGCGGAAGGCGTGGCGCCCGCCCGTTGGCGACAGATACATGCCCGCATGCTGGATGCGCCCGTCGGGATAAAGCAGCCGCGCGCCGACGACGCCGACTTCCGGGCGTTCGGCGGCCTCCAACATCGCGTGCAGCCAGCGCGGCGCAATCGCCTCCACGTCGTCGTTGAGAAACAGCAGGAATTCGCCGAGCGCCGCCCCGGCGCAGAGGTTGTTGAAGCGCGACCAGTTGAACGGCTCGTCGCACTCCACCACGCAATCGGCGGTTTGCCTGAGCCGCTCTTTCCATGGGGAGGCGGGATCGGCGATGTTGTCGAGGACGACAATCTCGAAATTCTTGTAAAGGGTGCGGGCGCGCAACGAGGCCAGACACGTCTCGATGAGGCCGCGGCTGGCGATCGTCGGCACGACGATGGAGACCAGACCTTGCGTCGTCACGCGCCGTTTGAGCCGCCACACGTCGGGCGCCGGAGTCGCCAGCACGCCCGCCCGCCACCCCCGCCGCACGGCGGCGGAACGCAGCGCCGAGCGCTGCTCGCGCGGCCTCTCGGAAAAACCGGCTTCCATCGCCACAAAAGGCGCCCGCCCGATTTCGCTCGCCTGTTCGCTGAGGCGAAGCACGGCGTCGTAGTCTCCGGCATCGGCGCCCATGCGCGCCCGTTCGACCAGCGACAGCGCTGCGCACCAGGCGCGGCCAATATAGTTGGTCGAGAGCAGGAGGTCGGGCGACCATTCCGGCTTGAAGAACGCCGCCAGGCGCCCCTCGGGGCCTTGGCGACGGTCGTCGGCGTAAAGGAAATCCTCCTCCGGCCGGGTCGCAATTTCCAGCGCGAACTCCAAAAGCGCGTCAGCGCCGAGCCGGTCCCCGGCGCGCAGCCGCAGGACGAAAGGCGCGTGATCGCCAAGTTCGGCGGCCATCCCACGCGCCGCGGCGGCGAGGTCCAGCCCCGGCGCGACCGCCGACAGCGCAAAATCGGTCGCCTCGGCGAAGGCCTGCGCGGCTGCGGCGTCGGCGCGCGTGGGGGCGACAAGCCCCGCGCGAAAGGCCGGATAGGCCTGATCGGCGAGCGAGCGCAACGTGTCGGCGAGGCCGTCGGAGTTGGGGCCAATACTGGGCAGGATGAGGACTGCGAAGCCCGCCCGAAACGGCGACGCGGCGATCAGCGCCATCTTCATGTCGATTTCGGCCTGGGGCAGGAAGGCGCGCAGCGGTTCGCGCGTTTCGTCGCGGTCGGCGGGCGCGATCTCGACGCCGACCTCGATTTCTTTCACCTGACCGCGCCGGTCGCGCGCGCAAATCCGCAGCCGGTACGAGGATTTGGTGAACACCTTTCGCGGCAGCACCAGCGTGAAGCCGCTTCCCAGCGTGTCGGGGAAATCGGGATAGGCGGCGGCGATGTCGAGCCGTCGCCCGCCGCGCGCGATGGCGCCGACGGGAGCGCCGTCGAGATAGGCTTCGACCGACGCCAACCCTTCGCGCGCAATCGCCCAGCCCGAAACGGTGAGCAGACGGCGCACGGGATGGGCGAACTTGCCGTAGACGATCTTGGGCGCGTCGATTTCGAGCTTTATGTCCTCGCGCCCGCCGCTTTCCCTCGGCGCCCCGCGCGCGACCTGCGTCGCGCCCTTGCTGGTGCGCACGAAGCGCTCGCCCGTGCGGGTCGAAATCGCCAGTTCGACCTCGTGTTCGCCCACGTCGAGGGCGGGCAGGCGGGTGCGGAAATCGAAGCCGCTGTGGATCGCGGAGGGGATGTGGGCCAGGTCGGCCGCCACGTCCTCGCGTCGCCCGCCGAGTTCGGCCGTGCCGAGCAGGGCGCCGTCGAGCCGAATTTCGATACGGTCGACTTCGCCGGCATGGGCCGCCCAGCCCGAAATCTCGACTTCGCCATCCTCGAACAGTGCGAGACGGTCGGAGTAGAACTGCAAACTGCCGTCGAAGGTCGGCGCGGCGCGCATCGCCTGCGCGACCAGAACGGTCAGCGTGGCCCCGACGCCGTCCTGCGTGCGCACCACCACCTGGATGCGGGTGACGTCGACCGCCGCCTGGGCGAGACTGGCCATGAACTGAAAACCGGAGGCGAGCGCCTCGGGACGGTCGGGATGTTCGGCTGCGACGTCGGCTCGCGGCAACCCGTACTGAGCCTCGCCGCGACCGACCCCCGGAACGTGGATTTCAACCGCCTGGATCGGCGCCCCGCCGAACGCCCAGCCCGATACCGACAGGAGGCCGCCGCTGAGTTCGGCCTGATCGACTGTCACCAACAAAGCGTTCATCTTGCCGTTCGCCCCGGAGTCGCGCCCGACGCGACGGTCTGGCGAACGTCGCCAGCCCCTGCCCGCGCGATTGCAGATGAACGCATGGGGAAAGCCCGTCAAGCGGACCGCGTTTCCATCGCGCGCGTTGGGTTTGCAACGGGCATGGCGGCTGGGAAAAGCGTCCTCAAGCGGCGTTGACGGAAAAGGCGGCCTGAAGGACGAAGATCACCGCGGTAATATAAAATTAAATACGCAGGGTCCGGACGGCCTTACAGCCGCGCACGGATCGTGTGACCTTGACGCTGCTCCTTCTTGGCGGCTTTCGCGACGGCGACCTTTGATGTGGCTAGGAATTGGGGAGCAGGGGCCTAAAACCGGACCGCCTCAACGCTGAAATGGTCAAATTGCGTAACCAGAATACAGGAAATTGAGCGGCACAAAATTCAACGGGCGGTGATGGTGATAAATCCATTTCTAAAGCGTGCGCAATTAAAACATGCATCTTTGCCTAGTATATACTTGGAGACATTTGGGGATCGCTTTTCCGCCGTAATCAAATGAAGTCCGCAACAAAGTCGTTCAAGTTTTTGGTCAGGAAGGCATGGACGGGAGTGCGTTAAAAACGTATAGGAGATCGTGGCGGGCGATCGCGGGCCGGACGGCCGAAATTGCCTACCAAATCAAGTTCCAACAACGGGTTACGGCAGTTGAGACATCTTCGATCGCCTGGCATGTCGCTAGTCGGCCATAGTCGAGGACCAGAGTGAGCGAACTGCGGGACCCCTTGCGGCGCGCGTCTTCGGCTGGCGCCCTGCCGGCGCGTCGGCTTCTGGGAGCGTTTGCGCCGACGTCGGGCGAACCCGCGGCGCTTATTCGCGCGCGGGAGGCGGATACTGCGTCCGGGCGGCCGGTGTTTTACGACCTCAGTCATCTGATTGCGCGTTTGCGGGCGCAGACTGGGACAGGAATCGACCGCATCGACCTCGCCTTTGCGACCCATTTCCTGTCCGGCCCGGCGCCCGGCGCCGCCGTGCGCTACGGCGTCGGCCCGCCCCGCCGGATCGGGCGGGACTGGACCCGGCGCTTCATCGAGGCGGCGCAGAAAGTCTGGAGGGACGACGAGGGCGGCCGGGCGGGGGCGTTGCGCGCGTGGCTGGAAGCTCCGCCCGATGGCCAAGAGAAAGCACGCGTCGCGCCGCGCTCGCGGATGAGCCGTCCCGCCTGGGCGCGTCGCATATTGTCCTGGAGCGGCTATTTCCTTGGCGACGCGGGCCACGCGGTGCCGCAGGGCGCCGTCTACGTCAACGTCGGCTATCACCTGTTCGAGCGTCCGCGCCTGTTCGCGTGGCTGGGCGAGCGGCCCGACGTTGCAGGCGTGTTCATGATCCACGACCTGTTGCCGCTGGATTATCCCGAGTTCTTCGCGCCCGGCGAGACGCAGAAGTTCCGCGTCCGCCTCGGCACCGCGCTGCGCTATGGCCGCGCTTTCCTTGTCTCGACCGAGGCGGTGCGCCGACGGCTGGAGCGCGAGATCGAGGCGATGGGACTTTCTCCGCGTCCAATCTGGGCACACCCGTTCCCCTCCCCGCTCGCCGATTTTCCGCCCGTCGAGCCGCGAAAAACGCGCCACCCTTATTTCGTGGTCGTGGGGACGCTGGAGCCGCGCAAGAATCATCTGTTGCTGCTCAATTTGTGGCGGGAACTCGCCAAATCCAGCGCCACGCCGCCCCGGCTGGTCATCGTGGGCAAGCGCGGCTGGGAGAACGAGCAGGTGCTCGACCTGCTCGACCGCAGCCCGGCGCTGGCGCCGCATGTGCTGGAGACCTCCGATCTCTCCTCGGGCGATCTCGCGGCGCTGATCTCGGGGGCGCGGGCGCTGCTGGCCCCATCGTTCGACGAGGGCTATGGTTTGCCGATCGTAGAGGCGCTGGCGCTCGGCGCCCCGGTCGTGGCGGCGGAATCCGAGGCGGCGCGCGAAGTCAGCCAGGGCCGCGCGACGCTGCTCTCGCCCATCGACGGCGAAGGCTGGCGGCGCGAAATCGAGCGGCTCGCGAACGACGATTCCTATCACTCGGCTCAGCGCGCCCGCGCGTCCGGCTTCAACGCGCCCAACTGGCCCGATTATTTCGCCTCGCTCGACGCCTTCCTCGCCCATATCGCCCCCGGCGCCTAACCGGAATAGCGTGGCGCCGCTGGCGGGTCGTCTTGGCGAGCCCCGCGAAACGGCGTTTCGCAGGGCTAGGCTATCCAGCCGGGTTAGGCCTTGGCGCCCGCGAGGGTCGAACCCGACGCGTAGCGCGGGATGCGGACGCCGCGTTGCGCCATACTCTTCAGCATCACATACATCAGCGCGGTGAGGGTGGCGTCCGCCAGCGCGTCGTGCCGGCCGGCGAGATCGAGCCCGAGGTCGCGCGCGATGGCCGGGAAGCCGAGATCGAGCCGGGCGCCCAGCGGCGCGTCGCCATATTTACGGGCGTAGTAGAGGCCGGACACGTCTATGCGCGGGTTCGGCAACCGGACGCCGAGCCAAGGCTTCACGTAGCGGTCGATCATCGCGAGATCGAACTCCAGATAATAGCCGACGAGGGGGCGCCCGCCGATGAAACGCAACAAAGCGGGAAGCGTGTCGGCGAGGGCGCGGCCACTGGCGATGTCGCGCGCGCGCAAGCCGTGGATTTTTATGGAAGCGGGATCGGGGGTCGCCAGGCTGCGTACGGTGGCGGTGAACGCCTCGCTGGTCAGCACGCGCCCGCCCCGGATCGGCACCGCCGCGATGGAGACGATCTCGTCCTTGCGGCGGTTGAGGCCGGTCGTCTCGCAATCGAGAGACACCGCTTCGTCCTCCGCCCCCGGCTCGAACAGAAACCCATAGGCAGGGTCTTTCAGGCGCCGCCGCTGGAGCCACCGCGTCAAAACATCCCCAAATGGAAGCGCCTGCGCAAAAGGTCCTTGAAGTGTTTGACGATGCGCAGGGCGTCGCGCAACAGGTCGCGGTCCATCGCGGTCACGCGCAGGGGCGCGAGGCCGAGGGCCGCGTCAAGCTTGAGCGTCATCAGACAGAACAAAGCCTGCGTCAGTTCGCGCGCGAAATCGGGGACGAGCGCGCCCTGCTCGGCGAGATCGACGATGCGGCGGGCGGTGTTGGTCGCCGCGACCCCGTGCGCCAGCGCGAGCGCGCGAACGCCGTGGACGATGGGGAAGATTCCGCCTTTCTTGAGATCGATCGTGTCGCCGCTCAGCGTGTTGAACAGGCCGATAGGCGTGGGGAACAGATCGACCGCGCGCGCGAAATGGGCTAGCCGCGCGGGCTCGCCGCGCAGGGCGGCGTAGAGGTCGGCTTTGACGGTCTTGAGAAGGTCAGGATCGCCCGCCACGGCCTCGGCGTCGCAGAGGATGGCGAGGTTCATATGCGCGTCCTGCGAGGGCGTAGCGGTCCAAAGCGCAATGTCGGCCCGCCACGCCGCCAAAGGCTTCGACCATTGCGGGTTTTTCGCCATCACGCCGCCCGGGCACGGCGGGAAGCCGTACCGGGCCAACGCGGCGGCGAAGGATTCGCGGAACGCATCGAGGTCGCCTTCGGGGACGGGGCGGGCTACGATGAGGCCGTTGTCCTGATCGGTGCGCGTCGTCTGCTCGGCGCGGCCTTCGCTGCCCATCACGATCAGGCATCCGGCGTCGGCGACGGACGGCGGCGCCACAAGCCGGAAGGTGCGCGCCAGCAGGCGCCGGTTAAGGTCGGAAACGAGATCGCACACGACCTCGATGCGTACGCCCTGGCGCCGCAGCACCTTGATCTGGCGGTCGATCTCGCCGGCCGCGCGCGCGAGTTCGTCGAGCCCGGAGGCGCGGTCGATGCGGGCGCCGACGAGCTGTGCGCCGCCCGCCACGAAGGCGAGGAGATCGACGTCCTCCAGCACGCCGACGAATTCTTGTCCCCGCCGCACCGCGACGCGGCGCACCCCGCGCTTGGTCATCTGCACGAGCGCCTGCGCCACGGGCGCGTCGAGATCGCAGGCGACGACGTCCCAGGTCGCAGCGGGGCCGACGGGGGCGTAGAGCGGCTGGCGTCTGAGTATGGCCGCCTCGGCGAGGCCGGTGGCGGTGACGATGCCGACGCGGGCGCCGTCGCGCACGAAGATCGCCTTGGCGCCCGCCTCGCTCATGCGGCGCGTGGCCGCCTCCAGCGAACAGGCGGCGTCGACGAAGAGGGCTTCATGAAGATGCAGATCGCCGAGCCGCGCCTGCATGGCGCCGCCGGTCCTCGCGGCGCCGTCATCGGCGGCGGCGGCGTCCAGCTTGCGCGAAATCTCAGCGTAGAAGAACGCGGCGAAGGCCTTGTTGTCGGCGATCAGCCGCATCGCAGTCGCGCGCGGCAAAAGGTAGCATAGCGTCTCTTCGACCGCGACGAAATCGCGCCCGCCTGCGCCCTGGATGAGCGCGCGGGCGTCGAAGGCGTCGCCGGGGCCCAGCGCGGCCACGATCTCGTCGCCCTCGCGCTCCTCGACATGGCCTTTCATCACGACGAACAGGTTGGCGGGGGCCGCAGCCTTGCCGACGAGGGTTTCACCGGGGCGGAAGTAGCCGATGTCGAGCGCGGCGCGTACGACCTCCGTCTCCGCCGCCGTGAGGCGGTCGAAGGGGGCGTTGGAGGAGTCGAAGCCGAGTGCCACGGCGCGAGCTTCGCGCGCCTGGCGCGCCAGCGCAATCGGGCCAGGATCTCGGGGCTTCCCGCTGCAGCGCGCGGGAGTCGCGCAAGCGGCGGGCAGAGCGGCGAGTTGTCATCGTCGAATAAATGGCGAACGCAACTATGCCACCGACGCCATTTTCCCGGATATCGCCGGTTCCTCGTTTACGCGAGCCTGCGACGCCGCCGTCACGCAATTGCGCCCGCCGTTTTTGGAGAAATACAGTGCTCGATCCGCTTCGTGCAACAGCCAGTCGACCGACCGCCCGGCCTCGCTCGGACGCGCCGCGGCGACGCCCACGCTGACCGAGGCGACCCTCCATTCGCTACCTGCGTGTTCGATCTGAAGATCGCTTACGGCGCGATGGATGTTGGCCGCCACGGCGATCGCCCCCGCTTCGTCCGTATTGGGCAGCACGACGGCGAACTCCTCGCCCCCATAGCGCGCGGCGACGTCTCCCGGCCTCCGGATCGACAGGGCGATCGTCGTGGCGACGCGCTTCAGGCACTCGTCGCCCGCAGGGTGGCCATAGCGGTCGTTGAACGACTTGAAGCGATCCACGTCGATCATCACCAGGGCGAGGGGGCGGTCCTCGCGCTGGGCGCGGCGCAGTTCGCTGGTCAGCGTCTCGTCGAAGGTTCGCCGGTTCGCCAGACCCGTCAGGCTGTCCTGGCCGGAGAGAATTTTCAGCCGCGCATTCGCTTCGCCGAGCCGGTCCTCGGCCAATTTTCGCTCCGACACGTCGCGCACGATGATGAGGCGCTGGCGCTCGCCGCCGTCGATCTCGACCGTCTTGCCCGTCGTCTCCACCCAGACATAGCTGCCGTCCTTGCGGCGCATCCGGTAGGTCAGCAGGGTGTCCGTCGGGTCGCCGCTCAACACGGGAAGCACGCGATGCGCGTCCTCGGGATGGATCGCGTCCTGCAAACGCTGGGAGATCGCCTCGTCGGGTTCGAAACCCAGCAGCTTGCGGCTGGCGGGGGACACGTAAATTCGGTTGCCGTTGCGGTCGATCAGGAGAATCATGTCGGCGGAATGGTCGGCGAGAAAGCGATAGCGCGCCTCGCTCACTTTTAAGGATTGTTCGGCGTCGACGCGCTTCTGGATGTCGCGACCGACGGAATGCACGACCGTGATCCCCGTTTCCGGGTCGGTCACGGCGCGGTTCATCCATGCGAACCAGCGCGAGGAGCCGTCTGGAAGGATAAGCTGGTTCTCGCTCTCGATTTTTTCGCGCGCCGCGCAAAGCCGCAGGCGCGAGGCGACCTCCGCGCGTTCCGCCTCCGGCACAAGGTCCAGCAGGTTCTTGCCGATCATCTCTTCGGGCCGCGATCCATAATGGTGGGCGTAGGCTTCGTTCACATAGCGAAGCACGCCAGCCGGCGTCGATAGCGAAACCAATTCCGATTGGTCCTCGACGAGGCTGCGGTAGAGCGCCTCGCTCTCGGCGAGGCGGCGCTTGGTTTCGAGCAGCGCGGTGATGTCGGTGACTACCGCCAGCGAGATGCGACCGCGCCCGCCGGGGTCGTCGGCGAGAACCCCGGACATCAGCACGTCGATTTCCCCGCCGCATTTCTTCACCATGCGGTACTGGACATTATCGCAGCGGCCGACGCGGAAGAACGTCGGCAGCACGTCCCGCATCGCGTATTCACGAGATTCCGCCGTCATGAATTCGGTGGAACGGCGCCCCAGGACTTCGTCGCGCTCGTAGCCGAGCTTGGCGAGCCACGCGTCGCTCACCGAAACGAGGCGGCCGCCTTCGTCGATCGAGTGCAGCATCGCGGGCGTCGCCGCCATTCGGCGGTCCATCTCGGTCCGCAGGCGCGCTTCAACGGCGGCCGTCGCAGCGTCGGCACCCGCGCTCGTCTCGCTGCGGTCCGGGCCATCCTGCTTCGCGTCGCGGGAGAGGATCAATACGGATTCTCCATGAAGACCCGGCGGCGGAACGCGCCGGGGCGCGCCTGCGCGGACAAATCGCACAAAGCAAGGAACCGTCCGGCCCGACCGGAATGACGCACGCCATGCCGATGACGAAACCGGCTTGCCCCGGCGCTGCGACCGTAATTGACACGAAGACGAGTTTGCTCGCTCCTGGTTGTAAAAGGGTTAAGCGGCGCCGCAGAGCCGCACTTTCCCCTGCGCTAATTCGACGCAGGGGCGCCCTCGAACCTTCGCGCCTCGCTGACCCTTTCATGTCTCCCCCGCCCCGTGCTAGCTAATCCAAAAATATCGGACGCCAGCGTTTGCGACGCCTTCTTAAATTTCTTCACACGATGGGCGCCGTGGGCATGATGGGCTCGATGGCTTGCCTGATCGTCCTCATGATGTCGGCGCCGCCGCCCTCAGCGCTCGCCGGATATGCGCTCATCCACGCCGCCATGAGCGACATTGCGACGTGGATATTGTTTCCTTCGCTCGCGCTGACGCTCATTCCTGGCATGCTCTCCATCGCGGTCAACCGCGCGTTTCACAACGCCGGCTGGGCCTGGGCGAAGCTGGCGACGGGCGTGCTGATCTTCGAGGGCGGCTTGGTCTATGTCGAGGGGCCGATACGCGAGGAGGCGGCGCGGGCCGCGCAAGCGCTGGCGGGAACTCTCGATCCCGCGGCGCTGACGGGGTCTTACGGAGCCGAGCAGAGTTCGATGTGGGCGTTACTGGCGGTCTCGACCGCTAATATCGTGTTGGGCATATGGCGGCCCAAGCTCACGAAATTGCGCGCCTGACGGCGACGCGCCCGAGGGTTCCGGGAAACAAAGCGTGCAAGATTTCCCGCGTTTCGGGGTATGCCGTCAAGCGCGTCTCCTCAGTCGAAACAGACACGCCATGCCCAACGGCGCCGCCACCGCCCATCTCTACGAACCCAAGCTCGCCGCCGTCCTGCGCGAGGGCTATTCCCTCGATACGCTGCGCCGGGACGCCGTCGCCGGGCTGACCGTCGCCATCGTCGCCCTGCCGCTGTCGATGGCGATTGCGGTCGCCTCGGGCGTGTCCCCGGATCACGGGCTATATACGGCCATCGTCGGTGGCTTCGTGGTCTCGGCGCTCGGCGGCAGCCGTTATCAGATCGGCGGGCCGGCGGGCGCGTTCATCACCCTCGTCGCCGCCACAGTCGCCGACATCGGTCTCGACGGGCTCGCCCTCGCCGTCCTCGTCTCCGGCGCGCTGCTGACGGCCGTCGGCCTGATGGGGCTTGGGCGGTTCATACGGCTGATCCCGCATGCGGTGACGGTCGGGTTCACCGGCGGCATCGCGGTCACCATCGCCGCCAGCCAGATCAAAGACCTGTTCGGCCTCACCGTCTCGCATGAGCCGGGGCCGTTCCTGCCCAAGCTCGCCGCGCTGGCCGCCGCCATGCCGACCGTGAGCCCCGCCGCGATGACGCTGGGGGCCGGCTGCGCGGCGCTGATCTTCGGCATCCGGCGTTTGGCGCCCCACTGGCCGGGCATGCTGATCGCCGTCGTCGCGGCTTCCGTTGCGGCGCTGGCGCTGGGCCTGCCGGTCGACACGATCGGGCTGCGTTTTGGCGGCATCCCGCATGGACTGCCCGCGCCGCACATGCCGGCGTTCTCACTGGCGCTCCTGGGAACGGTGCTGCCCGCCGCCCTTTCGTTCACGCTGCTCGGCGGCGTCGAGAGCCTGTTGTCGGCGAAGGTCGCGGACGGCATGACCGGACGCGCGCACCGCTCCAACATGGAGCTTGTCGCGCAAGGGCTGGCCAATGTCGCCTCGGCGTTGTTTGGTGGGATCGCGGTGACGGGCACCATCGCGCGCACCGCGACAAATGTGCGCGCAGGCGCGCGCACCCCTGTGGCGGGCCTGCTGCACTCGGCGTTCCTGCTCGTGTTCATGCTCGTGGCGGGGTCGCTTGCGAGT
Organism: Hyphomicrobiales bacterium; assembly: GCA_043784465.1. Lineage (GTDB taxonomy): Bacteria > Pseudomonadota > Alphaproteobacteria > Rhizobiales > Beijerinckiaceae > Roseiarcus. Next base: position 48,860 of record JAYVYJ010000146.1, read on the forward strand.
TATGTGCCGTTATCGGCGCTCGCGGGCGTGCTGATCGTCGTTTGCTGGAACATGGCGGAGAAGCGCGAATTCGCCGCCCTGCTGCGCCAGCCGGCGCCCGCCGCCGTGCTGCTGGCGACGTTCGGCCTCACCATCGTCAAGGACCTAACCTTCGGCATCGTCGGCGGCTGCGGGCTCGCCTTCGTGCTGTGGCTTCTGGAACGGCGCAAGGCCTGACCGAAGCCTTTGCGGGCTTCGGCCTGTCGTCTCAGGACACGCTGCCCTTCAGGGCGGGGGTCTTGACCTGTTGGGCGCTCAGCATTCCGCCCGAGAACATCGCGCCCGCGATCCCGGCGCCGACCAGCGGCGCCGCGATGAACAGCCAAAGCTGCGCGACGGCTTTGCCGTTGGAGGCCATGCCCACCAGCGCCGGACCGATGGAGCGGGCCGGATTGACCGAAACGCCCGTCACGTTGATGCCGACGATGTGGATGGCGATCAGCGCGCCGCCAATCGCCAACCCGGCGAGCTGCGAGGGTGAACCCTCCTGGGTGACGCCGAGGATGCAGACCAGGAAGAGGAAAGTCGCCACAGCCTCGAACACGAAGGCGGAAACGAGGTTATAATTGCCAAGATAGCCCTCGCCCCAGCCATTCTGGCCAAGACCGCCGTTCCAGCCCTCGGCCTTGCCCGAAAGGATCACATAGAGCGCGAGCGCACCCAGGATCGCGCCGGCGACCTGGCCGATCCAGTAGCCGATCATGTCCGTTAAGGTGATGCGGCCGGCGATCAACATGCCAAAGCTGACGGCGGGGTTGACGTGGCAGCCCGAGATGGGGCCGATCCCATAGGCCATCGCCACGATGGCGAGGCCGAACGCGGCGGAAATGCCCAGCAGGTTGATGGCGGTCGGCCCGGCGCCCATGCCGCCGATGACGGCCGCGCCGCAGCCAAAGAATACGAGGGCGAACGTGCCCACGAGTTCCGCAAGATACTTGTTCATAGACCTGTTCTCCCTGGAAATCCGGCAGTCGGATCGCCGCCTTATCCACACGCTTGAACAGGAAATGCGCTTCGAAAACAAGGCCGCCGCAACGTCATAATAAGGCGACGTCCTGCGAAGCCCGCGCCGATAGCAAGTTTGCCGCAGTTTTGATGTGCGCGCCGGCGACTTGCGGAGCCGAGCGAGGGCTACAGCGGGCGCCGCGCGCGGCTTTCGGGCGCCAGGCGTCGGCTGCGTCTGGACGCCTCCGCCCGGCCTGCTATGAGACAAGCCTGAAATCCGCCGTGTTCGGAGCCCCGATGGCCACCCTCGAAGACGTCCTCGCCACCCTCGACGCGACCCAGCAGGGCGCGCTCGACCGGCTGTTCCAGCTTGTCCGCATCCCCTCGATTTCCGCGCAACCGCAGCACTTCCCCGATTGCGACCGCGCCGCCGACTGGCTGACCGCGCAACTGACCGAACTCGGCTTCGAGGCGCGCAAGGAGCCGACGGAGGGACGCCCGATGGTGATGGGCGCGGCCAGAGCCAAGACGAGAGACGCGCCGCATGTGCTGTTCTACGGTCATTACGACGTGCAGCCCGCCGACCCGCTGGACCTGTGGACGACGCCGCCGTTCGAGCCGCGCCTTGAGGGCGAGCGCATCGTCGCGCGCGGCGCGGCGGACGACAAGGGCCAGTTGATGACGTTTCTGGAGGCGTGCCGGGCCTTCAAAACCAATGGCGGCCTGCCGTGCCATGTGAGCGTGCTGCTGGAGGGCGAGGAGGAGACGGGTTCGCCCTCCCTGCCCGCGTTCCTCGCCAAAAACGCCAAGGCGCTCAAGGCCGACCTGTTGCTGGTTTGCGACACCAACATGTGGAACGCCGAGACGCCGGCGATCACCACGATGCTGCGCGGGCTGGTGTTCGAGGAAATCGTCATCAAGGCCGCCAGCCGAGACCTGCACTCGGGGCTCTATGGGGGGCCTGCGATCAACCCGATCCGCGTGCTGGCGCGGATTCTCGCCGACCTGCACGACGACAAGGGGCAAGTGACGTTGCCGGGGTTCTACGACGGCGTCGACGAATTGCCCGAGGACATCGCCGCGCAATGGCGCGAACTGGATTTCGACGCAGTCAAGTTTCTGGGCGACGTCGGATTGTCCGTGCCCGCCGGGGAAAGTGGACGCAGCGTGCTGGAGCAGATGTGGTCGCGACCGACCTGCGAGTTCAACGGGATCGTGGGCGGCTATACCGAGGCGGGGGCGAAAACCGTGCTGCCGGCGCAGGCGAGCGCCAAGGTTTCCTGCCGGCTGGTGGGGCGGCAGGACCCGGCGAAGATCCAGGCTTCGTTGCGCGCGTTCGTCAAGGCGCGGCTGCCCGCCGACGTTCGGGTGGAGTTTCTGGGCCACGGCGGCTCGGCGGCCATCGGCCTGCCGGCGCGCGGCGAGGCTTTGAAGCGCGCCCGTCGCGCGCTGGAGGCGGAATGGGGCAAGCCGGCGGCTGTGATCGGCTCGGGCGGATCGATCCCGATCGTTGGCGGCTTCAAGCGCGAGTTGGGCATGGACGCGCTGATGGTTGGGTTCGGCCTGGACGACGACGCGATCCATAGCCCCAACGAGAAATACGACCGCCGCTCGTTCCACAAGGGCGCGCGCTCGTGGGCGCGCATCCTGTCCGCGCTCAGCCAGTGACGCCGGGGGTCGGTTGCGGCGCTGCGATCTGGCGCGACGGGCGTTTGTTGCTCGTCATGCGGCGCAAGGCGCCCGAAGCCGGGCATTGGAGCCTGCCGGGCGGCAAGGTCGATTTTGGCGAGCGCGTCGTCGACGCGGTGCGCCGCGAGGTCGCCGAGGAGATCGGCGTGGAGATCGAGTTGACGCGGCCTCTGGGCGTCGTGGAGACGCTGGTCGAGGGCCAGCACTGGGTTTCGCCGATCTACGAGGCGCGCATCGTTTCCGGCGAGCCGCTCAATCGCGAGCCCGACAAGCACGAAGCTCTCGTATGGGCCGACCCCGCTGCGCCGCCTTCGCCGCTGTCGGCGGCGGCGCGCGAGGGGCTTGGCGCGCGCGCCCTGGAAGGCGCAGAATCGGCCCCGCAGCGGGCGGAACGGAGCAAGTCTTGAGGGGAGGGAAGCGGCGGGCGGTGGGCGCGGCTTTGGCCGTTCTCGCGCTGTTCACGCAAGCGCAGGCGGGGCCTGCGGTCGGACCGGACGCGCCGCGCGACGTCGCGGAGGAAGGCGAGGACCCTTTCTACGCCTTCGACGATTTCGCCTGGCGCGCCTTTCTCGCGCTGAACTGGCCGGCCGGCGCGGACGGCGGCCCCGACCGTGCGGCGCGCCCCGCCGAACCGGGCCTCCGGGTCTGGGAGCGTTTCGCCGCGCGCGACGCGCTCGCCGCATCGCGCGAAGGGGACCCCTGCGGCGCTCGGGCGGGCGAAAAAGTCGTCTCGGCCTTCACCCCTTACGCCGAGTTCAACCAGGCCAGTTTTACGCCTGGAGAGGCGGACGCGCCGCTCGTCGCGCGCAACGGAACCTATGTGCGCTACGAGACGCGCTTGGGCGGCTTCGGGCCGGGGCCTTCCGGTCCGGGCGGCTGGCTGGCGCCCGAGGGCGCGGTGGCGGTCAAAGCTGCATGGCGCCTGTTGACGCAAGCCGACGGCGAGGCCGTGCGCGCCCGCTATTATGTGGCGAAGGACGCGTGGATCACCGACGTTGCGGCGAGCCGCGCGGCGGGACGGGTCGTGTGCGGGCACGCTGATCTCGCGCTGGTCGGGCTTCATGTCGTGGTGCGCACGCCGAACTCGCCGCAAGGCATATGGGCGAGCTTCGAGCATGTCGACAACGTGCCCGCCGTCGGCGTGGACGAAACGCGCGAGCCCGACGCGCGCGAAGTGGGTTTGGCTTACGCCTTCCACGACGCCAGGCGTCCGCGCGAGATCTGGCCGCCGCGCGGCTGGCAGGCCGCTGCGCCCGTGTCGCTCGACAACCCGCCCGCGATCCTTCCCGCCCCGTCGCAGGCGATCCGCGCGCATCCGATCCGCCGCGAGATCATGGCGACCAACCGGGCCTTCTGGGCGCTGCCGGAGGTGTCGGGCTCGGTGTGGCGACGTTACATGCTGGTCGCCGTGCAATGGCCGACAGCGCCGGTGCCGCGCGGGCCGCAGAACGACGGGCGCTATTTCCCCGGCCTGCCGCCCGAGCCGGGCAGCAAAGCCGCCAAATACAAGGTCGACGAAGCCGACGACGGGCGCAACGTCGCCAACAGCGTGATGGAGACCTATCAGCAGGACATGCCGGCCACCTGCATGGCCTGCCATCAGGCGGTGGGCAACGCGCGGGGCTATGATTTCGTCGGCTTGTTCGGGGCGGCGCCGGCACGCGACTAGCAAGAACTGGCGCTTAGGGCTGAGCTCGAAGGCCCTCAACGAACCGTGGCCTCCACGGTCGCCGCCGCTTTCGGCGCGCTCCTGCTATGTGCGCCGCCGTCCGGTATCGGCGGCGGACGCGCTGTGAACCTTTCACAACGCCGACGCCCGACGCCCCACCGGTTCCACCATCGTGAAAGTTTTCAAGACACGCTAGAAACTATGCGTCCGAGGGGCGCGCGACCTGCGGAAAAGCGAAATGGCGAAACACCGCCGAGTTGACGCGGCGCAGGGTCGCCTCCGCGTCCGAGAAGGCGGGGACTTCAACCCGAAAATCGAGCGGCCGCCGCCGCCGCAGCCGACGGGCTTGCGTCCCGAGCTTACGTCCCGAGCTTACGTCCCAAGCTTACTTGCAAGGAGAAAAATTAAATGTCCGTCGAACTCAAATATCTCGCACTGACCGCCCTGCTCACGGCCGCGCTCTGGATTCCCTACATTGTCGCGCAAGTCGTCACCAACGGTTTCCTGTCGGGCGAAAACTACGTCGATCCGACGCCCCGCCCGGTGCCGCTCTGGGGGCAGCGCGCCAACCGTGCGCAGCTTAATGCGGTCGAGAGCTTCGCGCCTTTCGCAGCCCTGGTGCTGATCGCCCACATCGCGGGCAAGGAGACCGCGATGACGGCCTTCTGGGCCATGGCGTTCTTCTGGCTGCGGCTCGCTCACGCCGCCGTCTATTTGCTGGGCGTGCCGTTCATTCGCACGCCGGTGTTCACGCTCGGTTTCGTGGCGGTGTGCGGACTCGCGTGGTCGGTCTTGACCTGATTGACGACCCTTGGCGACTCGAGGGGGCGGCGCAGTCGCCGCGTTGAAAGCGCCGTTTCCAGCTTGCCCTCGCCATGGGTTGGTTGCGTCCCTGCCCGAGCCGTGGTCTGCGCCCGCGAGCCGGCAGGAAAATTCAGCGCCCGAGCCGCAGGCTCGCCCAGCCTTCCAGATCGATGCGATCCTTCAGATAAAACCCCTGTGCGGCCCATGCCGACAAGACGCCGGGCACGTCGTGAGACAGCAGTCCCGAAACGATGGCCTCTCCCTGCGGCGCCGTCACCGACGCGAGGGACGGCGCCAAAAGACGCAGCGGCTTGGCCAGAATGTTGGCGAACACCACGTCGTAGGGCGCGCCCTCGCGCAGCCGCCGATCCTCGACGCCCCGCGAAACCAGGGCCTTCGCCAGCGCGCCCACCCCGTTCAGCGCGGCGTTCTCGCAGGCGACCTGAACCGCGACGGGATCGATGTCACCCAACCAGACGCGCTGTTTGAGGGCTTTCGCCGCCGCGATGGCGAGCACGCCCGCGCCGCAGCCGACGTCCAGCACGCGCGTGGGGCGGCGGCGCTTCAGCAGCCGGTCGAAATGCAGGAGGCAGCCGCGCGTCGTGCCGTGATGGCCGGTGCCGAAGGCGAGGCCGGCCTCGATCTCGACGCCGATGTCGTTCAGCCCCACCCTCTCGCGGTCATGCGCGCCATGCACGAGGAACCGCCCCGCCCGCACGGGCTTCAATCCGGCGAGCGCGTTGGCGACCCAATCCTGCTTCTCGGTCAGGCCGAACTCGACCAACGCGGCCGCCTCCTCGCCCGCACAGGCCACGACCAGATCGCGCAACGCGTCCTCGTCGGGCGCAAAGCCGAAATAGACCTCGACAGCCCACGCCTTGCCTCCGCCCGGCCACGGCGTCTCGGTCTCGAAGGCGGTGGAGGCGGCCTCGGCGGCCTCGAAACTCTCCACCATGAGGTCCGCGACCGCGCGGGCGCGCGCCTCGTCTAAGGTCACGCGCATCACATGCGCGGCGTTGTTGGGCGGTAGGCCTTCGAGCATTAGGGAACAGATCCTTGGCGCAGCCCGTCTACGCCACGCCGGCGCGTTTGTCGCGCGCTGTTGACGGGCGCGCTGCGCGTCTGTATAGGGCGGCAATCCCCAAGCCAGTCTGGGTCCGAGCGGCGTGATACGCCCGCACGGGCCCTTTGTGTTTAGGGCTCTCCGCAAGGGCCGGCCTCCACCGGACGCGGAGCCTTTCAACGCGGCGCTCGCGCGCCGCAGACCCAAAAAACGCGGCGCTCGCGCGTCGCAGACCATGGAGCGATGGGCCGATGGCTCGTATTGCAGGCGTCAATATTCCCACCAACAAGCGCGTCATCATCGCGCTTCAGTACATTCACGGCATCGGCTCCAAGAAAGCCGAAGAAATCTGCGAGAAGGTCAACATTCCCGCCGAGCGGCGCGTCAACCAACTGACCGACGCCGAAGTGTTGCAGATCCGCGAGACCATCGACCGCGACTATATGGTCGAGGGCGACCTTCGCCGCGAAGTTTCCATGAACATCAAGCGCCTAATGGACCTCGGCGCTTACCGGGGCCTGCGTCACCGCAGGCAGCTGCCCGTTCGCGGCCAGCGCACCCACACCAACGCCCGCACCCGCAAGGGCAAGGCGAAGGCCATCCCCGGCAAGAAGAAATAAGCCCCGTCCGTCATTTTTAGCGCTGCTGCGCAAAGGAACCTTTCATGGCCAAGGAAGCTGCCCGCGTTAAACGCAAGGAGCGAAAGAACATCGTGTCCGGCGTCGCGCATGTGAATTCGACGTTCAACAACACCATGATCACCATCACCGACGCGCAGGGCAACACGATTTCGTGGTCCTCCGCCGGCACGATGGGCTTCAAGGGTTCGCGTAAGTCCACTCCGTTCGCCGCCCAAATGGCGGCGGAAGACGCTGTGCGGAAAGCCGGCGAGCATGGGCTGCGCACCCTGGAAGTCGAAGTCTCCGGCCCCGGCGCGGGCCGTGAATCGGCGCTGCGCGCCATTCAGGCCGCCGGTTTCAGCGTGACGTCGATCCGCGACGTGACTCCGATTCCGCATAACGGCTGCCGTCCCCGCAAACGCCGTCGCGTGTGAGGCCTCATGGAAACTGTCGTAATCCAGAAAAACTGGCAGGAACTCATCAAGCCCAAAAAGCTTGAAGTGTCCTACGGCGACGACCCCCGCCGCGTCGCCACCCTCGTCGCCGAACCCCTCGAGCGCGGCTTTGGCCAGACGCTCGGCAATTCGCTGCGCCGCATCTTGCTGTCGTCCCTTCAGGGCGCGGCCATCACCTCCGTCCACGTGGATGGCGTGCTGCATGAATTCTCCTCGATCCCCGGCGTGCGGGAGGATGTCGTCGACATCATCCTCAACATCAAGGACATCGCGGTGAAGATGCAGGGCGAGGGCCTCAAGCGCGTCGTGCTGAAGAAGCGCGGCCCCGGACAGGTCACCGCGGGCGACATTCAGACGACTGGCGACATGGCGATCCTCAACCCGCATCTGGCGATCTGCACGCTGGACGAGGGCGCGGATTTGCGCATGGAGTTCACCGTGCAGTCGGGCAAGGGCTATGTCCCCGCTGACCGCAACCGCGCCGAGGACGCCCCCATCGGCCTGATGCCGATCGACAGCCTGTTCTCGCCCGTCCGAAAAGTCAGCTACCGCGTCGAGAACACCCGCGAGGGGCAGGATCTCGACAAGGATAAGCTGACGATGACCATCGAGACCAACGGCGCGCTGTCGCCGGAGGACGCGCTGGCCTATGCCGCCCGCATCCTTCAGGACCAGTTGGCGGTGTTCGTCAATTTCGAGGAGCCGCGCCGCGAAGAGGCGCATTCGACCATACCCGAGCTGGCGTTCAATCCGGCGCTGCTCAAGAAGGTCGACGAACTCGAACTGTCGGTCCGCTCGGCCAATTGCCTGAAGAACGACAACATCGTTTACATCGGCGACCTCATCCAGAAGTCGGAGGGCGAGATGTTGCGGACGCCGAATTTCGGCCGCAAGTCGCTTAACGAGATCAAGGAAGTGCTGGCGCAGATGGGTCTGCATCTGGGCATGGAAGTGGCCGGCTGGCCGCCCGAGAACATCGAGGAGCTGGCAAAGCGCTTCGAGGAACATTACTGAGCCCCTGCTCGCGCCGCGAGGCGCGAGCGGGTTCGCGCCAAAGGGCGCAAACTACATAAGCGACGACCGTACCGTGGCACGGCGGCCGTCATAATCGAACAGGAGAGCCATCATGTATCACGGTCGCGCCAAGCGCCGCTTCAACCGCACGTCCGAGCATCGTCAGGCCATGTTCGCCAATATGGCGCAGGCGCTCATCAAGCATGAGCAGATCATGACGACGCTGCCCAAGGCGAAGGACCTTCGCCCCGTGGTCGAAAAACTCGTTACGCTCGGCAAGAAGGGCGACCTGCACGCCCGCCGCATCGCCATCTCGCGCCTGCGCGATTCCGTGTTGGTGGCCAAACTGATCGACGTGCTTGCCCCGCGCTACAAGGAGCGCCAGGGGGGCTATCTGCGCATCATGAAGGCCGGCTTCCGCAAGGGCGACAACGCCGCCATGGCGGTGATCGAGTTCATCGACCGCGACGTCAGCGCCAAGGGCAAGGATTCCGGGCCGGTGCTGGTGCGCGACGAGGAAGACGAGGCGGCCTGAGCGGATTCAGGTTTGGAGATTTAACGGGCGCGCTCAGGGAGCGCGTCCGTTATTAATCGTTGACTTGGCAAGTATGCGCTGGCCATCGAAAGTCGGTGTCAGATCTGTCTCGGGGGGCGTTTCGAAGTCAAGCGGACCCCCCCTTATACCAAACCTCTGAGGCCGTGACTCGTAGGAAGCGATTCCCAAATCGGCTTTGAGATGATTCAAGGTGGCGAACAGGAGGTTCGCCATGCGCGG